>CAYJKA010000082.1:0-4245 GCA_964370655.1 uncultured Treponemataceae bacterium | reverse complement strand
TTTTAAATGAATGAAGAGACACTATTTGTGACTCGACATTCATTATTTCTCCTATGAAAAAACATGGAAAAAGCATCAGCTTTTGAACTTGTTTTTTCAAGCCGTTTTATGCATAGCTAAAACGGCATTTAATATTAAGTTTGCAACGCAAACTTTTAAATGAATGAAGAGACACTATTTGTGACTCGACATTCATTATTTCTCCTATACTAATTTAGCGTCTTTTTAATAAATTTGCGCTAAATTTTGTTCCAACAAATTGTACAATTTCAACTAACAGCAATATGACAACAACAGATGCAACCATTACATCTGGTCTAAAGCGTTGATATCCATACCGTATTGCAAGGTCTCCTAATCCACCTCCACCAATTACACCTGCCATAGCAGAGTATCCAATGAGGTTTATAATAGTTAGAGTAATACCAGAGACAAGTGAAGGTAAAGCTTCGGGCATTAACACCTTTGCAATTATTTGTAATGTTGTAGAACCCATTGCACGAGCAGCTTGAATAACACCGGGATCAACTTCTTTTAATGAAGTTTCAATAATTCTTGCAACAAAAGGCGCTGCTGCAATTGAAAGAGGCACAATAGTTGCCGCCGTTCCAATGCTCGTTCCTATAATAAGTCGAGATAAAGGGAATAAAATAATCATTAAAATTAAAAAAGGAAATGATCTAAGAGCATTAACAACTCTCGTTAGTATTACATATAACACAGGGCGTGGCTTTATTCCTGTACTAGGATCTGAAATGCATAAAAGAACTCCAAGAGGTAAGCCCAAGAGAATTGATACAATTGTAGAAACAAAAACCATAATAAGTGTTTCACCAGTAGCATCGCCTACTAATGAAAATAGAGCTTCAAAATCAATCATTGCGTCCTCCTTCTAAAGAAGTCTCTACAACAACTCCATTCTCATGTAACCACTCAACTGTTTTTTTAATGTTTTCATCGGTTCCAAGTATATCTGTTATCATAGTACCAATATTCTTATTTGGAAGGTGCTGAATGCCACCCGCCCTAATATTAAAATCAACGTCAAACTTTTTTGTAGCTTGGCTTAATAAAGGTGCACCTGTTGAGTCCCCAATAAAACGCAGCGTATACGCACCTCCATCATCTGACCACCTAACAAGAGAGCCTTGTTCACTACTCTTTGAATCATATTCAATTTTACTAAATGGCTCGGCAGAAAGTAGTGTTGACAAAAATCCTTTTGTAACAGAAGACTTTGGATGAGCAAATATTTCATCCACAAACCCTTGTTCTACAACACCACCATCATCAAGAACCGCAACTTGACTACAAGCATCACGCACAACTTCCATTTGGTGTGTTATCATTACCACAGTAAGATTCATTTTCTTTTGAATATCTCGAATTAACTGTAAAATTGACTGTGTCGTTTCAGGATCTAAAGCACTTGTTGCTTCATCACAAAACAAAATATCCGGCTTATTAGCCAAAGCACGAGCAATTGCAATGCGTTGTTTTTGACCACCTGACAAAGTACTTATTGGGGCTGAATATCGATCAGATAAGCCTACTAAATCTAATAATTCTTCAACTCTTTCTTTTATTTTTTGTTTTGGCATTCCAGAAAGTTCTAAGGGATAGGCAATATTTTCACCCGCAGTTCTTGAACTAAAAAGATTAAAATTTTGAAATATCATACCCAAACGTCGGCGATGAGATATTAAATCATGTTTTGAAAGTGCGTCTACTTTTTCATCATTATAATAGATACACCCTGCATCTGGTTTTTCAAGCAAACTTATGAGCCGAACTAAGGTTGACTTTCCAGCACCACTTCGTCCAATAATTCCATATATTGTATTTGAAGGAATAGAAAGCGAGATGTTTTTTACTGCATGTATATTACCGTGTGAACCGACATAGCTTCTCGAAAGTGACTCCAGCCGTATTTCCATGTTCTTTTGCTCCAAGTGTTTGTTTATTATAGTAAAGACTAATACATTTTTACATATTTTTAACATAAAGTCAATCAACAGAAAAGAAAGTGTGCCAAAGGGACTGTCGTATACCATTAAAACCGTTTGACACTGAAGCTAACAATTTGTATAATAACGTCATTATAACGAATTTTTATTTTCAAATTAGGAGAAAAAAATGAAAAAAATTATTTTTGTAAGTGCAATTTTAATGCTCGCAAGTAGTTTTGCTTTCACACAAGCACAAGACCCTGGATTTTCTAACACTATATATACTGGTGTAGGAACAGGAAGCATGATTAATCCACCAAAAAAAGGACAGGATGAAAAAGTACAATTTGAGGGTTTTGTAAACTATTTTACTGCAAACCTAAAAGCTGCAAATGGGTTAACCATTGCAGGTGATATTGCATGGACAGTATTTCCTAATGGAAGTGCATCAGCAAAAATCCACGAGTGGAATTTCAATGCAATTATGAGCCCTATAACTAACTTAGACCTTGGTGTTGGTACAAACCTTGATTGGGAAATTGGACCTAAACCTTTCTCTGGCCCTAGCTATGCATCATACGAAGTGCCAGAATCTGCGGGCCTTGGCATTTTTGGTAATAGCGTAAGCACTGTAATGAACTACTTTGCAGAAGACGCACTAGCTGCTCGATACTCTTTTGAAGACACAATTATTGTAGGAGCTGCATTAAACGGAGGGATTACAGGCTCAACACGTGCAGGTCTCGGTGTTCATGCAAAAATTGAAGACCTTTTTACTCTTGGGTTTGCATATAATGGAAGTTTTGGCAGCACAGGAAATAACATATATTTAGGTTCATCAATCTATGCTCTAGATGGTTTTGACCTTGATGTATGGACAAACTTTGACATAAACAACAGCACATCACTTGGTGGTAGAATTCTTTTCTACAAAGATGGATTCCGCTTAACTCCTGAATATACTATAACATTTTGGAATGCACAAAATAAAGGTGTTTCAATGTTTGCAGCTATCGTAGCTGAAATGAGCATTTCTGATGAAGTATTAGCAGGTATTAATGCTAGCTGGGGCTTAGGATCAGATGCTGACACAACTAGTGATTTTTATGATTCTGGAGCACGCTTAAATGTTTCACCTCATGTAGTATGGAATATTAGCGATAACAATAGATTATCTGCAGCCATTAACTTAATGCCAGTTTGGTGGCAAACAGGCGATGTAAACGAATTTTTCTGGAGCATTCCTGTTTCTTGGAGAGTTTCTTTCTAATTCTATTATAGCATAAAAAAAACAACAGAGATATTTGTCTCTGTTGTTTTTTTTACTTTCTATACTTCAGGTTCCAAGCCTGCTACAAAAAATTCCTCAGGGAGTCTTGAAGGACGTCCTGTATTTGAATCTACACAAGCCCACCGAACGGTTGCTTCGGCACAAAGTGTTCCATCTTCTTTTTTTACCGTTTGAAAAAATTCTCCCGATATTTTCTTTAATTTAGTTGGTTTTACTTCGATAAAAAGTATGTCATCCAAAACAGCAGAAGCCTTATATTTTATGTCAATTTCAGTTACATACATATGAAAACCAGCTTTTACAATCCCCTTGTAATCAAAACCAATAGCATGCATATACTGCATTCTTGCATGCTCTAAATAATTTAAATACACTGCATTATTTACATGGTTATATGAATCACATTCATAAGAACGCACCTTTAATTCTGTACTAAATGTCATAAGTTCTCCTATATTACTTTAAAACAGAGTCTACCAATGATTTAAAGTCTTTATTTACATTGTCATTTTTAACAGTAAGATTCTTTGGTATCATGAATATCCCTGCTTCTTCAACTATTGTATCTATTTCCTCAGATCGGATTTCTATCAATGGCTCTTGAGTTTTTAAGAAACGATGAACAAAACTAAAAGACGAAGTTTCAAGTTTTTCAACACTGTTAACATCATTACTACCACCATATGTTTCCTCTTTTTCTTCACTATCCTCAGAACCTAAATCATCATCTAAATGTGAGAAATCTATAGAAGAAATACTAAAATCAAAGTTTTCAAAATAATTTTCTACTGGTTCTGATTTACTAGATTGAGGTTTTTTCTCCCCAATAAATAGATCCTCTTCTGCCAAGTCAGTATTATTTTCATCAAATTTAGTACCTTTTTCACCTAAATCTGTATCATCAATATTATGTATTGTCCTATTTAACTTATCAACAATCGAAGTTTGTACAGAGGCTGAAGCTATGCTAGATTCTTTAAGCTCTTCAACATCGTCTATTGCTTC
>CAYJKA010000081.1:0-8121 GCA_964370655.1 uncultured Treponemataceae bacterium | reverse complement strand
GCGATAAACTTCGTGATAAAAAACGAAAAAACATAGATGACATTGTAAACTGGAGTTAAAAAATGATTCAAAAATTAGAGCAAAAAGATGCTGAAAAATTAAAAGAATACCTTTCAAAAGATGCAGTTCCAAATCTGTTTTTTAGAGCTAACATTGAAAACTACGGCCTTGAAGGCGATAAAGTAGAAGCTTTTGCAAACATACAAGAACAAAATAATGATGAATGGGACTTTGTACTTTTGCGTTACTTTAGCATAGTGCTTATATACAGCCAAAATGAAAATTATAGCACACAAGAAGCATCATTACTCATAAATAGTTTTGAAAAAGTTGATACCATTGGGGGCAAGCACAGTGTTGTTGAAAAACTAAAAAACAATTTCCCTGCCTTTACATTTAGGCCAACGAGCCTTCTTCGCTGTACAAGTGAAACCCTAGTAAAAAGCAATGTACAAAATGCAAACAGTCAACTTATATATTCAGAACTTCCAGCAAACAAGGGAGATGACCTTGTAGATTTTTACTTTACAATAGCTGAGTTTGAAAAAAACTATAAGGGGCAAGAAGAAGGTTACAGACAGCGCACAAACGAAAATTTACATAAAGACTCAAATGCCTACATTTTTTCTGATAATGAAACCATTGTTGCATCAGCTATGGCTGGAGCCCAATGCTCAATAGGCACAATGCTCTTAGGCGTTGCAACAAATCCTAACTATAGGAAAAAAGGCCTTGCAACAATTTTGGTAACAAAGGCTTGTAGTGACCAATTTGATAAAGGAAAAGACTTTGTAGCCCTATTTTTTGATAATCCTGAAGCTGCAAGTTTATATAAAAAAATAGGCTTTGAAGAAGTTGACGGCTATACCGTACTTCAAAACAATACGCAGAAAAGATTTTAGGAAATCTTCCGTCACCTCGAGCATTGAAAAGAGGTCTCTTTTGTAAAAGAGACCTCTCCACGTTTGTTGAAATGACGTTACATAACTTATCCAAACAACCCTTTGTTTTCAGCAAAGCATTTGTCAAAAATTCCAGCACATTCTATTGTGTCCTTGTGGCACATAATATCGCTTTCTAGCTTTCCTGCATTTATACAATCAATAGCATGCTCAATTTCAAATTCAAATCCATTGCCACGCTCTACTTCAAAAACTTCAACACTGCCATCATCCAAAGATAATGTGCATTTATCAACAAAGAATGGATCTTCTATAAATATTTTACCCTTCGTTCCATAAACAACACAATAATCGTCCACATTTGTGGCAATTGTGCTTGTTAACGTTGCAATTGCTTTTGAAAAGCGAACAACTATGCTTGTAGTAAGATCAACTTTATTATTGCTATCTGTTTCCATTAAAGATGTTGTATCAATAATCTCTTGACCAACTAAAAAAGTTGTATTTAGTATAGAATACACGCCAATATCATATAGCGCACCACCAGCTAAATCAGGATTTACTATTCTATGGTTTGGATCATCCGGTGCTTTAAATCCTACCGTATAATTTGCAGATTTCACTTCACCAATTAAGCCTTTTGAAATCCATTCTTTTGCCCTAGAAAAAGAAGGAACAAAACGTGTCCACACTGCCTCCATTACAAAGAGTTTCTTTTCTCGCGCCTTATTAAAAATATCCTCTGCCTCGTTTTTATGTAAAACAAATGGTTTTTCGCAAATAATGTGCTTATTATATTCTATGCACAATAAAAGATTTTCATAATGAAAATTATGTGTTGTACAAATATACACACAGTCTATATCTGCATTTTGCAGCATTTCTTCATAACTTGAATAATAAAAAGGTATTCCCTTTTCCTCAGAAAAGCTCTGAGCCTTTCCAGGTGTTGCAGAAGATACCGCTTCTACGCTTGCATTTTGAACAAGTTGTATTGCGTCACAAAAACGCTTCCCAATTCTAGCTGCCCCAATAAGTCCAAATTTCATACGTTTCCTCACTGTTCTATGTTTTATCAATTCATTTATCTATGCTGGGTAAAAACAGTCGTCATTTTGCCTAAAGTAAAGAAATCTCTGTTTTAATAAGACCCTTCGGCTTCGCTCAAGCAATGACACACTTTTCGCCAAGGATAACAAGTTTATTTTCCAAGTCCTCTCGATACTTCAAAGGCCTTCTTTGCAGCTGCAATTACAGTACCCCTAAACCCTCTTTCTTCCAAAGTATCCAGTGCTTTAATAGTTATTCCACCTGGCGAACATACACCGTCCTTTAGTACTCCAGGATGAATACCAGTTTCTAACACCATAGCACCAGCTCCTTTTAACATTTGAGCTGCATATACATACGCTTGTTTTCTAGTCATTCCAAATTGCACACCAGCATCGGCTAGGGCCTCAATAAACATAAAGCCATAAGCAACTCCAGAACCACTTAAAGCTGTAACAGCATCTAAAAGATTTTCCGTAACGCGTTCAACAATGCCAGCTTTTTTTAATAACAAGCTTAAATCATCAATAATCTTTGTATCCACAGTAGTATCAGCACTCAAGCCAATCATACCCTCTCCTACGTGGCAAGGAGTATTTGGCATAAGCCTTATTAAAGAAACGGTATTTTTTTGATTCTCAGGGAGACAATCTTTTAAGTCTTGCAACGATACACCTGCAGCAACAGAAACTAATGTTGTAGCGCAAGCATCAGAGCCTTCAAAAAGATTTTTTATTGCGTCTTTAATTGCATAAGGTTTAACTGCTAAAAAAATATATTTACAATTTTGCTTTAAAATTTCGCTTTCACTTTTAAATACAAAGGCATTAATTTCTTGGGCAAGTTTTTCTGCTTTTTCTGCAGTTCTATTAAAAAGAACAATACTGCCACTTTCAACAGACTTTGAAACTCCCCTAATCAGAGCTCCGCCCATTTCGCCACATCCTACCAAGCCAATTTTTACACTGCTCATCCTTACCTCCGACTATCAATTACATATCATTCTGTATAAAAAAGAGTCCCTGGTGCATCGCCAGACACAAGTTTTTCTAGTATCATTTCTGTTGATCCATTTGCTAAAATCATGGAGATTCCATATTCCATTACCTTTTCAGCTGCTTCAATTTTAGTAACCATTCCGCCTGTTCCAAAATCACTTTTACTATTCATACTAATATTTTCTTTTAAAACAGGTATATCTGTAACTAGTTCTACAAGCTGTGCATCAGAGTGCTCTTTTGGATTTTTATCATAAACCCCATCAATATCACTAAAAAGGATAAGAGCGTCTGCACTCCAAAGGATAGCTGTTAAAGCACTTAGGTTATCATTGTCCCCAATGCTAATTTCTTCAAAAGAGACAGAATCATTTTCATTTATAACAGGTATAACACCTTCATCAACAAGGGTAAAAAGTGTATTCCTCATATTTAGAGTTCGTTGTTTATCAGCAAAGTCATCTTTTGTAATTAAAAGCTGCCCTATGTGCATCCCATTTTTTATAAACGAATCGAGCCACTGTTTCATAAGCTCCACCTGTCCTATTGCACAAAGAGCTTGCCTATAATGAATATCCTTCTTTCGAGTCCACCGTTTCAAAGTAGAAAGCCCTGCCACCTGAGCTCCAGATGAAACTATTACCAATTGCTTACCTTTTGCAATTAGCTTTTCACATTGACTTGCAAAATTATTCATCCAATCTATATTTATGGTGCCATCTTCTTTTGCAAGCGTATTCGAACCAATTTTTATTACTATCTTACGTGCTTTTTCTAGCGTCTGTGCTATGGTCATCGTATCAATCCTTCTGCATCAATTAAATATTTAATAGTTGTAAGTGCCTTTAAACTCATAGGGCCACGGGCATGCATCTTCTGCGTACTAATACCAAGCTCTGCACCAAAGCCAAACTCACCTCCATCGGTAAAACGAGTTGAGGCGTTTACATACACACAAGCAGCATCAACATTTTGCTGAAAATACTTTGCACTAGAAAGGTCTTTTGTCACTATTGCTTCCGAGTGTTTTGTATTATGCTCATTGATGTGGTATACAGCTTCTTCTAAAGAGTCTACTATTTTTATTGCAACAATGAAATCCAAAAACTCAGTTGAAAAATCGTCTTCTTTTGCTAGAATTACTTTATTGAATTTATCTTTTGGAGATAAAATTGCGTACGCTTTTTCACAAGCTCGAATTTCACACTTGCCATTTAAACGTTCTATTAATTTGGATAAAAAATCTGTTGAGCATGATGAATGAACAAGAATGCTTTCAAGGGAATTGCAAGTGCCAGGACGCTGCATTTTACCATTTTCTGCAATGTTTACGGCCATATCAATGTCTGCGCTTTTATCAACATATAAGTGACAAATACCACTACCTGTTTCTATAACAGGAACTTTGGCATTTTCTACAACCATCTTAATAAGTTCAGCTCCGCCTCTAGGAAGCACAATATCAATTAAGCCACGTGCTGTAAGTATTTGCCCTACCTCTTCTCGCCCACCATCAGCCAAAAAAAGTGCTTCGCTATAATCTTCGCTAACGCTACTAAGTCCTTCTTTAATGGCTGTAACTATCGATTTATTAGAATGAATTGCACTTGAACTTCCTCTGAGCAATATAGCGTTGCCACTTTTCCATGCCAAAGCGAATGCATCAACCGTAACATTTGGACGAGATTCATAAATAATGGCTGCAACTCCAATAGGAACACGCATTTCTTTAATGGATAAACCCTTTTCAGTTTTCCACCCACTTGTTATTTCCCCTATTGGATCTGTTTGCGAAATAATTATGTTTATGCTTTCTAAGATTGCATCTATTCGCTCGTTGCTTAATGAAAGTCGGTCTATAAGGCTTTCTTTCATCCCATTTTGACGAGCAGCTTCAACATCTTTACTATTTGCAAGCAGAATTACATCCCTGTTCTTGTCTAAAGATTTTGAAACCGATACTAATGCATTATTTTTTTCTTTTGCGGTAAGATTAGCAATTTTTGTTGCAGCTAACCTAAGAGATTTAAAAGTTGAGTCACTAATCATGATTTTGTCTCACTTATAGAGAAGTTTTTATTTTAAGAGAGAAAAAATCCTCTTTAATAATTTGCTAAAAACATCATCCCTAAAAGCAGGTATAATCTACCAACTTTTACATCTTTTGGCATTGTTGCACTAATACTTTTTAAAAACCACCAAAAAACACCAAAACCAGGATCAATTCGAAGGGCATATTCTGAAAAGTCGTCTTTTGTTGAAATTGCGCCAAACATTAAAAAAACTGACTCGTTTAATAACTCAATAAAACCTTCATATACTTGAGCATACTCTTGATTGTTCATAAGAGCACATACTTCATCTAATTTATATAGCACTTGATCTTTTAATACTTCGTCTGATTTTTCAACCCAAGTTTTTTGTATTAAAAGCGTTAAATTATTATGAAAACTACCAATAAGTGTTTTTTCTTCTTCTTGGTTTGTTCCTTCTGCTAAACTTTCAAAAACCTTTTGAGCCCCAAATACCTCTGCTATAACTTTGCCACCTCGAATAACATGCGCTTTTTTATGAGCAGTTGTAACGTCACTCATAGCTTGAATAACATCACTTTCTAAACATTGTTCGAGTATGTTTTTTGAAAATATAGTACCTTTTTCCATAGTCTATAGGTTACACGTTTCTGCAATTTTTGTCCATACCCTAAAAGGCAAAGAAGCTGTATTTTTACAATTAGTGTTCTAATTTTGACAGCCAAAGTGAAACATGCGCATCACTTGGCATTCTCCAATCTCCCCTCGGCGACAAGCTAATTGAGCCAACTTTTGGACCATCCGGCAAACAAGATCGTTTAAACTGTTGTGAAAAAAATCGTTTTATAAATAGTGTTAATCTTTTTTTTATTTCTGTTTTTGAAAACAGTTCATCTTGGTGCCCACTTCTAAAAGCATGTTCAGCCAAATACTGGATTTTTTCTGGAGAAAATCCCCAACGTATAAAATAATACAAGAAGAAGTCATGCAAATCGTAGGAACCTAAAATTTCTTCAGTAGCTTGAATGCTTTTTCCCTCTACAACTGGGATAAGCTCAGGGCTTACAGGTGTTTCAAGAACATCATGCAATACCTCTGCTAAAGATGTATTGCCGTCTTTTTTGGCAGATTCCTCATAGAAGCGAACTAAATGACGAACGAGCGTTTTAGGTATGGATGCATTTACGCCATACATAGACATATGATCCCCATTATATGTTGCCCATCCTAGTGCTAGCTCTGAAAGATCTCCTGTTCCAATTACTATACCATTTACAGAATTTGCAATATCCATAAGTACCTGAGTTCTTTCTCTCGCTTGAGAATTTTCAAAAGTTGAATCATGAACATCTTTGTTATGGCCTATGTCTGAAAAATGTTGCAGTACTGCATCAGAAACTGATATTTCTTTTAGTTCTACTCCACTTTCCTTGGCTAATAGGCAAGCATTAGTATAGGTTCTATCTGTTGTACCAAAACACGGCATTGTAATTGCAATAATACCTTTTAGATCCAACTGTAAATTTTTAAATGCCTCAAGAGTTACCAATAAAGCCAAAGTTGAATCAAGCCCTCCAGATAGCCCTATAACAACGGAAGAACAGTTAATGTGTCGCAAGCGTTGTTCTAAGCCTGCACTTTGTATTTGAATAATTTCCTTACATCGTTTTTCCATTTCCTGCGAAGTTGAAGGAATAAACGGGTATGCATCTATGTTTCGACAAAGAGGCTGTATAAGCTCTGGTAGCTGCACTTCAGTACATACATACTCAGATTCAAACATACGTGCACAAGAAGAAAACGAAGTATTTTTACGTCGTTCTTGTAAAAGCCTCTCTGTGTCAATATCTGTGAAACAAAAAGGATCCTGTGCAAAAGGAATACTCTCATTCAAAATAGTCCCATTTTCACCAATAATATTATGAGCAGAAAACACTACATCGGTTGTAGATTCACCCAAGCCGGCATCGGCATACACATATGCGCACATTAGCCTTGCAGAATGTGAAGACACCAAAAGCTTTCTATATTCATTCTTAGAAACGGCTTCATTGCTAGCCGAAAGGTTTGCAATGATAGAGGCTCCAGCTTGCGCATGATTTGTTGAAGGAGGTAAAGGCACCCAAAGGTCTTCACAAATTTCTACAGCAAAGGAAACATCTTTATTAGAAGAACTGTAAAATAATTGATTTGTTCCAAAGGGAACATTGTATGGTTTATGTTGGCTATTTAAAACAAAGGCTTCTTTTAATCCTGTAAAAGCAGGGGCAAAATGCCTTTTTTCATAAAATTCTGCATAATTAGGTATGTGCGTTTTTGGAACTAAGGCAACAACCTTCCCATCAGAACACACCGCAGCAACATTATAAAGAGCACCTTTATAAGCAAAGGGAAGTCCTACAATAGCACTTAATGACTTTTCACTGGTAAAACTTGCAATTTTTGCTAATGATTGCAAAGCAGATTCTTGTAATGCCCTTTGAAAAAAAAGGTCTGAACAAGTATATCCCGTAAGACAAAGTTCGGGAAAGACAACAAGAGACACACCTTCTTTATGTGCTCTTTCTATATTTGAAATAATTTCTTGGGCATTTTTCTCACAATCGCCTACCCATACCCTTGGGCTAGCACTAGCTACACGAATAAATCCATACATATAACTATTATACTCAGAGTTTTGTTAAAAAACAAGGGCTTACACAGGGCTTTTATTAGTGAAAACTACAAGGCCTTTCCTGCTTCGACAGCAAGTTTATCGCACATTTCATTGTACTTGTTTCCACTGTGGCCTTTTACCCACTGCCAGTCTATAGTAAATTTTGAAACAAGCTCGTCTAACGCAATCCACAAGTCTTGATTTTTTACCGGTTTTTTAGCTGCTGTTTTCCAGCCATTTTTTTTCCAATTGATTATCCAATCGGTAATACCGTTTTTTACATATTGGCTATCGGTAACAATAGTTATAGCTCTTTGAGATAAATCTGGCCTCATTGAAATATGCTTTAAGCCTTCTATTACGGCGAGCAATTCCATTCGGTTATTAGTGGTGTTTTTGTCCCCAGCACTTAAGGGTGTTTCTGTCCCGTCTACCAAGATTACACATCCCCATCCACCAGGACCGGGATTTCCCGAACACGC
>CAYJKA010000080.1:0-8131 GCA_964370655.1 uncultured Treponemataceae bacterium | reverse complement strand
AAAGATTATATTCCTAGAACAATTTGGAATGTAGCACAAGAATGTGCGCATTTACAGGTACTTTCTCTTCCTGGGGAAGAAAAAGATGCCACTGTTGTATTCGGTGATATTGTAGGATTTACTAAAATATCTGAAAAGTTAACACCAAAGGAAGTTATTTTTTATCTTAATGAAGCATATGAAGTGGTAACTAGAAATGTGCATATACACAATGGTGACATAGACAAGTTCATTGGGGATGCATTTTTTGCTGTGTTTAATGACCCACTAGATGCCGTAAAAAGTATGATAAATATACAGTCAGAATTTGAAAGACTTAATAGTATTCGACGCAGCCAAAATCAAAATGAAATTCTTTTCAGGATAAGTGTTCACTCTGGACCCGTTATTCGTGGTAATGTAGGGGGAGACAAGCGCTTTGATAATACCCTAATTGGAGATACCGTAAATACTGCTTCCCGTTTAGAGCCACTTTGCCCACATGGTGAAATTGTAATTTCTGAAAAGGTAAGAGAATCAATAAAAATACAGATTCCAAGTGATTTATGTTTTACTACTAAGCTAAAGGGAAAAAACATAGAAGTTACATATTTTACAGTATTCGATTATCTAAAAGACAATAAAGATTTTTTGTCATTATAACTATACATAAAGTAAATCATAAGTAAAAACTGTATAAATATTCAAAGAAATGCATAAATTTTTCTTGACTAACATAGGTTTATCAATTAAAATACCTCATGGCTTTAGAAGTGTTATATGTCGGAAGACATGATTTAAGAAGATGGACCAACTCAATTCGTGAGTTTGAAAAAAATCAAAATACTCAAATTATTCTTCTTAGTGAAACAAGTATAGAAGTAGCGTATAATCACCTTTTTTCACAACGTGTTGGACTTGTTGTTATAGATTCGGATCTTGAAAAAGAAAAAGTTGCTGATTTTATATCAACAATAAAATCAGATGTTGCCTTGCATCATATTTTTGTATTTGTAATAGTACCAAAGGCAAATAAAAAAGATATAAAAGAAATGCTACAATTAGGGGCAGATAAAGTTGTTTCAGTAGATAGAATACGAGATACAATATCATTTCTTTCTTTGCGACCTCTTTTACTTAATGCATTGGTAATGTCAGAAAAAATTAATAAAACTACACACTTACAAGATGAAGCTGTTACTGACTACATTATGCTCGATCTTATAAAAGACTATGTTCCAAGAACTATTTGGAACACGGCTCAAGAATGTGCAGATATTCAAAAAATGAAACTTCCAGAAGAAGAAAAAGAAGCTACAGTAGTCTTTGGAGATATTGTTGGCTTTACCAAAATGTCTGAAAACTTATCACCAAAAGAAGTTATTGCAAATTTAAATGAAGTATACGAAGTAGTAACAAGGTATGTTTATACCCATAATGGTGACATAGATAAATTCATTGGTGATGCATTTTTTGCTGTTTTTGATTCAGCCGAAGATGCAGCTAGAAGTATGTATTTTGTACAAAAATAATTAGAAATAGCAAATAAGTTTAAAAGATTAAAAGATCAACAAGAAATCCATTTTAGAATTAGCATTCATACAGGCCCTGTTATTCGTGGGAATGTTGGAGGAAATAATCGTTTTGATAACACACTTATTGGTGATACTGTAAATACTGCTTCAAGGTTAGAACAAGTTTGTCCTCCTTCTGAAATAGTGATTTCTGATAGAGTACGCGAACTTTTGTTAATTAATATACCAGATGAGTTACGTTATACAATTACTCCTAAAGGCAAAAACACTGAAATTGTGTACTACACTGTATATGAGCATTTTAAACAAATAAGTATCACAATGGAAAATGCAAGAAAAATAATGAATGTAGAAGTCTCTACGGATTAAGTGTAAACTCTCCATAATCATCTTCAATTGTTGTTTTCAAGCTGGACATAGGTTTCCATAAAACAGAGAGAGTAAAATAAGGACTATAATCAAATTTTTTGTCTCCATTTGATTCTGTAATAATTCTAGGTTCAATTTCAAATTCTGATGTAAGAATCCAATCATGCAAATCATGTTCTAGTGCAATGTTAAAACTTTCAATTTTGAATCCGGATGACTGACGCTTTTCTTCATCAAAAAAAGCGAACGAATTAAATAAATCTATAAATATGTTTTGTTCTCCTGGTATTTCAGGAGTAAAACCTATTATATCTTGAAAATATTTAACAAGCTGTTCATTTCTACTTTCTGCTGAAAATGTTAGCGATAAAAAGTTTGATATTTCTAATGAAAGTGAAGGCTTAAAACTGAGGTAACTTCTTGTGGGTATAATCATGTCTAATGTAACATTAGTAGACAATGCAGGCTTAATAATAATGCTATCATCACTACTTTTGATTTGGTAGTTTGAAATATTCCATTGTAATGAAGTTGAATATGGTAAAAATGATTCCTCACTACTTGCAATCCAGCCTTTATCAATATCCAAAGTATACGAATACTCATGTCTCATATCATATGCTAGTTTTAAACCACGCCATGATAGAGAGGTAGTAAGCGTTTCAGAATGAGAATCTTCAATGTTGTATTTATAAGCCTGACTCATAGTCAGTGTGTTATTATCTGTATTTTCAAAAAACTTAAATGTTGCAGACTGTGAAAATGGCTGAAATTCCCAATTGTCTAAAAGAGAACTTACCTGTTTATAACCAGAAGAAAATGATAAACTTCCTACAGGAAAACCAAAATCAAGTTTACCGGTATATTGGTCTACTTGTGGGGGTAGGTTTGTTTCTAAGGTTAAACGCTGATAAAAATCCTCCTGTCTAGCTTCTAAAACTGCATTTAAATTATGCGTTGTAATAGAATCTTCATCCCAAGTTGCTTTAACATAATCCCACTTAGGCTGTTGGTATGTTCCCGTAAAGTCAGTAGTTATAAGACTTACAGCAGTGTTCCAGTTAATTGATGAGTTAGAAAATATCTCATTTTCTAAAAAGGGTTTAACTGTAAGCTTATTAGTATTCTTAACATCTAACTGATGAGCACCATAATCACCTATAATTATACTTTCCTTTTCACTTTCAGTATGGTATTCTGAAGAAAGAATGTAATGGTTTTGATGTTCAGGCAAAAAGCTTAATGAGTTTGTTACAGTTACAAGTGACGAATATAGTTGCAAGTTACTGTTAATTGTAATAGGCGATTTAAAAGTAAACTGGCCAGATTTTGGATTTGTTATATCAAAGTCTGACGGTGATATTGGAATTTGGCTATGTGGTTTTGTACCACTATATGCATACAATGTTGAAAGTTCAGGGTCAATGTCGTATGTAAGTGAATAAGAACTTTGAATAGACTCCTTTGTTGTTATAGAGGTTATTTTTGCTAAAGGCAGTGTTTCATTAGATAAAAGATATTCACGTTGAATCTCATTTTCGTTTGTATTATTCAATGCATCTTCATCGTTTTCAACAGTATCGTCTTTTGACACTGTTGATGGCGATTGCATTGTAGCAATAACATCCTTTTGTTCGCTTGTAATTTCCGTATTAGAATTACTGTACGTTGTAGGCTTTTCTTCAGTAGACCAGTCTACGAGGGTTCCTGATAAGCTACTTTTTAATGTTAGTGGCTTAATTTGAGAAGGATAAAAGAACTCTCTATTAGGACTATTTGTGTATACATTAGTATTGTAAAAGTCATTAGAATCTTCTCTTTGAGTCGTAAAGACAACAGCTGAGTTTATAGTATTTAAAGAAATATCGGTAATCCATGGTTCAAGGAATGGTATACTAGGTTTATAAGATGCAGTTATATCCCATGTAAAACCTGTTATTTTATCCTCATCATCGTCAGTTTCAGTTGCTGGAGTTGTAAGTTCACCACTTAGAAAAAAGTCTATCCAATCCATTGATTCTTGTCTATCGTTAAAGTCATCATTAAACCAGGGGTCTGAAAAAAATGGCATTTCTATGCTCATAGTAAAGCTATCAAAGCTGATATCAGTTGAAAATACTGCACCATATCTAAAAGGTAGTTTATTACCAAAAAACCACCCATAATCTGCAAATTTTTGGTTGTTTTCATATGACACATAAAGAGGAAAATTATCCACATTAAATACTACATTACTAAATCCTAATCGTGCATCAAAACTGATATTTCTAAATGCAGTATTAGGTTCAAAATAACCTTGTATTCCAACTAGTCCGCCTAGTGTAGTGTAATAATCCCCTATAATCTTTAGGTAGTCAGTTGTTGCACTTGCATTCTCGTCTAAATTGCGCAAAATCAAGCCTTGTAACTCTTGTTCTTTTAGCTGATTTTGCTGCATAAAATTAAACCCAATGTCGTTTTCTGTATCATCACTTGAAGTATTAAGTGGCTTTCTACCTATTAAATATGTTGTAGTCTGCATAAAAAAACCTTCTCTAGATCTAAAACCAAATGCAGGGTTAAACACTAGTTCATCTTTTGGATAATAGAAAAAAGGAAAATACATTACAGGTACTGGACCGACAAATAGAAGGGCATTAGCAAATGCGAATTCATTTCCTGGTAGTAGCCAAATGCGGCTTGCTTTTATTTCCCAGTGAGGGTTTTCATCATTACAAAATGTTAAGTTTCCATTTTTAAATGTTACAGTATTGGATGCTCCTTTTGAAAAAAGCTCAGACGAAACAATGAGAAAAGAACCTTCCTCCAAACTTAATGACTCTTGATCTTCTTGAATAACTCTACCTTCATTAAAATAGCCCTCTAACGTTGTTGTATTAAAAAGAAGCGATTCTGATGTTAAACGCTCTGTTACTGTTCCATTAGTGCTTTGTTCCATGCTTACAGAGCCAACAGCAAAAAGAGAGTTACGTTTTCTATCAAAGTCAATTAAATCAGAATATATGGTTGTTGTAGAGTTACCTTTTTCTACAGAAACTATAACGTCTCCTTCAAAACGAATCATATCAGTATTGTTTTCTTCATCTTGCATATATGTAGTTTTTAAGGCATGTACAATAGTAATTATTGAGGGGTCTTCGTTTTCATTGTTTGATAAATCTGCATTTGTATCGCTTTTCTCTGTATTGTCTATAACTTCTTCTAGAGCAGTTTCATTTTCAATTGTAACTTCATTATCTGCTTCTATTATCTCTTGGCTATCTAGTGCTTCATTTTCGTTAATAGCATCTTGAGCATTTAAAGATAAAACAGTGACTAAAAAGAGTATGAGTACAATTATTGAAAATCGATACTGTCTATTCATAATTTTAATGTTTTCTTTCTAGCATTTCTTTTATAAAAACTGCAGTGTGTGATTCTTTACATTCTGCAACTACCTCTGGTGTACCAGTAGTAATTATGGTGCCACCTCTAAACCCACCTTCTGGTCCTAGGTCTACAATATGGTCAGCTTGCATAATTACATCCAAATTATGTTCAATCATTACAACAGTGTTTCCTTGGTCTACAAGACGTTTAATAACATCCATTAGTTGAAGCACGTCTGCAAAGTGAAGTCCTGTAGTTGGCTCGTCCAAAATGTAAAATGTTTTACCAGTTGAAGGTCTTGCAAGCTCGTTTGCAAGTTTTACCCTTTGCGCTTCTCCACCTGAAAGGGTTAGGGCAGACTGTCCTAATTTTATATAGCCTAATCCAACAGATAAAAGTGTGTTCATTTTTTTAGAAATATGTGGAATATGTGCAAAAAACTCTGCAGCTTCTTCAATTGTCATGTCTAGCACATCTGCAATATTTTTGCCTTTGTAATGTACATCTAATGTTTCTTGGTTAAAACGCTTCCCGTGGCAAACATCGCAGGTAATGTACACGTCAGCTAAAAAGTTCATTTCAATGGTTATTGTACCTGCACCTTGACAGTTTTCGCACCTTCCACCTTTTACGTTAAAACTAAAACGGCCAGCCTTATATCCCCGTGCTTTTGCATCGGGTAAACTTGCGTAAAGGTCACGAATACCATTAAAAACTCCCACGTATGTTGCAGGGTTAGACCTTGGTGTTCTACCAATTGGGCTTTGGTCTATATTGATAATTTTATCGATGTGTTCAAATCCCTCTAACTTTTTATATGCTCCAACTTGGTGTGACGTGCGCATTAATTTATTTGAAAGTGAAGGGTACAAACAATCGCTAATAAGTGTGGACTTTCCAGAGCCAGATACACCAGTTACACAGGTAAACTTTCCAAGTGGGAAGTCAACTGAAACATCTTTTAGGTTGTGCTCTGTTACACCTTGTATAGAGATATGTTTTCCGTTCCCATCTCGTCGTTTTTCAGGAATATCCATTTTTAATGTTCCTGCAAGATACTGGCCTGTTAAACTTTCCTTTACCTTTGCAACTTCATCTGGCGTACCTTGAGCGGTAATGTATCCACCATGAACACCTGCTCCTGGACCTAGGTCAATAATATAGTCTGCAGTACGTAGCGTTTGCTCATCATGTTCTACAACTATTAACGTGTTGCCAAGGTCTCGTAAGTAGGTTAGGGTGTCAATAAGTTTTTGATTATCCCTTTGGTGTAAGCCAATTGATGGTTCATCCAAAATGTATAATACGCCAACTAAGCTAGAACCAATTTGTGTAGCAAGCCTAATTCTTTGAGCTTCCCCGCCCGAAAGGGTAGCCGCTTGTCTTTCAAGCGTTAAATAATCAAGCCCTACATTAAATAAAAAGCGAAGTCTGTTTTTGATTTCTTTTAATATTTGCTCAGCAATTTTTTGCTCAGTTTCTGTAAAACTAATGTTGTCGAAAAACTTTACTGACTCTCCAACGGACATAACGCAAAGGTCAAATATATTTTTTTCCGAAACTGTTACAGCCAGTGCTTCTGGCTTTAGCCTTTTTCCTCCGCAAGTTTCACAATCGTGCTTTGACATAAGTTTTTCAAGGCTTACCTTTTGGGCATCAGAATATGTTTCTCTGTATCTTCTGCGTAAGTCTGCAAAAAGTCCAATCCAGCGTTGGTCATAAGATGAATAACCTGAACCATCCTGTTTTTCGTACACAAAGTGAATGTTTTCTCTTGTGCCATTTAGAATTGCGTCAAGCTCTTTTTTTGTAAGTTCATCAATTGGTGTGTCTAATGAAAAACCTACGTGGTCTGCAAGGCTTTCAAAGCGTGCTCTATTCCAAGCAGAGTCAGGGTTATACCAGTTAAATGCTCCTTGATTAAATGAAAGGCTTTTATCTGGGCACACAAGGTCAAAGTCAAATTCCATTTTTTCACCAAGCCCTGTACAATCGGGGCATGCTCCAAATGGATTATTAAAAGAAAAAAGTCTTGGTTGTAATTCTGGAAACGATATCCCACAGTCGGGGCAGGCATTTTTTTGAGAAAAGAAATGTTCTGTTTCTTCTTTTGTTTCTGCATTTTGTTTTATAACTGTTATTATCCCATTTGCAGATGTAAGGGCTGTTTCAAGCGAGTCTGCTAAACGCCGTCTTATGTCATCTTTTAAGATTAAGCGGTCAATTACAAGTTCAATATTGTGTTTTTTTTGTTTATCAAGGTGAATTGTTTCTTCTAAGTCTACCATTAAGCCATCAATTCGTGCACGTACAAATCCAGCAGTTTTTGCATCATCTATTATTTTTTGATGTTCACCTTTTTTACCCCAAACAACGGGTGCAAGTATTTGTATACGGCTTCCTTCATCCCATGAAAGAATAGCGTTAATAATTTGGTCAATGGATTGCTCTTGTATTTCTCGTCCACAATTAGGGCAGTGAGGTTTACCAATGCGGGCAAATAGAAGTCTGTAGTAATCGTATATTTCTGTAACCGTACCAACTGTTGAGCGAGGATTTCTATGAGTTGTTTTTTGTTCAATTGAAATTGCAGGAGACAAGCCTTCAATATAGTCAATGTCTGGTTTGTCCATTCTGCCTAAAAATTGCCTTGCGTAGGCTGAAAGGCTTTCAACATATCGTCTTTGACCTTCAGCAAATATTGTATCAAAGGCAAGTGAACTTTTTCCTGAACCTGAAAGCCCTGAAATTACAACGAGCTTGTTTCTTGGAAGCTCTACATCTATATTTTTTAAGTTGTGCTCTCTAGCACCTTTAATAATGAGTTTATCTGATTCTGCCATGATATTAGTATAGTGAAATTTATTAAAAAAAACAAG
>CAYJKA010000079.1:0-8156 GCA_964370655.1 uncultured Treponemataceae bacterium | reverse complement strand
CAGCATCTTTACCTTGGTATTCTGCGTGAATATGAGGGGTATTATGTTTTCCACCTACTTCTTTATACATAGTAATTATTATTCCAAAAAATACGCTTAGTGTTGGCATATAAAATCCTTCTTATACCATAATTATAGCATAAAATGTGTATAATTTAAAGGGATTTCATTGAAAAACTGTGATATAATTTGAGTATGAAACGAAAATATATACCTATACTTTTTTTATTATTAACTTCTTCACTTATAGCGTTTGGTGCCAAAGAAGAAATAGTGATACGTGAGAATCCATACGACTATGCTATTGAAAATGGAAGTGCCACTATTACAGGGTATAACGGTACAGATACACATATTGTTATACCTGAGCATTTAGAAGGCGTTCCTGTATCAGCTATTGGAGAGAGCGCCTTTCGTAATGATTTTGACATAATTGAAGTTGTTATTCCAAATACTGTAGTGAAAATTGAAAGATTTGCTTTTTCAAATTGCAAATCTTTAGAGACTGTAAATATCCCTTCTTCTGTTATAAGCATAGGGATTCGTGCTTTTTCTGGATGTGAATCTTTAGAAAGTATTACTATTCCTAATTCTGTTACTAGAATAGAAGCGGGCGCATTTTCTCAATGTTATAGTTTGCTTTCTATAAATATTCCTAACGAGGTTTCAGTTATTGAAGAAAGTGTTTTTAGCTCTTGTAAGTCATTAACGGAAGTTATTATTCCTCATACTGTAACAACAATTAGCGAAGATGCCTTTAGGAACTGTGAAAGTATTCAAATATTGCACATCCCAAATTCTGTTACATCAATTGCAGAGAGAGCTTTTATAGGCTTATCCAATTTAAAAAGAATTGTAATTCCTAATAGTATTACTACAATTGAAATGAGTACCTTTGAGTATTGCACTTCATTAACTGAGGTTATACTCCCTAGTACTATTACAGACATTGATCGCAGAGCATTTTATGGATGTCATAATTTACAAACAATTAATCTAGAGAATAAAACGTCTATTGCTGATAATGCGTTTGGTCTTTGTTATGATTTAGAAAATTTTAATGAGAAATATCTTCCCTTACTTGTAGTTGCAGAAAATGCAAAAGGTGAGGGTGTTGTAGACATAGGCAGTTTTTACGTAGATATTACTAAAGAACATAGCGGAATTGTATTTTATGTTCCATATATTAAGCCGGAGGAAATCAATAAAATTCCTGATGGGCAAGTTCGAGGGTTAATTATTAGAGAACTTATTGCCGACGGTAAGCGTATTCGACCAAAAGATCCAATATGGGATGCAGGAGCTTATGATGATTATCTTGATGAAATTGTAGTACCGGAATTAGAAGATAGATTTCTTCTTGGTTTGTATTGGGATGTTTTTGATGATAGTATAAGCCTACACTTATATTTACGCGATAGAATTAATGGTTTAGATTTTTCACCACATCGTTATAATATACCTTATGGCTCAAAAGATGTTTATATGACATACAGTATTCGTTATCCGCCATTTTGGGAAGAAAATGAAACCTTAGATAAAGCAAGAGAAGAAACATATACGGTAAAGTTTGCTCTTAGCTGGACAGGTATGGAGAAAAAATAAATGAAAAAAATAATTATTGTAACAGTAGTTCTTCTGTGTATAGCTTGTTCACTTTTTGCAGGTGGGGCAAGAGAGGACGAATTTAAAGATATGACAGTGGAAGAAGTTATAAAAAAAATGGGAGAGCCTAAATACAAAGGTGAGCGAATTATTGATGAGACAACAATGGTCATTGGAACTGAACCATATTTTCCTGAGTTTTTTACAGAAGAAGAGTTAAAAAATACTGTCACAATATATGTGTGTGTTTGGGAAAAAGCTTTTAGGTATACCCGTTTATGGGCGAAAAAAATTGATGATGATTGGATTGTTTTTGATTCATTTAGTTACATTCCATCACCATTTATAATATATGAATAAAAGGGGAAGCTATAAAGCTGCCCCTTAAGCAATTCACTATTTAATTAAAATTTAATGTTTGGTGGCATATTAAATGTGCGACTTCCATACTCTTTATCAAGCATAAGTAGTGCTTCACTTGAGCTACCTGCAATTTTTAAGCGTCCAATTATATCTGATACAGTCTTTTCTTCTTCAATTTGTTCATTAATAAACCATTGGAAAAAGCTTTCTGATTTTATATCAAATACTTCACGTGCTTTAATAAATATGTCTGTAATAGACTTAGTAACAAGTCTTTCATGCGCATAGGAGGCTTCAAAAATTTCTAGAGGAGAGTTCCATTTCCCTTCTGGTTTTTTTATAGTATCTAATTCAACCGCATAACCTCTGTCTTGAATATAACTCATCATATACGCTGCATGAGCCATCTCTTCTTTTACCTGTGTTCTCATCCATTTTTCAAATCCTGAATAACTATTTTCAGAACACCATCCAGCCATAGCTAAGTAAAGATAAGCTGAATATAACTCTTTGTTCACTTGCTCTTGAACCATTTTTAATACTTCTTGATTCATACGTTAGTTCTCCTTCGTAATAAAAATTAATTACTATTACTTTAATTATGGACTAGAAAGTTACATTTGTCAAACAAAATCTTTAAAAAAATAAGAGCTACAAATCATTGTAGCCCTTGCTTTTATTATAGCCAGTATCGAAAACCTATGTTAAATCCTAAATCTAATGTATTAAAAACATTAAATGGAACATCATGTCCAAGCGGTAAGCCTAAAATAGTTAAGGCTGTATACTGTTCACTTGTCCAAAATCCTATTAAGTTTAATCCCACTACTAATTCAGAAAATATTTCCCATTGTTCCCAACCGGGACTGTCAACCATCCATGAAACACCAACTGGCATTCTAGCCCCAAAATCTAACGCAAAAACACTTCCTAAAAGCAAATCTACATCTACACCAGGTCCTAAATACAAATAAACATCTGCAAGTCCAACTCTACCAAGTTCATTATGTAGTGTCCAATAGTCAGCAGTTACGCCAATACCTAACCCAGTGCCAGAGTATCCGAGTCCTGCTCCAAATATAAATGGAAAATCTTCTGATTTACCTGTAAAAGATATACCACTTAATGTTCCTCCACCCAAACTTACTCCAAGTGCATCTCCTGTAGCATATTGTGAAAAAGCTTGCATTGGGATAATTGCACTCAACATTAAACAGATAATAACAATTTTAGTTGTTTTATTCATTCTTGCTCCTAATAAATCGTATATATCATTATACACCATAGAAATGCATTGTCAATATATTTCTATTGCTTTTATTTATTTTATTAGATATAATCCGAATACAAGCAGGAAGATTTTAGGAGTTAATATGGAAAAAATACCTTTACTGGGTAATAAGCATTTTTATAAAAAAGCGATAGCAATTGCACTTCCTGTTATGCTTCAACAATTTATTACAGCCCTTGTCTCCCTAGTTGATAACTTTATGGTTTCAGCACTGGGCGATGAAATGATGGCAGCCGTAAATGTAGCAAATCAGTATAACTTTCTTTTTATTGTTTTGTTAAACACAATTATGATTGCTGGAGGAGTATATCTTGCTCAATATAAAGGAGCGCAAGATGCTTGGGGAATGAAGCAAGCTTATCGGTTTAAGGTTATCATATCCCTTTCTATTGGTATAATTTATTGGGCAGTGTTGTTTTTTTATCCTGCGCCTCTATTAAATATTATGACTCATGGAAACACAGCACAAACAGAATTGGTTCAACATGGTGTAGACTATATGAAAATTATTGCCTTTACTGCACTTTTTATGCCGTTTTCATTTTCTATAGGCACTTCATATCGAGAAACAGGAAAGCCTTCCATTCCACTTGTTATTTCTGTTATTGCTACTCTTATAAATACCTTTTTAAACTGGGTGCTTATTTATGGAAATCTAGGTGCACCAAGATTAGAGGTTCAAGGAGCAGCTCTTGCTACTGTTATTGCTAGAGCTGTAGAAGCGCTTCTTTTTCTATGCTATGCAAGATTACATAATGCAGCTTTTTTTGTATCTATACGTAAAATTTTCGCTGTAGATATACAAATGTTTATTGAGATTATTAGAAAGTCTACGCTTGTATTTTTTTCAGAAATAACTTGGGCTGGCTCAGAATTAGTTATTACAGCCCTATATAACAGCAGGGGCGGAGCCGAAAATGTTGCTGGGATGGCGGCCGGTTTTGCTATTGCAAATATATTTTATCTTGTTTTTGCAGGGATACATACTGCTACAGCCGTGTTAGTTGGAAACAGGCTAGGGGCTGGACGCTTGTTTGAAGCCCAGTCTAGAGCTAAGTGGTTAATGTCTGGCTCATTTATTGCAGGAATAGTTATTGGCATATGCATGTTTTTCTCAACGCTCGCTGTACCTTTTGTTTATGGTAATTTGACACCAGATGCTCATAGTATTACTAAAGAACTATTATATATTGTAGGTTTATATATGCCAATTTGGGCGTTATTGAATGCACAGTTTGCAGTATCACGTTCTGGAGGAGACGCTGTTTTCGGTGTCATTGTAGATGTTCCAGTAAGTGTTTTAATTTTTGCTCCCATTGCAGCTTTGCTCACTTACCATACCAGTGTTTCAGCGCCCCTTATATTTGGCTTATCAAAGTTATCAGATTTTGCCAAGCTTGTACTAGCATTCCACTTATTAACAAAAAACAGATGGGTAAAAAAGCTTACAAAAGATGAGCATGAATAGGTATGTAAAATGCTTGACAATTATGCGAAAATCACCTTATAATGCAAGTAAATATATAAAGAGACTACTAGCATATGGATAACTTAAGCGAAAAATCTTGTACTTTTATTAAAAACCTCATGCAACTATATTTAGTTGAAAACGACTATGATGCATTAAAAAATGTTTTACACTCTAACATTACCTGCATAGGTTCTGGTATTGACGAGCTATGGAATGGTTTTGATGATGCCTGTACAAAAATTGAAATTCTTTCACGTTTTGATAAAATTAACTTTATAATTGAAGATGATTGGTATAATGCAGAAATACTATCGCCTGAGCATGTAATAGTACATGGTGAAATTCAATTAAAGAAAAATCTACCAACTGGAGATAGTGCTTATTCAAGAGTGCGACTTTCTACAGTCTGTCAATTTAAGAATGAAACTTTTACTGTTATGCATATGCATTTTTCCCTTCCTATAAATGTTACTAGTGCCAATATACAAAACCTTGAAAAAAACATAAAGCAACACAGAACTCAATTAGCTGATAAGGTTCAAGAACTTCTTGATTTAACAAATGGAATCCGCGGTGGGGTAGAAATATGTTCTCTTGAAAACGGTTATACAATTCAATACTTAAGCCAAGGATTTACTGACTTACTTGGCTATAGCGAGACTGATCTGGAATCCCTTATTGGAACAAGCCATAAAGAGCTAATACATAAAGATGATTATGACTTTGCCGTATCCTCTGTAGCAAAACAATTAGAAAAAGGTGATACCTACGCAGTTGAATATAGAATGGTTCAAAAAAATGGTCAATATATTTGGGTATTAGAAAATGGGCGAATTATAAATGATCAAGATGAAAAAAGACTACATTGTTTGGTTGTAGATATACATAAGCAAAAAATACAGGAAGAAGAATTAACACTAAGTAAATTACGCTATGAACTTGCCATAAAAGCTACACAAGTTCAAATGTTTGAGTATGATATTGCTACAAGAAATATTACTTTGTTACAAGGTCATGCACAAAAATTCGGCATTCCAAATGTGCTTGAAAATGCAGGAGAAAGTCTCATAGAACTAGGAATCGTTAGTCCTGATAGCGCGAATGCATTAAACGAAATGTTTAAAAAGGTTTCCTGTGGAGAACCTAGTGCAGAAGGAGATATTCTACTACAGTATGATTCAGAAAAATTTCAAAATTATAATGTGCGTATGACTACTGGATTTTCTGACACTGGCAAACCACTCTTTGCAATTGGAGTAATAAAAAATATACAAGAAATTGTAGAGTTAAAACAAGAAAACTTTATTTCAAGGACAATGTTATTAAATAGAAATATTGGTTCTTTTGAAGTAAATATAACACGTGACGAGATTTCTAAAGACTCCTATGAACAGTACAATGTAAGCAAATTTAAAGCAAATAATTCATATAGTAAACTTCTTAAAACATTTCTTGATACTCGAATTTACGAAGATGACAAACACCTCTATAGTAAGGCTATGAGCCTAGAATCCTTACGCGCAATAGCAGATTATGATAATACAGCCATTTCCGTTCAGTATAGACGTCTTGATGAAAATAAAAATGAATATCGCTGGTGGAGTGTAAGTGGAAGGCTAGTAATAGATAGTCACACTAATGACGTAAAAGCCTTTTTTTACGAAGAAGATATTGACGATATAAAAGAACAAGAACTTACCTTACGTTATGATGCAGAGCATGATAAAATGACTGGGTTTTATAATAGGTCTACAGGTGAGGAAAGTATTCAAAACTATCTTAAAAGCACAGAAAAAGAAAGAGCTGTACATGCCTTTTTCTTACTGGACTTGGATCATTTCAAAGATATAAATGATACTTTTGGTCATATTTATGGAGATGCTGTAATTATTGAATCTGCGCAAAAAATAAGTAATGAATTAAGAAATAGTGATATAATTGCTCGCATCGGTGGGGATGAATGTTGCATACTGATGAAAGAAGTAACTAACATAGATGAAGTTAAGGAAAAGGCTTCTCAATTATGTAAAAAGTTGTGTAAAACTTATACAGAGAATAACGTATCTGTTACAATTTCTGCAAGCATTGGAATTGCATTAACATCGGATCATGGATATGATTTTAAAAAACTTTATGAAATGGCAGATGAAGCCTTATATACTTCTAAACACATGGGGCGAAACCAATACACAATTAAAAAGAAATAATCACCAAGCTATGTTTACTAAACGTTTTAAATAACTATTTTACGTATTCTTTACAAAAACAATGATAATACGTCTGAATAAATATTGACAGCGCTTGTAAAGAATGTTAACATTATAATAATGAAACTTACCATGTTGAGCAGTGATACATTTTTGTAACACTTTCAGTTAAAAACGTTGTTTTCTACTAATGCATATAATTTATGTAGCTCAATAAATTGTAGATTTCTAATACGTATCTCTAAGGGGAAAAAAATGAAAAAACTATCATTATTAGTTTTAGTTGCTTTACTTTCTGGACTTGTTTTTGCAGGTGGTGGAAGCGATAAAGAAGACATGGGCGAACTTGTTATTTATGGTACTGCTGAAGAAGAGTATGTAGCTGCTATAGCTGCAAAGTTCGAAGATGAAACTGGAATTAGAACTTCTTACCAACGTTTATCTGGTGGTGAAGTTTTAACAAAAATTGAAGAAGAAAATGGAAATCCTTCTGCAGACGTTTGGTTTGGTGGAACAACTGATCCATACAACGAAGCAGCTAACAAAGGCCTTTTATTAGCATACGATGCTGAAAACGCAAAGAACCTTCTAGGTCCTCAATATATGCATCCAGAAGGATACTGGTACGGTATTTATCGTGGTTTATTAGGATTTTTCTGGAATACTGAAGAATTAGAAAGAGCTGGTGTAGAACCACCAAAAGATTGGGATGATTTATTAGATCCTCAATACAAAGGTATGATATCTTTTGCAAATGCTAACACTTCTGGAACAGGTATGCTTGTTATTAATACAAACGTTCAAATGCGTGGATTAAATGCAGCTATGGATTACTTTGCTGAACTTGATAAAAATGTTGTTCAATATACAAAAAGTGGTTCAGGACCTTCAAAAATGGTTCCTATTGGCGAAATTGTAATTGGTATTGGATTCCTACATGATGCAGTTTACCAAATTGTTGACAATGGATATGACAATATTGGAATGACAGCACCTAGTTCAGGTACAGCATACGAAATTGGTGCAACAGCAATTTTTAAGGGTGCTAAAAACGAAGAAAACGCAAAGAAATTTATTGAATTTGCTCTTTCTCCAGAAGCAATGAACCTAGCACAAGAAAATGGTTCATACCAATTCTTAGTTATTGACAATGCAAACCCTGTTCAAGCTGCAGTAGATGCAGGTCTTGATAAAATTGAAACAATTGATTATGACTTTG
>CAYJKA010000078.1:0-8316 GCA_964370655.1 uncultured Treponemataceae bacterium | reverse complement strand
GAAATCAAAAAATCCGATCTATAGGACATTTTACCGAATAGGTTTTACTTTACCACAAAAAAAAGGAATCTTGACTTTTTCAAGATTCCTTTTTTAATGCATACATTTTAGAATTGGATATTAAAGGCCAATGTAAGTGTTGGTTCTTCATTCTTAAAATCATACGCTGGTGTAGCAGAATAGCTTATTTGTGTTACACCGAGAGATTTTTTTAATGTGTCATTAAAAGAATTTGTATATACGACAGGTCTAATTACTTGAAAAATTCTATTTCCAAGCAATACAGCTGTTCCTGCTAAATAAAAACCAACATACTGAGTAGTAATAGCATTGACATCTACTGGATCAGTACTTGGATTAAAATAAAGGTTCATTATAGGTGCAACACCTGCAATAAGTAGACCATACCCGACTAGCTCTGCCCCTACAGCAATCCCACCACCTAGATAGTCACCTTGTGAAAAAGAACCAATACCAAAACCTAAAAACCCATTAAGTAATAGTGGTGTCCACATCTCTTTTTCATTCTCTGTATATAACGTATAAGTTTCAGTATCCGTTAGGTTTACAGATTCTGCAGCAATAATGTCTGCATTTTTAAACAAATTGTCTTCAATAAGCAGGCGAATTTTCGGTACAGACGATGTTGTTTCTTGTGAAAAAGCAAGGCACACAACAAAAAGCATAATTAAACATAGAATAATTTTTTTCATTTTACACTCCTAAAAAGATTATTTTTTAACAGTATAGCACAGAGTAGCTCAAATGTCCATTAGAGCATTGCTTTCTTAAAAGCAAAACCTTCATTTTCCAATGTAAAAAAGTAAGCGAAACTTGTATTTTTGCATAAATCATTGTATACTATAGTCAGACAAAAAAATACATATTAGGAGCAAACATGGCAGAAAAATCTAAGGTATATTTTACCAATTTTAGAACCGACCACGACGAAAACTTACAACAAAAATTATCAAGACTGATAAAAAAAGCGGGTTTTGGTGAAATAGATTTTAAGAATAAATACGCAGCAATTAAAATCCATTTTGGGGAACCAGGAAATCTTGCATATCTTAGACCAAATTATGCAAAAACTATTGTAGACGCAGTAAAAAACCTTGGTGGAAAAGCTTTTTTAACAGACTCTAACACCCTTTATGTAGGGAGAAGAAAAAATGCCCTCGATCACATGGATGCAGCTTATGAAAATGGCTTTAGTCCTTTTTCCACAGGTTGCCATGTTATTATCGCAGATGGATTAAAAGGAACCGATGAGTCTTATATAAAGGTGCCTCACGGCGAGCATGTAAAAGAAGCAAAAATTGGTAGAGCCGTAATGGATGCAGATATCTTTATTTCTTTAACTCACTTTAAAGCTCACGAAGGAACAGGTTTTGGAGGAGCAATAAAAAATATTGGAATGGGTTGTGGGAGCCGAGCTGGAAAATGTGAAATGCATAACTCTGGAAAACCATCTGTAAATGAAAGCCTTTGCATAGCTTGCAAAAAATGTACAAAAGAGTGTGCTCATGGAGCTATATCATTTAGTCCAAAAGCTTCAATAAACAAGGATATTTGTGTAGGCTGTGGCCGCTGTATTGGTGTTTGCCCACCAGATGCTATTTCAACAGGATACGATGAATCAAATGATGTTTTATGTAAAAAAATGTCTGAATACACATGGGCAGTGTTAAATGATAGACCTCATTTTCACGTATCTCTCGTTATAGACGTTTCTCCATTTTGCGATTGCCATTCTCAAAACGATGCACCAATTATTGGCAACATAGGAATGTTTGCATCTTTTGACCCTGTAGCGCTAGACACAGCATGTGCAGATGAAGCCAACAAAGCTCCGTTATTACGTGATACAATAATGAATGACAGAGAATTATCACACGGAGACCATTTCTGTGACCTTCATCCAACGACAAATTGGAATGTTCAACTAGACCATGCTGAAAAACTTGGCATAGGTACAAGGAATTACGAACTTATTACTGTATAACATAAAAAAACTGCAAGTCTTCTTGCAGTTTTTTTATGTTAACCGTAAGCTAACCTCTCCTGAAAGAAGTTCTTCTCTTTTTCCATCTTTTAGCTCAACAACTAGATGCGCTTCATCTGTGATTTCTCGAACAACAGCCAAATAAGTTTCGCTAGGCTTTATAACAGTAACCTCTTTATTTAAAACAAGTGAATATTTTCTATATTCATCAATAACACTAGTATCCTCTTCTGCTAAAACTGAGAGTAGATTATTAAGAAGTTTAGCAACGAGAATATTTCTATCTATTGCCTTATTCAATGCACCAGCAATATGTTTTAACTCTTGTGGAAAACCATCTTCTGCATCAAAAACATTTATCCCAATTCCTATCACATAAGTTTCAACACCCGTTGCAAGCTGGCTTTGACCTGTGGCAAAAATGCCCTCGGTTAGGATGCCACAAACTTTTTTGTTTTCTACAAAAAGATCATTCACCCACTTTATTTTTGCTTCTACCCCTACTTCTTCTAAAGCTCTGCGAACAGCTATTGCTGCAGCTACCGTTACTGCTAAAGAAGTACTTGCACCTTTTTTAAGCTCTTTTGAGTCAAATATTATAGACGTATAAATTCCTGAACTTTTTGGCGAGTAAAAACTTCTTCCTAGTCGCCCCCTTCCAGCAGTTTGAGATTCAGCTAATAATACAACTCCATGAGAAGGAACAGCATTATCTTTTACAAGCCTCTTTGCCTCTATATTTGTTGAGTCAATTGTTTCATACATTAAAATATGATTATTAAATAATTTGTATGCCTCAGTATCTAAGTGCTCAACAATTGATTCATTTTTTAAGCACTCATTCATTGTGGTAATCACGTGCTAGAACCACCAAGCCGAGAAACAGAATCTGCTTCCACAGTGAACACAAGTCCAGAGCCAGGACTCTTTAACAATGGCATATCCTTTACAGTTTTAACTAACACTTCAGCTAAATCTTTTTGTGCTACCATTACAAGCATTTCCTTTTCAGGAACGATTTGAATTCCGAAAAAGTCCATATCTTGCTCTTTACCTGTTCCCCGTGCGTTAATTATTGTTCCACCTCGCGCACCGGCTTTTCTTGCTTCTTGCATTACACTTTCAGCATACCCAGCATTTACTATAACGCATACTAATAAGTTATCTGATTTTTCGCTCAAGTTATCTTTCTCCAAAAATATTTTAAACAGAATTCCTGTATGTTCATTTTGTGCACACATTGCATCCTGAACAGCTTTACACGCAAAAGATTTTTCATTTTGCAAATAAGCTATAAGCGTTTTTTTCGTTTGCCCCAATCCCAATTTTTGTAAAAGAGAAATCTCTGCAGTCCCTTTTGCATCAAAACTCATTACCCTTGTAACATCAGAGGACGTAATTGCCTCTAATACAATCTCCTTGCATTGTTCTGGAACAATTGCAATAACTATTTTTTTTTCAAGAGACACTCTACCCTCCTTATAACAGTATAATTATTTGAGTTAACCATTCCTTGCACTACACTCATATTAAGTAGAAAAACTGCACTATATGCAAAATACCGTAAAAAACAGTAAAAAAAGTTGTTTTTTTCTAAAAAAAGCATTGACACTTTTTACAATATTTAGTATATTCATGTCAACAAGAAAATTATTTAGAAAAGGGTCGCATTTCCTCCTCCTTTGGCGGCCCTTTTTTTTATTTTAAACCATAATCTCTAATCTAGCAAGTACTTAATAATCTCATTCATATATTTTTCTTTATCATAAAACCATGAGCCAATATGAGGAGCACCAGGAATTACAACTATTTTTTTCTCACCCTTATAAGAATCATATAAATCTTTCGCACAATTAACACTAACAAGTGTGTCATTTTCACCATGAAAAAGAAGTAGAGGAAGAGAATTCTTTGAAAGAGTTACTTTTTTAAGGACATACTTTGGACTATTTTTTCCAAAAAAGAAACCATTTACTAGAAAGTTAATAATTGCAGATGATAAATAAATGCCATTGATTAAAAATGTGCTAAAAATATTTTTTGGGAAAAAACTCTGTACGAGTCGTTTTACATTGCTTGAATAATCAGAAAAAGTGCAATCTGAAACTACAAGATGAACGGGCAGGCGAAAAGAATAGGCTGCCTGTATAACACTTGAGCCACCCATTGATATACCATGCAGAATGATACGCGTTTCTTTCCCAAATCTAGCACGAACATACTGTACCCAAGACGCTATATCTTTTCCATCGGTATGAAAGCTTCCTAGACCCGAAAAACGTCCGCCACTTTCACCATGAGAACGTAAATTTAGAGATAATGTTGAAATGCCTTTTTTCTCATACGCTTCTGCTAAATAAGCCAAGCCAGAAGATGAGTCGGTAAATCCGTGTGCAAGAATTGCAATTGTGTTATTTTTCGTGAAATCTTTATGAATCCATAAATCTGCTGCTAATTCGTCTTTATACATGCCACTTAGAAAAAAGCCAATACCTCCGCTAGAAGATATTTTTATAGATACTTTTTCTATGTTTTTTTCTTCCCACTTATCCTTTGCCGCTAACAAAGGAATCATTATTCTTTCATCTTTTACATGGGCAGCAGAATCAACTAGAGATTTCTTACTATACTGATTTCGATCACAAAGATTACGAAAAACCATTATCCCAACAGGAACGCAAAAAGAAAGATAGCCTATAAATAGTAAAAAAACGCAATATAGTATAACCAGAAAACAACCTCTCTACTTATCTACAGTTATTCCACTTACCGCAAGTTTTATTGAAGATAAAAAGTCATCCACATTATTTTGATCTAATATAGCCAATTTAAAAATAAGTGACTCAAGAAATGTGTAAAACATTTCATTTGCATCCTTTACATTAATATTTTTAAATTCACCCTTTTTCTTTCCTTCAATAAGTATTGTTGAAAGAAGATGTCGTAGCCGTACAATCCTCCTTCGAACCTTTGCATGAGGATCTTTTCCAGCCTTTTTTATCTGAAGTAAATATGCAAGCACAACTCCAAAAAGTTCTCTATTCTCTACGCATTTATTAACAATACATTCGAGCATTTCACAAAGCTTTTGTGCACTTGTTTTTTTTGTATCAGTAATCACCAATTGAATTGCACTTTCTAAACTTTCTGATAACTGTTTAATGCTCCATAGAAAAATTTCTCTTTTATTTTTAAAGTATATATAAAGTGTTGTTCGAGTAATGCCACATTTGTTCGCTATTTTTTGAAAAGTTGCATCTTCGTAGCCTTCATCAACAAAAACATCTAAAGCTTTTTTTAATATAGCTTTCTTTCTCTTTTCATGATCTACAACAATTCCCATTTTAGTCCTCTTTACCTTTGTTTTCGTACATAAACAATGTTGTGTCTAGAATACCACTTTTTAACGCTTTTCTAGATACTGCTTTCTTTCCAAATTTTGACTCAAAATCCATATCAGCTGTAATAAAGCCCATTTCCCAACCAGGAAAACTTTTTATTAAGTCTGACATATCTTTATAAAGCATGTTTATCTCTTCTTCTGTTCCTATTCTTTCTCCATAAGGAGGGTTAGAAAGAATTAAACCTTCATCATAAGGAGCTGAAAGCTCTCTAAAGTCTGCGATATCAATTTCTGGACGAGGGATTCTGTTATCAGAACCAATAAGTTGCAAGGCTCTACCAGCCGTTACACAGGCTCTTTCAATGTTTTCTCTTGCACGCTCTACAGCTGCAAAGTCAATATCCGTTCCTGTAATTCTACAAAGAACATCAGTTCTAATTTTTTCTGCTTCTTTTTTCTTTATTTCTTCTGCTTGAGCAGCATTGAAAATAGATAAATTTTCTAAATCGAATCGACGACCAAAACCTGGTGCTACATTATGAGCGTAAAGCATAGCTTCACTAAGTATTGTTCCAGAACCACAAAAAGCATCATGCAATGGTGTTTTCCTTCTCCAACACATAACATGCAGTAAAGTTGCAGCAAGGGTTTCACGAATAGGGGCTACACCGCCATCCATTCTATAGCCTCGTCTATTTAAAGGTTTCCCCGATAAATCTAAGAGTATACTTACTTCATTTTTTTCTATATAGATACGAATATCTGATTTATTTCCTGTCTCGGGCAATACTTCCATTCCCCATACAAAGCCCAATTTTTTACATATTGCCTTATGTGCTATAGTTTGTATACTATGTTCTGATGAAAGTTTACTTCTAAAAGTTCTTACCTTATCTAAATGAAGACGAACATCTTTTTTAAAGTAGTCCTGCCAAGGTATAGCATACACCCCATCAAAAAGAGCATCAAAATCTTCAGCTTCAAAAGCAGCTAATTGTAAATAAACACGATCTGCTGTTCGTAAACACAGATTAGAACGAAACATTCCTTCTTCTGGACACTCAAAGCGTACCCGTCCTGGTGAATTCCCAAGAGGCTTATAACCAAGGAGTTTAATTTCGTTTGAAAGAATTTTTTCTGCCCCAATTGAGCAGAGTGCAACTAATTTTACCATTATGACATTGTAACAGATATTCATTATTTGCGCAATTGTCATTTTAAGATTTTAGCCTTTATTGTAACTTTTATTATATTTGTTTGTTTTCATAAATATGATACTTCTTGTGAAAATGCCTCTAAGTATAATTAATAACACCGTAATAAAAAGCTACAATATAGTGAGATTTTTAAACGGTTACTCTTATTGACATTTTCCTATAATTACGGTATTTTATAATGACAAAACAAAACACAAATGTCATTAAAAATTAATATAAGGATTATATATGATAGCAAGAATTATTGGAATAGGAAAATCTGTACCAAAAAAAATTATGCATAACAACGACTTTGACCCTAGTTTAGAAACTTCAGACGAATGGATTCGTTCGCACACAGGTATTGAAAACCGACATATTGCAGAAGCAGATGAAAAAACATCAAAATATGGAACAGAAGCCTGTTTAAGTGCAATTAAAAATGCTCAAGAGAAAGGATCAAAAGTAACTATCTCAGATATTGATTATATTATTTGCGGTACAGCTACAGGTGATTATGTGGGATTCCCTTCAACAGCCTGTGTTATCCAAAAAAATCTTGGAGCAGCGAAAGCAGCAGCTTTTGACGTTACAGCTGCTTGCTCAGGCTTTATTTATGGCCTTGAAATGGCTACATCATTGATGCTTAGGAACAAAAAACGTTATGCATTAGTTATAGGAGCAGAAGTATTATCAAAAATATTAGATTGGACAGATAAGACTACCTGTGTTCTTTTTGGAGATGCTGCAGGAGCGGCTCTTATTGAACTTCAAGAAGGTGAAGCTGATGGAAAAACACCAGGTATTTATTCTTCAATTTTAGGATCTGACGGCACAGGAGATGAACACCTCTATCTAAATGAAAATGGCCACTTATTTATGAATGGCCGAGCAGTATACAATTTTGCAGTAGACAAGATTACAACACTCATTGCCGATGTTATGAACCAAGAAAACCAAACAATTGAAGATATTGATTACATTGTTTGCCATCAAGCAAATGAGAGAATTATTCAAGCTGCAGCAAAGCGATTAGGGTACGATAACGATAAGTTTATATTTAACTTGCAACACTACGGAAACACATCAGCTGCAACAATTCCAGTAACACTTTTTGATATGGAAGAAAAAGGTATATTAAAACCAGGAATGAAGCTTGTTATGGCAGGTTTTGGCGCAGGCCTAACTTGGGGCGCAAGTTTAGTAATTTGGTAGGGGAATAATTACTAGGTACTAGTTACGAATTACAAATCATGAGAGAGGCAAGTTTTGCAAAGTGCAATGCTTGCCTTTTTTTATTGCTATCAATATGGATTTTCAGCTCCCCAAATAACATTTGCCTTAACAATAGGCTTATTATTGCTTGGATAGGATATGCGATTCCAAAAGCCTCGCGCCCACCCTGGTGGTGCCGTGGTATCTTCTGCATAAACTGTAAGACTTTCATTACACGCATAAAATATGTCAAACCCTATTGTTTGCACACTCTTAGGAATAAAAATATTTTCAAGCCCAGTGCATCTTACAAATGCTCTTTTTTCAATTGTTTGTAAATTATTGGGCAAAACAATTTCTACTAAATTTGAACTTTGTAGAAATGCAATTTCTTTTATAGTTGTAACAGTATCTTCAATAATAAATTTTGTATCTACTCTAGTTGATGGATAGCGATACAATATTGTGCCATCTTTTGAATATAATACACCGTTAACAGATGTATACGTGCCATTTTCTTCGTTTGTTTCTATATTTGCAAGAACTCCTCCGCTTGA
>CAYJKA010000077.1:0-8361 GCA_964370655.1 uncultured Treponemataceae bacterium | reverse complement strand
GTTTCAGTATAAGTGGGTTGGACATTTTCCCAGGTACCAATAATACTTGCAGGTTTTTCCACATTAGGATCTTCACACCCAGTTAATCCAATTACCAATCCAAGTAAAACAAGTAGTTTTACACCATTCAAAAAGCCTTTTTTGAATTCTTTCATCCTCAATTTCTCCTAAAAACCTAATCTCAGAGGTTTTTTAAAGTAGCTATTAAAAACAAGTATTCTGGCTCAACGCTTCAGTCTTTAGGATAAAGACAACCAATTTCCCAACCTTCCCATTTTCTTTTAAAGCAACGCTTTAATAAAACAGTGGTAGATTCCTGTAGGTGTTTATTGCAATAAATACCTACAAAAATTAAAAAATCGTAACGTATTACAGCAGCGAGTCTGCGGAGGACTTTCACCTCACTTCCATAATTTTTAATATTTGTTTGCATATAATATGTGCCCAATTATTTTTTGTCAAGGGCATACATGTTATGCAAAGTTATTATGAAGAAGAAATGAATGCAAAACTTGTAAAAAAAGTATAAAATTGGTAAAATTTTTACTGCTTACAGATTATTACTTTTTGGGTAAAAGCTTATGCATTGATAAACCCTTTCTAAAATACAACTTGTACTGGTAGGGTGTAACACCATTAAATTTCTTAAAAACTTTTATAAAATAAGATGTGTCAAAAAAATTTAGCTTTTCGCAAATGTCATCAATTTCAAAGCCATCCTCAAGTAAGTCACACGCTTTGTTAATTTTTTGAGCATTTACATATTTTTTTGGCGAGCACCCAATATATTTTTTAAAGTAACGGCAAAACTCAGAATAGCTTCTATTTTCCTTCCAAAATACCTGCTATTCTTTTTAAACCTTTTAAAGTTAGCTGTTTGTCTACATTTTGGAAAATATCAGTAATAGGTTTTAGTACAGAATTTAAGCCCCCTGTAGCAACTACCTTTATACTTTGCTGGTCACAACCTGCGCTTTTGCTTAAATCTTCTGACATTCTAGAAACAAGAGATTCTACTAGCCCTTTATATCCTAAAATTATACCAGATTGTATAGAGTGAATAGTATTTGTACCTAAAGAATCTTTTGGCGCAGTTAAGGGAACAGATGGAAGCTGGGCTGTGTTATTAAAGAGTGAGTTAACAGCAGTACCAAGACCAGGCGCTATAGCAACCCCTTTTACAGATCCCGTAGCGCATACTGCTGTAAATGTAAGTGCTGTTCCAAAGTCCAATACAATTACGGGGGACTTTAGCGATGACCAAGCTTCTACAACATTACAAATAATATCCGATCCAATTTCATATTTTGCACTTTCAGGAATGGTAATGGGCAATTTGTCAAATATAGATGCATTTACAATATGAGGTTTTTTACCTGTTATTTTTTCAGCCAAACTTATAAATGGCCCAAGTAATAAAGGAACAACAGAGCTAACAATAGAAGAGTCAATGGCTCCTTGTGAAATACCAGCATCTCTAAAAAAAGAAAGTAAAATTGTGCTATATTCATCTGACGTGCGTTGTGTGTCAGAATGGATTCTCCACTCACGCACAATTTCATCATTATGAAAAAGGGCTACAACAATGTGGGTGTTTCCAATATCAATAGTTAAAAGCAATTGCAATAATCTCCTATATTTGATATTATAACACTATGGATAAACTAATTCAACCCAGAATACTAAAAGGTTTTCGCGATTTTTTACCGAATGCAGAATTAAAACGCGCTTTGCTTATAGAAACACTTACTGGTGTTTTTAGATCAAGAGGATTTGTTCCAATTGATACACCCGTGTTAGAGTACTCAGAAATACTTCTTCGTAAGAGCGAAGGTGAAACTGAAAAACAAGTGTTTCGCTTTGATGATAATGGGGGCAGGGATGTAGCCCTTCGTTTTGACTTAACAGTTCCGTTTGCGCGCTTTATAGCACAACATAAAGAAGAATTGTACTTTCCTTTTAAAAGATACCATATTGCTAAAGTTTGGCGAGGTGAAAAACCCCAAGCTGGTCGTTATAGAGAATTTGTACAATGCGACTTCGATATAGTAGGTTCAGACTCTGCTCAAAGCGACTTTGAAATACTTTCTATGATGAAAGAGTCTCTTAGTGCAATTGGTGTGCATGATGTTACCATAAGAATAAATCACCGTGGACTTTTTAATGCTTTTTTGGCAAAGCTTGAAGTAAGTGAAAAGTCAGAAGATGTACTCAGAACAGTAGATAAACTTGCAAAAATTGGTGAAGAAGAAGTAATTAAACTTCTTGAAGAAATTACAGGATCTAATAAAAAAGCTGCGGATATTGTAGCATTTATTGCTGGTAGTACTGATTTTGATGCAACATTAAAACTTATAGGTAGTATGGCTGGCGATAGTGAAGATGTTGCATCATATGTTAAACGCTTACAAGATATTCACGATTTATTAGTTGCTGTAGGAATTGAGTCAACCTTTGTTTTGGACCCATCAATTACACGTGGGCTCGATTATTACACAGGCTTAGTATATGAAACATTCTTAAATGAGCTTCCAAGTATTGGTTCTGTGTGTTCTGGTGGCCGTTATGATAACCTTGCAGGCCTTTATATGAAAGATAAAATTTCTGGTATTGGATCCTCAATTGGCCTCGACCGTCTTGTTGCCGGTTTAGAACAACTTGGAAAAATTGATGAAACAGTATGTTTTTTAGATGCAATAATTCTTTGCATGAATGAAACTCTTTTTCCTCATTACCAAGTAGTAGCCCAAAAATTACGCGACAAAGGTGTTCGAGTTGAAGTTATTTCTGAAAACAAAAAAATGAATCAACAATATGCACTAGCAGAAAAAAAAGGAATACCTTTTGGCATTGTAATAAATGAAGAGCAATCTGCACAGAATGTTCTAACAATAAAAAACCTTCAAACTCGAGAACAGTTTGAGAATATTACTATAGAAAAGGCTGCTGAAGTTCTTTTAAAGTAGTGTAGAAGTAAGGACAACAGCACAAGGATTATAATTCTTGTGCTGCAAAGTTCGCTTGCAATTTATTTTTATAAATACGAATATCATTTTGAGATAACCAACCTTGATCAAATTTATACCAAAGTGTATTACTTCCAATATGAGTTCCAATAATTTCAACTACATCCCCAATTCGACCATAAGACATAACTTGTGATGATGTGCTAGCTTCACTCATGTACGATACATACGGCTCTGCTATAACTGCCCATTGAGAAGACATTGCAAGACTATCGGTAACAGAGACATCTATTGGCACGTATTCTTCTTTTTCGCATGAGAAAAGAAACAGTAGAGAGAATAGTAAAATAAATAATTTCATTATAGAAACAGCGCCTGTGGAACAATAAAATGTAAGAAAGCTATTGCTAAGCAAGTAATACCTATGTATTTTCTGCCGTTTACAAAGATATTTTCAAATATAGGGTTTATGCTCATTTTAACTGAGGATGATGACACATAAAACTCGTATAATAAGCAAGCTCCACCTACAATACCTGTTACGGCTGGTAAAAGGTCACCAATAATTCTAATATCGTTTTGTGTAACTATTAAAATTTTCATTATACCAGAAAATGCTGTAAGCACCCCTACAATGAGTCTAAAGTTTTTTGTTTCATAAAAGGGAAGACCGGCAAATGTAGCTTCTTGAGCATCTTCTGCTAAAGGCTTTGAAAGGATTAGTAATAGTCCCGTAAGTGTATTAAAAACAACGGATAATAAATAAAACTGAATCATAAATTCCTCCGAAAAATATACAAAAGCTGGTACTTATTTTTGTACCTTTGTTCGCAATTGAACCATTTCGTCTCCTAACGAAATGTCACATTCTATTAATAGTATATCATATTTTGTAAATGTTGTCCTATAAAAATTTTCATTTCCATCGAAAATTGAGTGAATACTTGACTGTTCTTGAACAATATCTTGCTCATTTAGTGCAGAAAAATAAACAGAAACTTCCAAATCATTAGCCACAGATGTTTCACTTGCAGTCAGTGTAACATATACAGTTTCGTCATATAAAAAAGCATTCAATTCAAAAGGAATTGAAAGTATAGTTGCTGATTTTTTGTCTATATCAATGTTAACAGCAAAAAGTATCATTATTACTAAAAGAACAATACTGCCTAGTAAAAACCGAGAACTTTTTGTATGCACTAAAGATTTAAAAAAGCCTTTTGGTGGAAGTTTTTCGCTTCCATCATAGTGTGAACGTACAATGCTAGGAGCTCTTTTAATCCTATCTTCTCTGTTATAGTGAAAATGTAAATCTTCTTCTGTTATTTTTTCATTATCATCATTCATTGTGTGCCTATTCTAAAATTGTATCAATTATTGCGTCGGTTCTCCACCATGATACGCTAATGTTCTTTTCGTATGCAATAAGTGCTGAAACAATTCCATTGCTAGATAGGGAGAAGTTTTGATATACGGACTGAGCAAGTGGTGCTTCAATTTGTCTGCGTATTATTCTTTGCGAGTCTTCATGCGTAACAAGAACAGATAATCCTGTATCATCAGGAATCATAAAAAAGAGGCCACCTGACTCTGAAACTCCAAGAAACGAATAGGGGTGTAAAAACACTTCTGTAGAATACCCTAGTGAAGAGCTTTTTTCATATGCAGGAATTGAAATAGGGTTTGAAAAACTTTGAGTGCGAATGTCATAGGTATAAACTAGTGTTTTTTCAAAATCAATACCAGAGGATACAAGTGTAGATTCGTCAATTTTTACGCCGTAGTAATCAGCCTTAATGTACAGTATAGGATCTTCAAAGTCTGGTATAACGTTTTCAATTGTAATATATGTTTCTGGTGCAAAATCTTTTGCATCTTCTGGAAGCATGTCTTTATCAATTGTAAAGCGTGTTAGAAGCTCTCCTTCTTGTGAAAATAAATAAACTATAAAGCCATTCATGTCCATGCACACTACGACAAGCTCATTGTTATTCGTAGTATGTAAATCCTTAATAAAAGGGAATGGTTGTCCGCCTAATCCTTCTTGTGCAAGAAAGTCAACAAATGTCCCGTCAGCTGCAAAGCGTAAAACTACTTGTCTTAATATAGAACCTGAAGTTTCATCATTTTCATATCTCTCTATAGGCAAAAAATCGGTAACGTAAATGTTTTTTTCATTATCAACTGCAATGGCTCCAAGTGAGTTAAATGGATAACTAGCAGCAATTTTAGTAGAGGCGCCTTCTCTTGTATCTAAGGCAGTAGCAATTTCTTCATTATTTTGTGATACAAAAGTTGGAACAGGATTTCTTTCATTGTCATACAAAATACCAATTAAATCACCGTATGATGTTAACTGAAGTATTTTTCCTGCTTCGCTATTTACAATGTAGAAAAAACCATCATGCATTATAAGTCGAGTATTAATATTTTCAAGGTTATAAATATCATACAAGCTAATTTCGTTTTCAAAATTTCCATAGTTTAAGGTAAATAACTCATCCTCTTTTATTACTGATGTTGTACGAGCTACATCACATGATGAGAAAAATAATAGAGTTACTAAACCCAACAATAGGGTAATAAATAGGTGTTTTTTAGAAAATTGTTTCATATTTATAGCATAAAGTGCTTGCAAAAATATGTCAATACACTGTACACTAATATCTATGATTGATTCAATTTTAAAATTCTTTTTTGGCTCAAAAAACGAGCGTGATGTTAAAGCATTAAAAACTTTGGTAGAAAAAGTAAACGCAAAAGAGGACTGGGCAGTATCTCTTTCAAAAGATGATTTTCCTGTGCAAACAGCACAATTAAAGGAACGTTTGTTAAATGGCGAAACCTTAGAAAATATATTACCTGAAGCGTTTGCATTGGCAAGAGAAGCTGCAAAGCGAGTATTAGGCGAAAGAGCATATGATGTTCAAGTAATGGGTTCTCTTGTGCTTAATAGTGGTAGCATTGTTGAAATGAAAACAGGTGAGGGTAAAACCCTTATGAGTGTTGCCGCGGCATATTTGAATAGTTTGCGTGGTAAAGGTGTACACGTTGTAACTGTAAATGATTACCTAGCACAGCGTGATGCAGACTGGATGAGACCTGTATTTACATATTTAGGCGTAAGTGTAGGCTCTATTGTATCTGGTATGGACAATGCTTCAAAAAAAATTGCATATAATTGCGATATAACATATGGTACAAATAATGAGCTAGGGTTTGACTACCTTAGAGACAATATGCAAGTATCAGTTGAAAATAAGGTACAACGTGGGTTTGCTTTTGCAATTGTTGACGAAATTGACTCTATTCTTATTGATGAAGCAAGAACACCTCTTATTATTTCAGGACAAGGAGAAGATGACACAGCAAAGTTTTATGAAGTAAATAAATTTGTTGGCCATTTTGAAGAAGTTAAAAAAAATCCTGATACTGATATGTATCCAGATGAAGCTCAAGGCGAAGAAGTAGTAGGTGATTATAAACTTGATGAAAAAAATAAGCGTGTTTCTTTTACAGATAGCGGTATGTTAAAAATTGAACATATTTTACAAAAGAACAATCTTATCACTGGAAGTGTTTTTGATTCAAGTAATTTTGAGTATGTTCACTATTTTACTCAAGCAATCAGTGCACACAAACTTTATAATAATGATGTTGAATATGTTGTAAAAGACGGAAAGGTACAAATTGTTGACCAATTTACTGGCCGTATTTTATCGGGAAGGCAATATGGCGCAGGTCTTCACCAAGCCATTGAAGCTAAAGAGCGCATAAAAATTGCACAAAGAACTCGAACAATAGCTACAATTACATTCCAAAATTATTTTAGAATGTATGAAAAACTTTCTGGTATGACAGGTACTGCTGATACAGAAGCTGTTGAATTTAATAAAATTTATAATCTAGATGTAGTTGTTATTCCAACAAATAGACCTGTTGCTCGTATTGATGAAAATGATGAAGTTTATTTGAGTGAAATGGAAAAATGGCATGCAATTTGTGATGAAATTAAAGCAGTGCATGAAAAAGGTCAACCAGTATTGGTCGGTACTGTTTCTATTGAAAAATCAGAACTTTTAAGCTCATTACTCACTAAACGCGGGATTCGTCATGAAGTTCTTAATGCTAAAAACCATGCTCGTGAAGCACTTATTATTGCAGAAGCAGGAAGTAGAGGCGCTGTAACCATTGCAACTAACATGGCAGGGCGTGGGACAGATATTAAGCTTGGTGGTAACCCTGAGTATCAAGCCTTGAAAAAGGTTGGAACGGAAGCAAGCGAAGAACAATTACGAATAGCAATTGAAAAAGAAAAAGAACTTTGGCAAAAAGACTATGAAGAAGTTAAAACACTCGGTGGTTTATACGTAATAGGAACTGAAAGACATGAAAGTCGTCGTGTAGATAATCAGCTACGTGGTCGTTCAGGTAGACAAGGGGATCCTGGTAGAAGTAAGTTTTATATTTCTATGGATGATTCTCTAATGCGCCTTTTTGGTGGCGAAAGAATGAAGGCTTTAATGAGTCGAATTGGTATGCAAGAAGGCGAGCCAATTTACCATCCTTGGCTTACAAAAAGTATTGAAAAAGCACAAAAACGTGTTGAAACTCGAAACTTTGATATTCGTAAAAACCTTCTCGATTATGATAACGTACTTAATGAACAAAGGAACTTTATCTATTCTCAAAGAGATGCAATTCTTACAGACGAAAATCTTGTTGAAAGAATTATTGCAACGGCAAGTGAACTTGTAGAAGTATTTGTAGAAGAATACACAAGTGAAGTCCGAAAGAATAAAGAGCAGGCTACATCTGAACTTATTGAAAGCATAAAAAATAATTTTGGGTATACTATTTCTGCTACAGAATTACAAACAAGTAATGTATACGATTATATTATGGATGCTCTAAAAAAACACCTTGCAGAAAAAGAAGCAATTGCTGGAAAACAGTACATAAATATGTTTATTCGATATCATTATGTTCAACAAATTGACAATAAGTGGCTCGATCACTTAGAATCGCTTGAAGCTTTGAGAGAGGCTGTAAGCTTGCGCTCTTATGGTTCAAAAAATCCATTAACAGAATACAAGTTAGATGGGTTTGCCATTTTTGATGAAATGATTGAAGCAATTAGAATAGGCATTGCACAAATTATGTTTAAGGTGCGTTTTAAAGATGCAAACGGCGAAGACTTACAAGGCAGAACTCGTAGTATAAGCATGAATGCCCAGCACGGAAGTTCAAATGCTTTTGATGTTGGAGCTAATTCTTCACCTATGGCATCAAAGCGCCAAGCAGAAAATGTTACTGTAACACGCAATGTGCCTAAGGTTGGTAGAAACGAGCCATGCCCATGCGGAAGCGGTAAGAAGTATAAGCAATGCTGCGG
>CAYJKA010000076.1:0-8471 GCA_964370655.1 uncultured Treponemataceae bacterium | reverse complement strand
CTAATATCCGCCTTTATCAGAAGTGCAACAGCAGCCCTTTAAAGCATCTAAGCCAAGCACTTCAGGAGTAGATCTAAATCCAACACCCATTCTGTCAATGCCCATATCAATAAGCTGCAAAAAGTGTTCTCGTGTTCTAATACAACCAGAACCTTTAACCTTGCATTTTCCATCAGTTATTTTCATTATTTCAGCAATAATTTCAGGGCTTGCCCCAACACACTCCCCTCCAGTGTAAAAACCTGTAGAGGTTTTTATAAAATCACTTCCTGCTTCCATAAAAATCTCGGTAGCCTTTTTTACTTCTTCAAGTGTAAGGGCATCACTTTCCATAATGGTTTTTACCGCAACATTATATGAATGACAAATATCACACACAGCCTTAATATCAGCCTTTGCTTCATCCCATAAATGACTTTTCAAAAGTCCATAGTTTGCAACAATATCTAGCTCATATACATCCCCACGCTTGCAGTACTCTTCAGCCTGCATAACTTTTGAAGCCGTAGTTGAAAGACCAAATGGAAAGTCGCATACAACGCAAATCTTAGTGGCGGTCCCTTTTACCATGGGAGAAACGATATCAAGAGAGGAAGGATTAATGCACACCGTAGCGCATCCAAAATCAATACCCTCTTGAACATATTTCTTTATTTCTTCAACAGTAAAATCGGGCTTTAATACAGACTGGTCAATATATGAAGCTAGCTCTGTAATACTCATTTCAGAGGCTTTTTTTGTTTGTATCATACTAAACTCCTAATGTAATGATATATCATTAAACTGTAGCTGTCAATAATTTTTTGGGGCCCTAGCATGATAAGACATGCCAGAGCGTGCTCTAGAGTACTCCTCGCCCATTATATTGCGCTACAGAATACTTTTCCCGCCCAGTAGTTCAGTAAAAACATTCAAAATTTTCAAAAATATGTTAAAAAATGCGAAATATGTTAAAATAACGCTTGCTTTATGCTACTTTATAGAGTATCATTATAGTGTATGGTGAGCTTAACAACTGTGTTTTTCAACTCTGCCTAACACCAGCCTTTCAACATTTGCCATACGGCTAAAGACGCTTAATTTTAAGTGTCTTTTTTATTGGTAAATATATCCACTCTAATTCAGTTTTTCGATTTTCAAGAAGTAATCTAAACATAAAAAACTATCTTAGTTTTCCGCATACTTAAAACAATATGGCGCATGATTATTCATAACTCCAATTGCCTCTAAATAAGAGAAACAGGTAACCGTCCCCATAAATTTAAACCCTCTTTTTTTTAAATCCTTTGAAACTATGTTGGACAATTCATTACGATCAGTTTTGCCATCAAAAGGCTGTCTGAACACTTTTTTATCTGTAAAAGACCAAATATATTCACAAAAGCTACCAAACTCTTTTTTTACTTCTATAAATGCTTTCGCATTTGCAATAGTTGCTAAAATCTTTGCTCTATTCCTGACAATGCCTTCATCTTGCATAAGCTTTTCTACTTTATCGTCGTTATACGCTACAATTTTCCCTGCATCAAAGTTATCAAAAGCCTTTCTAAAATTATCTCTTTTTTTTAATATTAGTAGCCATGAAAGTCCACAGTGAAAGGACTCTAAAACAAACATTTCAAAAAGATAATTATCATCATAGGAAGCAACTCCCCATTCATTATCATGATACTCTTGATAAATTGGATTATTCTCTAATGTTGGCCATTCACAACGTTTCATTCTCACCTCACTAATTGCTATATACTATAGTATACTTAAAGAAGCAAACCTTGTAAATATGAAAATAAAATTACTCTCTACTACTATATATACCACTTGAAAAATAATTTGAATGGTTGTATAATAGAACAGTTTCTAATAATACAATAATAATATTAAGGACGGTTTTATGGCAGACAAAAACATCGTAATGATTGATGGAAATACAGCTGCGGGTCACGTAGCTCATGCATTAAGTGAAGTTATTTCTATTTATCCTATTACTCCTTCTAGCCCAATGGGTGAAGTTTCTGACGAATACTCAGCTAAAGGCAAGAAAAACATTTGGGGCACAGTTCCAGATGTAGTTGAAATGCAATCTGAAGCTGGTGCAGCTGGTGCTGTACACGGTGCTCTAACAACAGGTGCATTAAGCTCAACATTTACGGCATCACAAGGTCTCTTGTTGATGATTCCTAACATGTACAAAATTGCTGGTGAGTTAACAAGTACTGTTTTCCACGTAGCAGCTCGTGCACTAGCAACAAGTTCACTTTCAATTTTCGGTGACCACCAAGACGTTATGGCTTGTCGCCAAACTGGTTGGGCAATGGTTTCTTCAAACAGTGTTCAAGAAGCAATGGACTTAGCAGTAATTTCACATGCTGCAACTCTTAGAGCAAGAGTTCCATTCTTACACTTCTTTGACGGATTCCGAACATCACACGAAATTCAAAAAGTTGATGAAGTTTCTTTTGAAGTAATGCGCAAAATGATTTGTGATGAATTAGTTCAAGCTCACAGAAAAAGAGGTCTTACTCCTGAAGCTCCTGTAATGAGAGGAACTGCACAAAACCCAGACGTATACTTCCAAAGTCGCGAAGGTGTAAATAAATACTACGAAGCTGTTCCTGCCATCGTTCAAGAAGAAATGGATAAATTTGCAAAACTCACTGGACGACAATACAATGTATTTGATTACTTCGGTGCAAGTGATGCAGAAAAAGTTATTATAATCATGGGTTCAGGTGCAGATACAGTTGAAGATACTGTTGAAGCTCTAAACGCACAAGGTGGCAAAGTAGGTACTGTAAAAGTACGTCTATACCGCCCATTTGATGCTAACCTTTTTGTAAAAGCACTTCCTGCTTCTGTAAAATACATTTCTGTTCTAGACAGAACAAAAGAACCAGGATCTCTCGGAGAACCATTATACCAAGACGTACAAACTGCTCTTGCTGAAACAGGAAGAAAAGTTGACGTTGTTGTTGGTGGACGCTACGGTTTAGGTTCAAAAGAATTTACACCAGCTATGGTTAAAGGTATTTTCGACGATTTAGGAACAAAAAATACAAACAAATTTGTTGTTGGTATCGAAGACGACATTCTTGGAAAAAGCATTGCATACGATGCATCATGGACATTAGATGACAAAGAAATGAACGAAGCCATGTTCTACGGTCTAGGTTCAGATGGTACTGTTGGTGCTAACAAAAACTCAATTAAAATCATTGGGGATGCTAAACCTGAACTTAATGCTCAAGCTTACTTCTCATATGACTCAAAAAAATCTGGTGGGTTCACAGTATCTCACTTACGATTTGGTCCAAAGAAAATCAAACGTCCATACTTAATTAACAGTGCAGACTTTGTTGCTTGTCACAAATTCTCATACATGCAAGTATACTACATGCTTTCATCAGCAAAAAAAGGCGCAACATTCTTGCTTAACAGTCCTTTTGATGCAAAAACTGTTTGGGAAAATATTCCAGTTGAACAACAACAAGTTATTATTGACAAAGGTTTACAATTCTATGTAATTGATGCATTTAAAATTGCAGAAAAAGCAGGAATGGGTAACCGTATCAACGTTGTTATGCAAGCTGCTTACTTTAAGATTTCTGGTGTTCTCGATGAAACAACTGCTGTAAGTTACATGAAAAAATTCATTGAGAAATCATACGGTAAAAAAGGTACAGAAATTGTAGAAAAGAACATCAACACTATCGACATGGCATTAGCTGCTGTTGAAAAAGTTGACTATCCTTCAACTACAGCTGGTGATGTACACATGATTCCTGCTATGGCTACTTCAGATGATGAATTCGTAAGAGACGTACTAGGTGTTATTACTGTTCAACAAGGTGATAAACTTTCAGTAAGTAAATTACCAGAAGATGGTACATTCCCTACTGGAACAACACAATTTGAAAAACGCGCAATTGCAGAAAACGTACCTGAATGGGACACAGAGCTTTGTATTCAATGTGGTCAATGTACAGTAGTATGTCCACATGCTTGTATCCGTATGAAAACTCTTTCAGATGCAGAAGTTTCTAAAGCTCCAAAAACATTCAAAACATGTGACATTAAACCTAAAGCAGAAGAAGGCAAAAAAGTTGTTCTTCAAATTTCTACAGAAGACTGTACAGGTTGTGGTCTTTGTATCTCAGCATGTCCTGCTAAGAGCAAAACAGAAGAAGGTAAAAAAGCAATTAACCTTGTTCACTACACACCTGAATTACGCCATGAAGAAGCTGCAAACTGGGATTACTTCTTATCATTACCAGATGCAGATGCTTCAACACTTAACTTAGGAACTGCAAAAGGCTTAGCATTCAAACGACCTCTATTTGAGTTCTCTGGTGCTTGTGCTGGTTGTGGTGAAACTCCATATGTAAAACTTCTTAGCCAACTATACGGTGACAGAGCAATTATTGCTAACGCTACAGGTTGTTCTTCAATCTACGGTGGTAACTTACCTTCTACTCCATATGCAAAAGATGAAAACGGAAGAGGACCAGCTTGGTCAAACTCATTGTTTGAAGATGCAGCTGAGTTCGGTATGGGTATGAGACTTACAAGTGATAAACTTGCTATCCACGCTCGTGAAGTTGCTGAAAAAGCAATTGCAGCTGGAGTATCAAAAGCATTAGTTGAAAAAATTGTTGCTAACGAACAAGCAGACGATGCAGCTATTACACAACAACAAAAAGATGTTGCAGCACTTAAAGCAGAATTAGCTAAATCATCTGACCCAGTAGCAAAAGAACTTGAATCTTTAGCAGACCACTTCATCAAACGATCACACTGGATTCTTGGTGGTGACGGTTGGGCTTATGACATCGGTTTCGGTGGTCTTGACCACGTTATTGCATCAGGCAAAAACATTAACATCCTTGTTATGGATACAGAAGTTTATTCTAACACTGGTGGACAAATGTCAAAAGCAACTCCTATTGGTGCTGTTGCTAAATTTGCTGCTAGCGGTAAAACAATGAGCAAAAAAGACCTCGGTATGATTGCTATGAGTTATGGATATGTTTATGTTGCTCACATTTCTATGGGTGCAAACATGGCACAAACTATCAAAGCATTCAAAGAAGCTGAAAGCTACGATGGTCCATCAATCATTATTGCATACAGCCACTGTATTAACCACGGTATCAACATGGGTAACGGTTTAACTAACCAAAAAGAAGTTGTAACAAGTGGTTTATGGCCTCTATACCGATATGACCCACGTTTAGTTGAAGAAGGAAAAAATCCTTTCATGCTAGACTCAAAAGAACCAGACTTCAACTTAGCAGACTTTATGTACAAAGAAGTTCGATTCAAAGTATTAAAACTTGCAAATCCAGAAAGAGCACAAATGCTTTTAGATTCTGCAGTTGTAAAAGCAAAACGACAATGGAAAGAATACGAATATCTTGCAAAACGAGAATTCTAATTTCTTAAACTATTAGTTTTACTATAAAAGCTCGCCACATTTATGTGGTGAGCTTTTTTTATTTATACACTTTTAATTATTTTTTACATTAATACACTAGAAATAGCTTAATAATTATGATATACTGTCCTTAGATGAGGAATCATAATTACTATGTAAAAAGCATAAGTAATTCTTTCATTTTATTTAAGGTATATAATTTTGACAATAGTACATTTATTAATATTATTTTTAATTACTGCCCTTCATTCCAAACTATGTTATACATTATCGAGCAGAATTTTTGAAAAATCAAAGGTTTATTTTTTACAATATTTCTTTTGCATACTAAATGCGGCACTTATTTTATGCATTTTTCTCTTTACAAAAGAGTTCACAAGCCTTCACTACCTAGTGTTTCTAACGCTTTTATTTTTTCAAATTAGAATATTATTTAAAACAGATTTAAAGGCTACATTTACTGTTGCAGCAATACTGCTTTTACATTTATTTGTATTTAGAGCAATTGTAATTTCTACAACAGCTTTTGCATTATACTTGCGAATTAATCACGTAATTACAAGTGACTTCCTGTTTTGGTTAACAACGATAATTACATTTTTACTTCATATAATTGCAATTATACTTTTTAACCACCTTGTACCTGCAATCTATCTAAAAACAATTGCAAAGAATTTTGAGTTGCTAATATACATTTTTTTCATATCAATAGTTCTTTTAGGCTATATAATTTACAATGCATCTTTCTACGACATACATAATACAGCAACTGGTATCACTACACAACAAATTGTACTCCCCTTTATACTCTTATTGTTTTTCTATATGGCATTAGTAATGATGATTAAAATTATCGACTTACATGACTACAAGGAAAAGGTAACAACCTTAGAAGACACCGTGAGCAGAGAAAGTGGCTTTAAGTCAGCCCTGTTTAATATGACAAAGGTTTTCGCTGAATTTAACTGTACCCAAGACACTTTAGTACGATTAGTTATATATGAAAAAGATGCTGATGTCTCAAAGTATTCATCTTATACAGATTTCTTACATACAACCTCTGAAAAGTTTATGCATGAGGATGATTTAGAAAAATCCAAAAATGCAGAACCTGCGAATATTATTTCACTTCTAGAGTCAGGAACTAGTGAAATTTCATATGAGTATAGAACTCCTATTTATAACGAAGACCCAGATTCCCCTCCAAGTTTTATATGGCACAGACTCTTGTTACAGAGCAAGTACGATCATAACACAAATGATGTTCATGCTTTTTTTCTAATTTATGAAATTCAAAATGAAAAGGAAATACAGTTTTCTCTACAAGATAAAGCAGAAAGAGACGCTTTAACAGGTGGCTATAACAAACAAGCTGCTCAAATGTATATTTCTAGTCATTTACAAGAAAAACAACAAGGTACATTTTTTATGATTGATTTAGATAACTTTAAGGCAATCAATGACAACCTCGGACATACATTTGGAGACGAAGTAATATGTACTGTTTTTAATGAAATTAAAAGCCATTTTAGAAGCAACGATATAACAGCAAGAATTGGTGGAGATGAGTTCATTGTTTTTGCTTATGATAGGTTTTCGAAAGAAAGCTTAGAAAAGAAAGCTACTGAAATTTGCAAGGGATTAAAGAAAACCTACACTTCAGATGAAGGGACTTCTATAACTATATCCTCAAGCATTGGCATTTCGCACGCTCCAGAAAATGGCGTGCACTATGAAGACTTGTTTAATGCTGCAGATAAAGCTATGTACATTTCAAAAAACTCAGGTAAAAATTCTTATACAATTTGCTAAAGAAACAGTAAATATTGTATATCAAAATCGCATAAGGTAATTACAAAAGCTGCAACTCTTAATTCTACAGAACTTTTTTAAATAAAATTGCAAAAACACTAAAATTCAATCTACATAAAAAACACGTCTGTTAGAAATCAGACGTGCTATAAGATAGTATTCAGAAATTACTTTTTATTTTTATCTCCACCAGTTAAATTGTAAAGATAGCGTTTAATCTTCGAACTAGCAGTTTTCTCAAACTCTGAGACAGCCTTTACTACGGAAACTCTCGAAAATTTGTTAACTTGACTATTGGTAAAATATTTTATTTCAGACAAAATTTCTTCTTGCTTAAACAATATAGCTTCTTTAATATCTTCAACGGTATGAATAATACTGTCAGTAATCTTTTGTTCATCTAGCTGAACCAGAGCCACTAAACCTGAATCGTCTTCTACAACCAATGATTCTAAAACATCAGGATGTTGATTTAAAACAAATTCAATATCTTCAGGATATACATTTTCACCGCCAGAACCTAAAATCATATTTTTTAGTCTACCCTTAAGAGACAAGCGTCCTTTTGATATTTCACCTAAGTCACCTGTTTTAAACCATCCTGGACCTACAGAATCTTCTTCAGTGGTAAAAACTTCAGCTGTTAAGTCTTTTTCCTTATAATAACCACGCATAATGTTCTCGCCACGCGCAACAACTTCGCCAATACCACTCACTGGATCTGGATTTAGAATTTTCAATTCAACACCTTCCATTACAGGACCAATAGTACCTGGCTTAGTGTTTTTGGGATTTGAACCAGCTAACAATGGGGAAGTCTCTGTAAGACCATACCCTATCGCATAAGGAAACTTTGCATCTTTTAAGAATTGCTCTACAACTGGATCAACCTTAGCACCTCCAATTCCAAAAAACCTCAATCTTCCACCAAAAGTCTTTTTCAAAGATTTCCCAGCAAGCCTATGAAAAACAATTTGAAAAAAGCGCATTGAATACAACTTCTTTATCAAAGGTTTTTTAGTGAAGGTTGGAATAATTTTATTTTTGTAAATTTTTTCCATAATTATTGGAACACTTAATACAATTGTAGGTCGAACTGACTTAAATGCGGGAAGAAGAGATGATACTGTAGGGGGCTTTCCTAAGTAATAAACACATGATCCATTCATAAACTGCAAAATAAAGCCTAAACTAAACTCATATACATGAGACAAAGGCAAGAAAGACA
>CAYJKA010000075.1:0-8598 GCA_964370655.1 uncultured Treponemataceae bacterium | reverse complement strand
GTGCCAATTATGAAAAAATGGTGGGATTATATGGCAGACATTATGGAAGTAAACCAAGACAATTCGCCTGTTTGCGTGGATTTGCAAGAAGTATTCTATATGGAGTAACAAATGAGTGAAAAAGCAAGAATAGGAATTTTCGGAATTGGTCTTGATACATACTGGGGCCAGTTCGAGGGATTAAAAGATAGATTAATTGGTTATCAAAATGAAATTGCATCAAAGGTAAAAACATTTGGTGTAGAAATATATGATGCAGGTCTTGTGGATAATCCTCAAAAAGCACAAGAAACTGCTATTTATTTTAGAGAAAATAGAGTAGAAGCAATTCTATTAAATATATCAACCTATGCGCTTTCGCATACTGTACTGCCCGTTTTACAAAAAATAGGTGTGCCCCTTATGGTTTTAAATGTGCAGCCTGTGGCTGCAATAGACTATGAAAAATTTAATGCAATGGGCGATAGAGGGAAAATGACAGGCGACTGGCTTGCTCATTGTCAAGCATGCTCCATGCCAGAAATTGCAAATGTCTGTAACAGGGCTGGGATTGATTACGAGCTTGTAACAGGGTATTTGCAAGAAGAATATGTTTGGGACTCAATTAATGAATGGATAAGTGCAGTAAAGGTAAAGGTATCTTTGGCTCAAAGTCGCTTGGGTATTTTGGGGCATTACTATTGTGGAATGCTTGATGTATATACCGATATTACACTTCTTTCAGCAGTGTTTGGAAGCCATTTTGAAATAATTGAAATGGACGAATTGGTAAAACTTCGCACATTGGTTAGTGATGATCAAGTTGCAGTCAAGCGAAATGAATTTGAATCAACTTTTAAGGTTTCAGCTGAGTGCGAAGAATACGAATTAAATAGAGCAGCAAAAACTTCGGTTGCGCTTGATAATTTAATTGAAACAAAAAAGCTTAATGGTATGGCTTACTATTATGAAGGTGTTGATGCAAATGATAGCGAAAATGTTGTAACTTCTGTTATTGCTGGAAACACGTTGTTAACGGCAAAACACATACCTATAGCAGGCGAGTGCGAAGTTAAAAACGTAGTAGCAATGAAAATACTTGACTTGTTTGGAGCAGGAGGTTCTTTTTCTGAATTGTATGCGGCAGACTTTAACGATGATGTTGTGCTTTGGGGGCATGATGGGCCTGCTCACATTGAAATTGCAGAAGGCGATGTAGGACTTGTTCCTCTTCCAATTTACCATGGAAAACCTGGTAAAGGTCTTTCAATTCAAATGAGCGTGAAAAATGGACCCGTAACACTTTTGTCTGTAGTACAAGGGGCAGGGGGAAAAACATTCCTGCTTTTTGCTGAAGCTGAATCTGTTCCTGGTCCTACACTTCAAATAGGAAACACAAATAGTCGTTATAAATTTAATATTTCTGCAAGAGATTTTATTAATGAGTGGTCGAAGCAAGGGCCTTCACATCACTGTGCTATTGGGGTGGGACATATTGGTTCCAAACTAGAAAAACTTGCAAACCTCTTAAATATTGATTGTGTAAAAATTTGCTAGTTTTTTTCATATATCTTCTTTTGCGGCTGGTGCCTATGCATCAGCCGCATTTTTTTTAACAATTTTCTCTAACAATTCCCGCAATATGCTCTGCAAAAATTTTTCCTGCGTTTTCATCAAAATGCATAAAGTCTATGTTGCTTGCAATAATTTTTTCGTTGCAATCCCAAAATAAACATTTGTGCATTTTTGCTTTTTTCTTAAAGAGTCTTGGAAGTTTTTCAGACTTTTCTACGCAGCCTTCTCCCATTTCGCCTGCAAAGATTGCTGTATAACAGCCTTTTTGAATAATGATTGGAGCTACAACTAAAATAGAGCTTTTTGAACTCCATACAGAAAGAGACTTTGCTTTTTCAATAAGCCTCTCAAGTCCATCTGCAATATTTGTTGGTGTAGCAGAATAGCGCTGCTTACAATCATTTGTGCCAAGCATTAGAATGAGCATATCTATTGGATCGTGCGATTTCAATATAGTAGGTAGATGAGTAAGTCCATTTAACCCCTCGTTTAACGGGTCAGTAAAAACGGTTGTTCTCCCATTTAGGCCTTCTTCATGAATAATAAAAGCATCTCCTAACTGCTTTTGTAAAAGAGATGTCCAGCGCTCGTTATCATTAAGGCGTCCTTCAGTTCTTATATCAAAACCCCACGTATTGGAATCGCCGTAGCATACAATTCTTTTTTTGTTTGTCATGTAATCCTCTAAAATACATTGTACAATACAAATCTTATTTTAGCTACTAACATTTTATAAAAAATCTTGGTAGACATTTACATAACCTTTAAAAGCTATGGTATAATTGATATAGAATGTAAGGATGGTGTTTTATGAAAAATACAGTAAAACAAAAAATTGGCTTATTGTTTGCTCTTTGTGCGTGTGTCCTCTTTTGGCTCCCAATTTACTCTGTTCGTACAACTTTTTTATTTTTTTCTATAGAAAAGGAAACAATAAACCTTGTTCCCAATTTAGCTTCTGGATTATGGGCATTAGGAATTGTTTTTTTACTATATGTTCGAGGAATTATTTCATTTAAGTCTAAAAAGCTACGCCTTATCTCTATTCTTGTAAATTGGTCTTTGTTCTCAACCTTTTTAGAAATTATCCTTTCTCCGATAGAAAAAAATATACAATTGGGGATTGCTGATACGAATTTTATCCTCTTAATGTCTGCAGTTGTTTTTGTAAGTATATTATTGTTTGGGGTAAAAGAAATTGCAAAACTAGTTCTGATACTATTAATTTTAGGGTCATTTTTTTCACATTTTATGATAGTCAGTGAATCTATGGGGTCATTCGGATTTATAGCCCTTGCCTTTGTGATAATAAGCTTTTACTTGCAAGGGAATTTGGACATAAAGGTATTAAAGATTGAAGCGCGTTATCTATTTGGGAACTCAAAAAGCCAAACAATTCATATTGTAGAAAGTGCAAAAAAATAAAGGCCTACAACAAAAGTTGTAAGCCTTTTTACCTATCTACTGGTGTTGCCAGCAATATTCATAACATCCCATGTTCTTGCAAATGGAGGACTATATACAAAGTCCATCATTCCAAGTTCACTTACAGTCATTTTTTTGAAAATAGCAACAGCAAGTGCATTTATTCTAAGTACTGCACCTGTTGCACCTGCAGTTTGCGCTCCAAGTAGAACTTTTGTATCCTTTGTATAAATAAGCTTAATGTGAACACTTCCTCTTGTCGAAGGAACATAGCTCGTATGGTTATAATCTGAAATGAAGTTAACAGAGTAGTTTATGCCAAGCTTTTTGCATTCTTCTTCTGTTACCCCTGTTCTAGCAAGTTCAAATTTGTTAAAGCGTAAAGCTGAAGTGCCAAGTGTTCCTTGGAAAGGAGCTGGTTTTCCAGCTAAGGTGTCGCCTAAAAGGCGTCCAAGCTTGTTTGCTGTTGTAGCAAGTGGGATATAAGATTTTTCTCCTGATGCTACATTTTTAACTGTTGCACAGTCTCCACCTGCAAAAATATCTTTTACAGATGTTCTACAGTTTTCATCTATTACAATAGCTCCGTTAGGAAGCATGTCTAATCCAATATCTTTACAGAATGAGGTGCTAGGAATAAATCCAATTGAAACAATAACCATGTCTGCATCGTATTCACCTTTATCGGTTTTTACTTTTTTTACACATCCATCGCCAATAATTTCAGTAAGTTCTTCTTCTAGTTTTACTGTTAGGTTCTCTGTTGATTGTAAGTATTCTTCAAATTTTTCAGTTATTTCTTTGTCAAATACTCTTTCGCTTACACGTGGCATTTTTTCAATGAGGGTTACTTTTTTCCCAGCGTGTAGCATAGCTTCTGCAGTTTCAAGTCCAATAAATCCCGCACCAACTATTACAACATTTTTTACGTTATCAAGTTTTGATTTAATTTCTTTTCCATCACTTAATTTTGTGAGGGTGTGAACATTTTCAAGTTCAATACCAGGAAGCTTTGGAATAAATGGAAAAGCTCCTGTAGAAATAAGCAGTGAATCGTAAGGGTATGATGTTTCAGTTCCTGTAGATAAATCTTTTACAAGAACACTTTTTGCATTTGCATCAACACTGAGTGCCTCATGCATAATTTTTAAGTCAATGTTGCTTTTTTGAAAAGATTCAGCACTTCTTGCAATGAGTTCTTTTTCATCTGAAAATTCATCTGCAACATAGTAAGGAAGCCCGCATGCTCCAAAAGATACTATATCTGATTTTTCTATTACGATAATAGAAGCATCGCTCATATTCTTTCGTAGGCGTGTTGCAGCTGACATCCCCGTGGCATTACCACCAATTATAATAAAATTCATATATTCTCCTTACCTTTGTAAAGGTTTAAAATGAAAACAGGGGTAGTGCTACTACCCCCGTGAGTATTTACTTATTATACGTTTGCGCTGTCATCTGCGATGATAGCTTTCATATCATTATAGCGTTCTACATCAAGTGTGCCCAATTCTTTATCAACACACACTGCAGAAGTCATAGCACCTGCAACGTTAATCATTGTTCGAGCCATGTCGATGATAGGGTCAATTGCTAATACTATAGCTAAGAAACCAAAGTAGTCGCTAAGACCAATACCTGCAAGCATAATAGATGCAGCCATTGTAGCAGAACCTGGAATACCAGCAATACCGAGTGAACCAAGCATTGCAACAATAACAACCATAATGAAGAAACTGATATCCATTGGTACGCCTGCAACTGTTCCGATAAGAACAGCAACCATTGCTGGGAAGTAACCAGCACAACCGTTCATACCAGCTGTTGAACCTAAAGAAGCTACGAAGTTAGCTGTTCCATTATTAACACCAAGTCTATTTTCAAGTGTTGAAATTGTCATAGGAAGAGATCCTACAGAAGAACGGCTTGAGAATGCCATGAGCCATGCAGAACCAGACTTTCTTAAGAAAGTGATAGGGTTTAATCCATGAACAGCAATAAGTACAACATAAACTATAACCATGATAATTGAAGCAACATAAACAATTATAATAAAGCTAAGAGCGTCTGCTAAAGCTGACATACCATAAGATGCAAGTGTTCTTGACATAAGAGCGATAACACCATAAGGCATGAATTTAATAATTGTCATAGCCATTGACATTACAATTCTGTAACATGATTCAATGATGTCTGCAAATAAATCCATTTTTGCTTTGTACTTTTCTTTTGTTCTCATAAAACGTGCTGCAGAACCAATCATAGATGCAAAAATAACAATACCTACAACATTGTCATTTGCCATTGAAGCCACAGGGTTTGATGGGATAAGACCAATAAGAACGTCAACAATGTTTTGTACGTCTCTAGATGCGCGTGCTGATTGTTCAACAGCAATGCTACCACCAAGGTTAACAACAAGTGAAAGTGCAATACCAACAACAGCTGCAATACCAGTTGTTATTAGAAGCCAGAAAATAGAACGAGAAACAAGCGCCTTAACATTGAAGTCAGACTTGAGGCTCATAATTACACGAATCATTGATACCAAAATAATTGGAATTACAAGCATTCGGATAAAAGACACGAATGCGCGTCCAAAAAGGCCATACCATACAACTGTTTCTTGAAGCCACACTGATTGTGCAATTTCATCTGGTGTTGGGAAACCTGCAATGGCTTGTAAAACAATACCAAGAACAACACCAAAACCTAAACCAACAAGCATTCTTATTGAAAAGGCAACCTTTTTCTTTTCAAGCATTTTCATGATTACAAAAGTTGCAATCAAACAAAGTAGTGTTACAAATGTTAATGGGTGTGATAACCGCAAAAAACTTGTAAATAAAGCTGTGTCTAACATAGATTCTCCTCTAAAACACATTATTTAAGCCCCGTCATACGATGGGAATGAGATTTCTCTCATGTTATTAACAAACAAATCTATAAAAAGTTACATATTTGTTGTAGAAAAAAGAATATATCAAAATATTGTTAACTTGTAAATAGGGTACTATGAGAAATGTGACAAATATGTTAAAATAGTCAAAGAAAATAAAAAAAAGGTGATAGTATGGCTTCTACGTATACACATTATGTGTTTGCACGCGATGTGCTAGATTTGTTATCAAAGAAAAATAAGGAATGTATCTCTAATAGAGAACTTTATGATATTGGATGTCACGGATCTGATCTTTTGTTTTACTATTATCCGTTAAAAAAGACTGCACTTAGGACCTATGGTTATAATCTTCATGAAATAAAAGCAACGCCATTTTTTGAACACTGTGTGAAAGTTGTAAAAGAAAATAATAATGATAGCGATATGATTTCATACGCATTGGGCTTTGTTACTCATTTTGCGCTAGATACCTGTGTTCATGGATATGTTGAGAGAAAGTCAAAAAGTCATCCCGATAAAGATTTTACTCATGGTACACTTGAAGTTGAGTTTGACCGTTATTTATTAGTAAAAGAGGGAAAGAATCCTGTAAAAAGTTCTGTCATAAATCATCTAGTTGCAAGAAAAGAGAACGCAAAAGCAATTACGCCGTTTTATCCTCTTTCAAGCGAAAAAGACATAAAAATTGCATTAAAATCAATGATTTTCTTTAACAATGTTTTTTGTGCCCCCTCGGTTTTTAAACGCAAAATGGTTTATTTTCTATTAAAATTATTTGGGAAATATGAAGCTTTTAGTAGTCAGATATTTAGCATGGATGGAGATGAGCGCTGTGTTGAAACAAATGCAGAAATGGAAAGACGATACAATGAAGCGCTTCCTCTTGCAGTAATGCTTATTGAAAATTTTATGGAATCTCTAACAAATGACACTCCATTATGCGAGCGCTTTAACAAAACATTTAGCTGGCAAGACAACGACTAGGAGCATATAGTGTACGAACTTATTCAAGTTGGGAAAAAAACATTCTATATTGCAAGCCCTGCAAAAATTGGAATATATTGCATAGATGAAGAAAATGTGTGTTTATTTGATAGTGGCTTAGATACAGGCGCTGCAAAACGAGTATACAGAGTTTTGCAAGAAAACAACTGGAACCTTTCAATGATTATAAATAGTCATTCTCATGCTGACCATATTGGTGGGAATGCCTTTTTACAAGAAAAAACAGGGTGTGATATTTATTGTGCTGGTGTTGACAGAATGTTTGTGTTGCATCCTGAGCTTGAATCGAGCTATCTTTTTGGAGGCTTTCCAAATAAAGATTTACGAAACAAGTTTTTGGCGGCTAAAAAAAGTGATGCAAAGGAATTAACCAATGACGTTATTCCTAAGGGACTTGAGTTTATTCGACTTGATGGGCACGCTTTTTCACATATAGGATTAAAAACAGATGATGATGTGTGGTTTTTAGGTGATGCAATTACCACAGAAGAAATTATTGAAAAGTACCACGTAGTTTTTTTATGCGATGTTGAAAAAACACTTGAAAGCCTTAACACTATTAAAACATTGCAAGGATCCGTGTTTATTCCATCTCATGGAAGTGTCGTTGAAAATGTTGATTTGCTTGCAGAGAGAAATATTGAAAAGATGAATGAGATCGTAGCGTTTATTTTAGAGGTATGTAAAGAAGCAAAAAGTACAGAAACTATTATACAAGAGATTTTTAATCATTATAATTTAACAATGAACTTTGCGCAAAATGTATTAGTGGGAAGTACTATTCGCTCTTACCTTTCATATCTTTATGATAATGGCAGAATAAAAGCGACCTTTGAAGACAATATTTTAGTTTGGAAAACCTGTTAATAGTATTTATTTTGATGCAAATATAAAGCAAAAAATGGCATAAATACATCAAATAGACATTTGTATAAATTTGATTTTTTGTCTGTAATTTTTACGATATTGTGACAAAGATACTTGACAGATTGTGTTTACAAGGCTATAGTTTAACTATATTCTTTAGAAAGATTATATTTCGGAGGTAAACATGAAAAAACTTCAACTACTTTGCGTATTATTCGCTGTGTTTTTCGTATCATGCTCAAGTATGGGTAGCGGTGCGGGAATGGCCCCTGTTCATGATGCATCAGGCTCTGGCCCTGTTTTAGATGCTATAGAGTCCGACCCTGCAACATTGGGATGGATGGAAGGTTCTCCTCCTCCAGTAGATAAGAGACTATTCTTTTACGATGGCTCATACTTTAGTTTTCCTGCCTCTCGCTGGACATTTTCAAACTTCAGACAATTAATGCCTACGGTAAATGTTTCTCGTGGGCTTGGTAACCCTTCTGTGCTTCCCGAAGCATTCGACGAAGATGCAATTGATGCATTAACATTTACACCAATGAATACAAATGACACCATGACTTGGGAAGAATCATTATATGAAAACTACACCGATGGTATGATCATTTTACACGACGGCGAGATTGTGTACGAAAGATACTTTGGTGTATTAGAACCAGACGGACACCACGGTGCAATGTCAATGACAAAGTCTTTTACAGGAACATTGGCTGCAATCTTAGTTGCTGAAGGCGTAATTGATGAAAATGCCCTTGTTATGGAATATGTTCCAGAATTGGCAGAGTCTGGTTTTGGCGATGCAACAGTACGTCAAGTTATGGATATGACAACCGGTATTA
>CAYJKA010000074.1:0-8736 GCA_964370655.1 uncultured Treponemataceae bacterium | reverse complement strand
AAATCTCTTTGGTAATAGAGACCTCTCGACTACGCTCGAGGTGACGGCTTTTGCAGACAGCCCCTTTTTATGGTTAATAGTGTTCTTTTTGTTATATACCTGTTCGTATTTGTTCAAAAAGACTTTCAAATTCATCTTGAAACATAATTCTTGGAACTGGATACTCAGGGTTTCCTTCCTTTGCAGCCGATTTTGCAAGTGATGCAATATCACTTTCTTGTATTTGTTCAATACAGTTTTGAATGTTCAAAGTTTTATTTAAGTTTTCAATTGCTGTGATAAATGCTAAAGCCTTTTCTTCTGTTGTCATAGAGTCTTGCGAGACTGCAATAAAATCAGCTAAAAATGCAAGTTTTTTATGTGCTTCTTCTCCATATTGCTTTAAAACATATGGGAGCGTTACTGCAAGCGCTAATCCATGAGGAGTTCCATAAAAAGAACCCAATGTGTGTCCTATAGCATGTGCATATCCAACATAGGCTCTTGTAAAGGCTATTCCAGCATAGTGAGCTGCTTTTTGCATATTTTCTCTTGCCTCAATGTTTCCTCCATCCTTATATGCAAGGGGGAGATTTTTAAATATTAAGTCAATTGCTTCAAGGGCTCTCTTTTTTGTTTTTCGAGTGTTGTTTCGTCCTAAAAAGGCTTCGACTGCATGAGCCAATGCATCTAATCCAGTTGTTGCTGTAATACTTGGCGGTAATCCGATTGTAAACTTTGAATCTAATACTGCTCCTCTTGGAATTAAGCAAGGGTCTTTTATAGTATATTTTTCATGTGTTTCTGTATCAGAAATTACAGCTGCTAAAGTTGTTTCGCTACCTGAACCAGATGTTGTGGGAATTGCATAAAGAAGGGGCACTTTTTTTAAGATTTTCAATATACCTTTTAGTTGGCTAGGAGTTTTGTTTGGCTTTGCGATGACAGCTGCAGCAACTTTTGCACAGTCTATTGGAGAACCTCCTCCTATTGCAATGAATGCAGTACAGTTATGCTCTTTGTATAAAGTTGCAACTTCTAGCACATTTTCTGATGTTGGATTAGGAATGGTTTTGTCATATATTTGATACTGAATTTCAGCTATTTCTAATGCATTGAGAAGTAATCTTAATAAGCCAGTCTCTGTAATACCCTTGTCTGTAACAATGCATACATTTCTTTTTCTTTTTTTTAGTAATGTATGAGTCATATCGGAGAGGGCGTTTTCACCAATAAAAAGCTTTGGCTCTCTCCATGGTAAAAACCAAGAAACTAAGTAAATTCCTACTTGGAAACATCTATAAAAAAAACTACGAATACCTTTCATCTAATCTCCTGCTAGCGAATAAAGACTTTGCTTTTAAACGCTCTTGATGCATAATATTTTTGCATTATAGCATATTTTAAATATTTTTTTCTAGTTTTTTTATAAAAAAATTTATTTAATGTAGGAGAATATTGTCACTTGTTAAGTCTGCTTGTTTTATTTGTTTAAACCTATGAATAATATCATCCATAGTAAGCTTAGACTTTTCTTTTTCATTAATGTCGAGAATAATTGAACCTGCGTCCATCATTAAAAGCCTATTGCCATATTCAAGAGCATGACTCATATTATGAGTTATCATCATTACAGTAAGGTTTTGCTCTGTTGCAAATTTTTGTGTTAATTCCATAACAAGTTTTGCATTTGTAGGATCTAAGGCTGCTGTGTGTTCATCTAATAATAGAAGGTTGGGTTTTGACATAACAGCCATCAATAAGGTTAGGGCCTGGCGCTGGCCACCTGAAAAAAGTTCTACATTGTCTTTTAAGCGATTTTCAAGTCCCATTCCTAAAACTTCAAGCTTTGACTTAAAATAGTCGCGCATTTTATTATTAAGGCTTATCTTAAAACCTTTATTTCCTTTTTTGTGACAGATAACCATATTGTCTTCAAGTGTCATTTTTCCCGCAGTTCCCAGTAAAGGGTTTTGAAAAATACGTCCAATATATCGGGAGCGCACATATTCTTTGTCGCGACTAATATCTTTTAAGCCTTTTTCGCTTTCAAGAAAAATTTTCCCTTCACTTGCACTGTGTGTTCCAGCTATTACATTGTATAGAGTAGATTTTCCAGCTCCATTTGAGCCTATTACTGTAATAAAATCGCCTTTGTTAATGTGTAAGTTTATATTTGAAAGCGCAATGTTTTCGTCAGGAGTATTTGGCGCAAAAACCATACGTATATTTTCGAGTGTTATCATGATGGTTTCCTTATTGAATTTTCTTTTAAAGATTTAAATTGTTTTAATGCATCCGTTTGTGTGATAATTAAACATATAATTATGAGTAAACCTGTAATGAGTTTTAAGTCGTTAGGACTCATATTGATAAGGTATCCATAGCTTCTTGCAAAGTACATTAACATCCTATAAATTATTGAACCTATTATCACACGGAAGGTAAGAAGGGCTATTTTATTAGATCTAAGTACAAACTCCCCAATCATTAAAGAGGCCAGGCCTGAAACAACAACACCTGATCCTGATCCTACATCGGCAAAACCTTGGTACATTGCAGCCATAGCTCCTGCTAGTGCACTTAATCCATTTGCAACGCAGATTCCGACCCCTTTAACAATTTCTGGATTCATACCCTGTGAGATAACCATTTGGGGATTTGATCCCAAAGCTCCCATGGTGAGTCCAAAATCTGTGTGAAAAAAGAGGTCTAATACTATTTTTGCAATGATTATAATTAGTATTAAAAAAAGCAGGGTTGACATTTCTGCATTCATAAATAAAGATAGGTTTTCACTTACATAGCTGAAAACAGTTTTTTCTCTAAGTAGCGAAATATTAGCTCTGTTTGACATAATTCGTAGATTTATAGAATAAAGCATTGTCATTGTTAGAATACCAGCTAAAAGGCCTGGGATTTTTAACTTTGTGTGGAGAACGGCAGTTATTAATCCTGCTAATAATCCTGCTATTATTGCAATAATCATTGCAAAGGCTGGATTTATTCCATTTACAATAAGTGTCGCGGCTACACTTGCGCCGAGCGGAAAAGAGCCGTCAACGGTCATATCGGCAAAATTTAAAATTCTAAACGTAATAAAAACGCCCAAAACCATGAGGGCGTAAATAAGTCCTTCTGTTAATATGCTGTACATACTTTAGTCTACCAAATTATAAAGATTCTGAAAAGGCACAAGGTATAATAATATGCACTTGTGCCCTTATTTTTGTTATTTTTCTGTTAGTGTTCCATTTTCAATAATATAATTAGCTTGGTTTATATATTCTTGTGGAATGGAAATCCCTGCATTTGTTGCAGCATCTAAGTCAAAAAGAAGGTCTGAATCAGAAGGTTCTGTCATAAAGCGTACAGGAATGTCATTAGGGTTTGCACCGTTTAAGATTTGTACAACCATTTCACCCGTAGCGCGCCCTGCCTTGTAGTAGTTAAACCCAGATGCAATCATGCATCCTCCATGCAAAGCTCCTGTAACATCAGCTGAAAAAACAGGTTTTTTTGCATCTCCAAATACTTTTACTAATGAAGGGAGTGCCGAAAACACGGTATTATCTGTAGTTAGGTAAATACCATCAACACGATTTATAATTGATTCTGCCGCTTGTTTTACTTCTGATGAGTTCGCAATTGATTGTGAAACGAGCTTTATGCCCATTGCTTTGCAAGCTTCTTCTACCGCGTTTAGAGATGAAATAGAATTTGCTTCGTTACTTGCATATATGTAACCAAGTGTTTTTATTCCAGCAATCTCAGAAAACATTTTAATATGCTCTGCGGTTGGAATTGCATCACTCATGCCTGTAACATTTCCTTCACCTTTATCCAATGATGTTACAAGGCCGGCTCCAATAGGGTCTGTAACGGTACCAAAGACTACCGGAATATCTTTTAATGTGTTTGCCAATGAAATAGCTACTGGGGTTGCAATCCCTACTGCAACATCTACCTTTGATGTTTTATACATATTAGCTATTTGTGCTGCAGTATTTACATCTCCGTTAGCATTTTGTAAATCAAATGTTACATCGAATCCTGCCTCTGTGACAACATCTATTACGCCTTGTTCTATTGCATCAAGGGCATCATGCTGTACTATTTTTGCAATTCCAATTCTAATTTTACCATCATCAGTTTTTTGTTCATTTGATCCACTAGCAAAAGCCATCGTGCCCATAATTGATAAGATGCTAGTAATAGCCATAATTCTCTTTACCATTTTTTTCTCCTATTGTTTATAGATACTGTTTACAGTAACGTTTCTCTTAGTAGTATCATACATCGTCTTTATGTTTCTGTCAATAGTAATTTTGAAAAAAAGTAGAAAAAAATACTCTCTTTACTTCTTTGGTAAAATAAAGTAGTATATGAAAAAAATAAAAGAGAGTTTTTATGAAAGAAAAATTTGTTCGCATTGTTATGACAATTTTTGGAGTCTCGGTTGCAGGTTTGTCGGTTGGTTTGTTTAAGCATTCTCAATTTGGAACAGACCCTTTTCAGTGTTTTGCGAATGGGATTCATACCCTTCTTCCTATCAATTTTGGAACTCTATACATGATTCTAAATGCAGTTCTCTTGATAATTGTTTTCTTTTTGAAAAAACACTATATAGGTATTGGAACTATAATTAATTTATTCTTAGTAGGATATATTGTAGAGTTTAGTCATGGCGCATTGCAGGAAATAATTCCAGATCCAACTATGGTAGTGCGCATAGCAATGCTTATAATAGGATTTTTGATTCTTTGCTTTGCTTCTTCATTTTATATCACTGCTGATTTAGGTGTTTCAACATACGACGCTATAGCATTAATAATGGCCGATAAAAAAATAGCCCGCTTTCAATACTGTAGAATTGCAACAGATATCGTATGTGTAGCTATAGGGTTTTTCTTGGGTGCAGTTGTTGGAGTCGGTACAGTAATGACAGCATTTTTAATGGGTCCATTTATAGCCTTTTTTAGAAAACGTGTAAGTGATCCGTTACTTTTAAAGGTTAAAAGTTAATGTATGCTTTTTAGTTTAGCCTTAGCCCTTATTGCAGGGATGCTATTAAGCGAAATATGTAAAAAGTGCCATTTACCACCTTTAATTGGAATGATTATTGCGGGAATAATTATTGGCCCCAATGCACTTAATTTCCTCGACACAAGTTTATTGTCTATTTCACCAAATCTACGAGAAATAGCGTTGGTAATAATTTTAGTCCGTGCAGGGCTTACTCTAAACATAGAGGATTTAAAAAAAGTAGGAAGACCTGCAATGTTAATGAGTTTTGTTCCTGCATTGTTGGAAATAACAGCAATGATTTTCTTGGCACCTATTTTTTTTAACATTAGCACTTTAGACGCTGCGCTTATGGGCTCCGTTGTTGCAGCTGTTTCTCCTGCTGTCATTGTTCCAAAAATGATTACCATAATTGAAGAAGGTTACGGGGTAAAAAAGTCAATTCCGCAAATGATTCTGGCGAGTGCGTCAATTGATGATGTTTTTGTAATTATTCTTTTTACAAGCTTATTAGATGTAGCACAAGGGGGCATGCTTTCTATATCTCACTTTGCAACTATTCCATTGTCTATTTTTTCAGGAGTGCTCTTAGGCTTCTTTTTGGGCATTGTAATTTCTGCTTTTTTTACGAAAGTTCATATACGGGATAGCCAAAAAGTTCTTATTGTTTTATCTATAGGGTTCTTGCTTCTTTCACTTGAGGCCGCTGTAAAGCCGTTAATTCCTTTTTCTGCTCTAATTGCAATTATGGTTTTTGGAATATCACTAAAGGCAAAGTCTTCTTACTTAGCTACTCGCCTTTCTGTAAAATTTTCTAAGTTGTGGGTGTTTGCTGAAATAATGCTTTTTGTGTTAGTAGGTGCAAGTGTTGACATTAGCTATGCATTACAAGAAGGTTTTATAGCCTTGGCATTGCTTTTTGCTGTTCTTGTTTTTAGAATGCTTGGTGTATGGCTTTGTTTAATTAAAACACCTCTCGTTACAAAAGAAAGGCTTTTTTGTATGTTTGCCTATATTCCAAAAGCGACAGTGCAAGCTGCAATAGGGGGCATTCCTCTTGCAATGGGTATTGGGTGTGGAAATATTGTGTTAACCGTAGCTGTTCTATCCATTATGATTACAGCCCCTATTGGAGCCATTCTTATTGAAAAAAATTATAAAAAGTTATTAAAACGTTAGGGCATAAAAAAGGCTGCATATTCATTTTGAATAGCAGCCTCATTTTTTTTATTAGGTATTATTTTTGGAAAGTTATAGATAATCCAAAGTTTAACTGTCTCCAGTCTGTTCCGTAGTAACCAAGTTGTTCGCTGTGAACTGATGCATCCATTCTAAAGTTACCAAGTGCTAAACCAAGCCCTCCTGATGGGAATAATTGGTTCATACCAACACGAACTGCAAGTACGTCAAATAATACAACTTCTGCACCAATTGCAATATCTAATAATGGGTCTCTGTATAATAATGAGCCATCTTGTGCGTTTCTTACAAGTTGTAAAAAGTCTTTGTAGTTAGCATATACTGCAGAATGTGATATAACATTTCCAGTAATAGCTTCTAAAGGTAAATCAACACTTGCACCTAACCCAAGTTTAGAATCAAGAACTGAATAGTTAAACCCTGTTCCTGCCTCGCCGCCCATTATTTGTGCTACGCCAGCGTAGGTATTTGTCCACACTGGTGAATATGCATCTTGCCATACAAGACCTACATGAACCATGTCTAAGAATTTGTATTGTACACCCATGTCAAATCCAACCCCAAAAGAAGCAGATAGTGGGATACCAAATGGGTCAAAACTGTCACTGTCTACGAAAATTGCTTTTATATCATCTTTGTATAAAAATGAAAATTGGCTTATACCACGAGCAGAAAGCCCAATTGATAATTCACCAAGGATTCCAAGGTCAACCGGTACTGCATAACCTAGAACAAAGTCTGTATTTAAGTCTAATGTTGCAACCATAGGCACTGTAAGAGCTGTTTCCAAATCGGTGCCATTTAGATCAGGAATTGAGCCAGAGTTTAGTAAGTCTTCAATGTCTTCAAATGAAGTAGGAATATCAAAGTTTACTAAGTCGCCGTCTATGTTCATTTTTGCGCCAATTTCTATAGTATTAACAAAGCCCCAACCAAAATTATTTTTAATGGCACCAAATGTTAATGGGCCACCAATTTTTAGAGATGCATTATACCCGTCATCTCCCATGAAGTTTTGTACATCTGTAAGAAACGTATTATACTTATTTATTGCATCTGCATCTGTTGGGTCTATTGTTTCACTTGCACCTGCAGTCATAATATCAACTAATTCCATTGCATTAGTTAATTCCCCGCCTGTTACAACTGAAACAAGTGGCATCCAAAGGTTTTTGTCACCTGTAAATGCTATTGCAGCTGGGTTTGTATACAGAGAATACAATGTTTCTGTATCGGTATAATAGCTTGCGCCCAAACTTGTAGAGCGTACATCAACTGGTTCAAGTCTTTCTACTGACTGGGAAAAAAGAGCCACAGTCGTAGTTAGTAAGATAACCATTACAAGAAAAAATTTCACATTTTTCATACACTACCTCGTTGTGTTAAGAATACACAAATATAAACACTTGTGTATTTGTAGTATATATCTTTTTTTTTAAGAATACAACCATTTTACACTTTTTTTGATTATTTTTTTACTTTTTTTATGCAGCATTGAAAACCTGGTGCTATGCTTTACTATTGAATGCTTATATCATTTGTGCTACACTGAGTATATGAATAAACTTCCACAATCAAAACAAAATGTGCAAATTGTAGCCTTGGATTTAGATGATACATTGTTAAAACATAATTTAACAATTTCAGATTACACTGTTTCTGTGTTGCAAAAGGTAGCAGAAAAAGGCATCTATGTAATGCTGTGTTCAGGAAGAATAGATGATGCTATGCTTCCGTATATTCGCCAAATGGATATTGCAGGTAGTGAATATGGGCGTTATATGATAACTCAAAATGGTACAAATATTTTAGACCTCCATTTGCGCCTTTCCATTTATTCTAGACAATTAGATTATGATATAGCAATGCACGTGTACAATACATTAGAAGAATATGATGTTACCGCACATGTTTATGATTCGAGCTTTATTTTTACATTTAAACATACCGATTGGGGCGACAGGGATGCTCAGTTAAGTGGTCTAAAAAAAGAATTAATTGAAGACTATCCAGAGTTCTTAAAAAAAGGTTTTCCTAAAATTGTTATACCAGGAGAACCTGAAGTATTAAAAGAAGTTGAAGCGCGCTTAAAAAAAGAAATTGGAGATAAGTGTGTTATTTTTACAAGTAAGCCGTACTTTTTAGAAGTATTACCAAAAGATTCTGGGAAGGGTGAGGCTCTTGTGTGGATTGCAAACGAATTGAATATTCCTATTGAAAACGTAATGTCTTTTGGCGATAGCATGAATGATGAATCTATGATGAAACTTACTGGAAAAAGTGTTGCTATGATAAATGGCCTTGACTGCATTAAGGAAATGGCTGTGTTTAATACTGAGTATTCAAATGATGAAGATGGTGTTGCGAAATTTTTAGAAAAGTTTGTTCTATAAAAATGCAACAGGGATCGAGCCGGTATACTTTTTAGCTTTGCTAAAAAGATAAAGGCGAGAGCCCGGCGCTCGTAAGAGCGGTTGCCAAAAAAAATACTATCGCTTTGGGGTCTTTAAAAAAATCTTATTTTAGTGTATA
>CAYJKA010000073.1:0-8741 GCA_964370655.1 uncultured Treponemataceae bacterium | reverse complement strand
TATTCCGATGCTCAAAAGGCTTGTAGAGGATTACCTGTAGGCACTGGAAGAAAAGGCCTATTACTCTTATCAGGTGGCATTGATTCTCCAGTTGCAGGCTACAGAATGCTTAGACGCGGTATGAAAATTGAATGCATATACTTTCATGCATACCCATATACATCAGATGAAGCGCAAAAAAAAGTCGAAGACTTAGCTGCAATTCTTGCGCGTTATGGTGTAGAAACACACATCAATGTTATTCCATTTACAGATGTTCAAATGAGAATAAAGCAAAAGAGCCCAGAAGAGTGGTCAACACTTTTACTTAGAATGTGCATGATGAAGGTTGCGTGCATTTTAGCAGAAAGATTGGGTGCAAAATGTCTTATTACAGGCGAAAGTTTAGGACAGGTAGCAAGCCAAACGGTAGAAAATATGGCTGTCACTGAAAGCGCTTGTAATATCCCCCTACTTCGCCCTCTAGTTGGATTAGATAAGCAAGAAATAATAGAAACTGCAGTACAAATTGGAACCTATGACACATCAATTTTGCCATACGAGGATTGTTGTGTTCTTTTTTCTCCAAAACACCCTATTATTCATGCATCTATGAAAGAAGCTCAAAAACTATTTGATGACTTAGAGTGTGATGATTTAATCCAAGATGCTTTTGAAAAAAGAGATGTGAAAAGTTTTTCAATATTGACTTCGAGACCTACGTCAAATATTTAAGATAATTAGGAACATCTAAAAACTAAATTTCTTTTCAGATGTTCCCAGTCGAGTTTTAATGTAAAAGTTTATAATATTAGCATTTACATTAAAACATCGCAATATAAATCTAAGGAACACCTCTAAAAACTGCAGTTTTTAGAGGTGCCCAATTAGAAATTATAAATAAAATCTGCAACAACTTCCATATTTTTATCTATAGGAAGTTGTTTTAATTTTTTTTCGATAATAGCTTGCTCACTAGGATTGGAAAAGTATTCATTAACTTTTAAAACAATTTCTTTAGGATTTTGAATAAACCACCCTACTTTATTTGCTATAGCAAAATGGACATTTCCTTTTTCCTGTCCAAACAAATATGTGGATATTATTGCAGGTCTTTTAGACCCAAATATTTCAAAAATAGTTGAAGCACCAGGTTTTATAATTGCTAGATCACATAAATGTATTAACTCGTCCATATTTGAAACAAAGCCCATAACTCGTAAATCTATACTAGGATAAAGTTGAGCCAATGAATCCAAAACAACTTTTGATCCAGCATCTTTTCCGCATACAACAAAAATTGAAATACCAGTACTACTATTTAAAAGCTGTGTCACAATTGAAACTGCATCAGGAAGCCCCCCAGCACCACCAGTAATAAGAAGGACTCTGTTATTATCATTTATTTTGAATTTTTTTCGTAAAACCGCCCGCTCTAAATCGTTATGAGGATCGTAAAATTTGGGGTTTATTAAAAACGGCAAAACTATGAGATTTTCATCTTGCATCCCACACTTCTCTATTGCAAATTTTTTAACAATTTCAGATGCAACTATACAAGTTACATTTTTTTCATAAAACCATGCACTAGTACAAGAAAAAGGATCTGTAACATATACAGTAATTTTAATATTTGGATTAACAGAACGTATCGCAGACACAATGTGTGGAGTTAATAAAAAATGAAAAGAAACAATATGCGTTGGTTTGTATTCCTCGATAAGGTTTTTTATGTATCGTTTTGTTTGAGGTCGAAGTATTTTGGTAATTATTCGTTGTATAAAACCAGTAGAAGCAACAATATAGAAAAGAGCCCATCCCCCTTTTATATAATTACAAATGAAGTGATACCATTTTTCAATTATAAATGAGTCAATTTTATTTTTTTCACTAATCCCGCTAGCAAGAAATGTCTTTGAGTCAGGATATTTCATATCAATATATTGTTTTAATACTTTTGCAGGGGCTTTATGTCCACCACCAGTATTTAAATAAAGGCACAAAAATCTACGCATCATAATTATTGTAATACGTAATTTACTTTAAGTCAACATTTTTTACCATTGTGATGCATTATTATCAATAAAAATAAAAAAATATTGCGAAATTTAGCAAAGTATGATATAATTATGTGAGTTAAAAATACTAAATATGTGTAGGCATCAAATGACAAAAAAAACATTAATAATTGCAGAAGTTGGAACATCTCACCAAGGCAACATCAAAAAAGCCAAAGAACTTGTACGCACAGCTTGTGAAGCTGGGGCTGATTGTATCAAGTTTCAATGGGTATATGCTGATGAAATTTTACATCCTAAAACGGGGATTGTAAAACTACCTACAGGAGCAATTCCTTTATATGAAAGGTTTAAGCAATTTGAGGTGCCTAAGAAATTCTTTTCTGAATTAAAGTCATATGTTCACGCACAAGGTAAAACATTTATGTGCTCCCCTTTTGGTGAAAGAAGTTTAAAAGAACTTATGAGCATTAAACCTGATTATATAAAAATTGCTTCACCTGAGTTAAATCATATACCATTACTTCAATGCTTACTAAAACTTGAGCAAGAAGAAAAAAAACCAATTCCAATTGTGCTTTCTTCAGGAGTATCAACTCTTCATGATATAAAAAATGCAGTTAAATTACTTGACCCATTGGTAAAAGATAATCTTGTTTCACTGCTTCATTGTGTAACAAGCTATCCAGCTCCAGTACAAGATTATAACTTAAAACTAATACCATTTTTAAAAGAACGCTTTAATATAAACATTGGTGTAAGCGATCATTCTTTAGATCCACTTTTAGTTCCAATACTTTCTCTGGCATGTGGTGGCACAATTGTAGAAAAGCATATCACATTAAGTAATAATAGCGATGGACTAGATGATCCTGTCGCACTAGAGCCTGAAAACTTTGCTAGAATGGTTTCAAAAATTCGCGCTTACGAAAATCTTGACAAAAAAACAATACTTGAAATGCTTAAATGCTCATATGATGACAAGACAATCAACGCAACATTAGGTACAGGTAAAAAAGAACTTGCACAATCCGAGCGTGCAAACTACGGAAGAACAAATAGGTCTATTCATTACATGAGAGACATGAAACAAGGTGAAGTAATTACAGAGAATGATATTGCAGTATTACGAACTGAAAAAAAACTAACAGTTGGAATTGAACCAATATATTACGAACAGGTTTTACATAAGGAATTAGCTAGAGATGTGCATGATGGAAGTGGTTTACTCTGGGAACACATTACATAAGATCTTATACTATACATAAACATAAGAATTCAGTATAATGTATAATATATAAAAAACTTGAGGAAGAAAATGATAAAGACATTCTTTATTTTTTTTCGGCTAGTATTAGATTTAATTAGCTGTAATAAAAAATTAAAAAAAGTTATAACGTTAGACAAAGCAGGAAAAACACAAGAGCGCGATGAATACATAAAAGAAGTAACTCAATGGTGGGGAAAACGCATTTTTGTTATCGGGAAAACTAAAGTTGAAGTTGTTGGAAATGAAAATATTCCACAAGATAGTGCTGTGGTATTTGTTGGTAATCATCAAAGTATTATGGATATTCCGTTAATTCTAGGCTATGCTGATAAACAAACATCATTTATGGCTAAAATGGAACTTTCAAAAGTACCGATTATTGCCTCTTGGATGAGATATATGCAATGCACCTTTATTTCAAGAAAGGATAGGAAACAATCTATCAAAGCCATGGAAGAATCGGTACAAAAACTTCGAAATGGGTATTCCCAAGTTATTTTTCCGGAAGGAACTCGCAATAACGGAAGAGAAATTCAAGAATTCAAAAAAGGTAGTTTTAAATTAGGTTTTAGAGCAGAAGTGCCTATAGTACCTGTTACTGTTGATGGAACCTGGCAATTATTGCATAAAAAAATAGGTTTTAATAATGCAAATGTAAAACTAACCATTCATCCACCTATAAAAACAAAGGGACTTACGCGAGAACAACAAGCTGAAATTCCAGAAATGGTTAGAAGCATTGTTGCTAGTGCAATACCAAAAGAAAGAAAAAGAGAAGACTAGTACAATATGTCTATAAATATAGACATATTAAGTCTCTTTCTAGAATTCAACACCCTCTCGAGCTTGTATACCTCGTTCAAAAGGGTGTTTAATTTTTTTCATCTCGGTTATGTAGTCCGCAAAATCAATAAGTTTTTGCGAAGGATTCCTACCCGTAATAACAACTTCACAATTACAGTCTTTTAAGAACGTCTCTACTTTTTTTGAATCAATTAATTCTGTTTCTAATGCAGAACAAAGCTCATCGAGTACAAGTAAATCACAGTAGCCCGCTTGAACAAAATGTGAAGCTTTGTCCAATATACGATTATGTGACCTAAGCGTAAAATCTTTGTCTTCCTGAGTCATTTGAAATGTAAAAGGAATTTCTTTTTCAAGTCTAAAAATCCTTACACATTCATTTTTTTCAAGTTCAATAATTTCACCAGTTGCACTACCCTTCAAGAATTGGCAGATTACCACATTTTGATTTCTTCCCATTGCACGCAAAGCCAATCCCATAGCAGCAGTAGTTTTGCCCTTTCCATCTCCGCAATAAATATGAATCACTTACCACACCCCCCACGTTACTAATATTCGACAAACTATCATCAAAGATAACACAAGGATACTCGCTGCATACAAAAGATATACTAATTCACGTACTGTTTGACTTGTAATTTTTCCAGTAGTATTTCCTATATCTTCAGTTATCATAGTTCCATTTTTTGTATAACTTATTGGTATTTCAATACACAACAAACCAAAGCATGCTGAAAGTATCCTTGATAACCAATGTGGTTCAATCTTTTTTCTGTCAAATTTGAATACTAAAAAAGCATTCTTTGTATTACAAAAAGGAAAAAACAGTGCTAAAGTAAAAAGTGATAATACTAAAATATAAGATGGTAAAAAAAGTAAAATATTGTTTACTGAAAAAAAGAGACTTGTAGTTTGTGCATTAGTAAAAATAGCCTTTTTTGCAAAAACTGAACAAACTCGATACACTAAAGCCATTGGAATACCAAACAGTAAGATACATAAACATGGAATAAAAAAGAAATCAATAAAATATATAATTGACTGAACAATTGTGCTTGCATTTTCTGAATCATTGGTTGAATTTGAATTAAGAAAATCATTAAAAGGAGGTATTGAAATTATGTGATAACTAATAAATATTTCTATAATAAACGTTAAAACAATGGAAATACTACTTGTATACAAAAGTAGCAATGTCGGCAGTACAAATGAAAGAAAAAAAACAACTAAAAGAATCAAAATTGCTAAGAACCGTGCTGTTATTTTATTAAAAAGAAAATCAAAAAGCAAAGAAAAAAAAGAGTTAATACTTTGTATTCTATATTGTGGAAAAAAATACACAAGCGCACATGAAATTAACATTACAAAAATTATGTTCACTTTCCCTCCTAACCACAGTATAGTGGAAAAACAGGAAAAAAGCTAGAGGTAAAAAAAAGCTCTTGCAAAACTTGCAAGAGCCAATGTGTTTTATTTTTGTGTGTAGTCAATAATTGAACACCTCTAAAAACTACAGTTTTTAGAGGTGTTCCTTAAATTTATATTGCGATGTTTTAATGTAAATGGTTATATTATAAACTTTTACATTAAAACTCGACTGGGAACCTCTGAAAAGAAATTTAGTTTTTAGAGGTTCCCAATTATATATAAGTTTACACGAGCAAAAGACCTACCTTAATGAAGGTCCTTTGGTCATAATATTAATGATATTCCAATATTAACACCAAATTCTAATGAGTTTAGCCAATAATCAGGAAACTCTCTTGAAAAATCCAAAGAGTCTGGTGGTATAGCATTACTTTGTGCTAAGGATTCCAATGTTGGTGGTATTGTTAGATATCGTGGCGAATAAAGGTTATATTGAGTATAAAAACCTAAGACAAACTCTGTTGTGGGTAGCATAGGTATAGCATACCCTAACTCAAAGCGTACTGAAAAGCCAAGCGGATTTAATTTTGTTAATAAATCATTTGGTACAATAACGGTACCGATTTCTGTTTTTATTACATCTGGTAGTGTTGAGTACAATAAATATTGAGGCGTATAATCAAGAATAGCTTTCCCCCCTATTCCAAGCCCTACTGAAAGCCTGTTATTAAAAAATAACGCATTAGTTTTTACACCAAAGTTCACAACTGGTGTATAGTCAACAACAATAAATATATCAAAGAGCTCTCCTGCCTCTACAGCAGTAATTTTTTGGGAAACATTTCCCATACCCATTCCGATATACCCATATAGCCCTATACCAGAAAAGGAATGCGTATCATTTAAGGAAAATAACTCTTGTGAATTAAAAATATACCCTACTGATGCTTCGCCTCCAATTAATAAACCACTTAAAAATCCAGACATACTTTGCGCCTTAGGGTTCAAAAATTCTAGTGTACTATCAGATATTTCTGGAAGAGTTAACGAACCGCCAAAATCAGCTCTCAAACCAAAAACCCAGCCTTTTTCAAAAGAATAAAGGTTAATTGAAATACATACCATAACTGTAATCAATGCCAATTTTTTCATAATAGAACGCTTCATCTTGTATACCTCACTATTAGCACATATTGATAATTATTCTTGTTCATATTTTTTATCTGAACCTAAAATGCTACTCACAAACGCATTTTTTGACATATAAAACCCAAACGGAATTGTGTCACCTGCTTGTCCTTGATAATTTGTTGTCTCTCCATTAAAAGTAAAGCTAAGAGTACCGTCAGTCCACTCAGGTGCATCTCCGTCATTATTATCTATGCGAATATCATTAAATGACAAACTCCCCTCCTCAAATGATACAGATCCAACAAAAGGAACAGAAGTTTTTATACTTGAGCCAAGGCTTTTAGCTTCATAAGTAATTGGAGTAGTAGTATTTAATGTCAAATTATATGGTGAAAAGTCTTTTAGATTATATGTATAAGTTGAAGTATAGAAGCCATCTTTTGTATACTCAAATGTACCACCATTCTGCGACATAATTGTTTTTGTTTTTGTTGTACCAAATAGGCCTTCGTCAACAAGAGCATAGCGTATACTTTCAATTACACACAATAAAGTTTCTCGCTTAGTTAATTTTCTTGTTCCTTCAATGATATTGCTTGCAGAACCTACTAATTTACCATTACTATCCTTTGCTTCAATAACATATTTTGCATTTCCTGTTAATAGAAGTGCATTGTAATCCTTTACTTTACTAGAAGAAAGCTGATTTTCTTCAATAAGAACCCTATTTGTAGATGAATCATCAATTCTATAGATATCGTATTTAGAAACATCACTAGGAGCGTCAGCGAATGCAAAACCACTTATTTCTGTGTAAAATTTCTCACCATCAACTAAATTGCTCTTAACTACAAAAGTTGGTTTCTTAACTTGGAAGTTTATTAGATAAGGAGAAACACCTGTAAATTGCGGATAAAATTTTGTTTGATTAGCTTCATTTGCTTGGGCTAAATTATTAGTATACCATTCATACATAACAAAATTTCCATCTTTATCAACATAACCTGCAGGGTCATATTCATAAAACTTATAACTTTGCCCATCTGATGCCGTAGCTGCTGTTTCAGCAGCCTCCCATTTTGTAGGACTATCTAGCCCAAAGTATTCTTTAAATTCAGTAGGAACACCGAAGCTAAAAATTAATGAAGTATAGGTATCAACAGCAACAAGCATATTATCAAGAGCAACTATTCCACCACCTTTACCTTTAAACCTATAAAAGAGAAACCTACTCATCCCTACTTCATCTAAATTATTTTCTGACTCTTTATACGTGTTTGTATTGTATGCGCTATCAATAGAATAAAACGGATTTTTACCCTCATATTTAAAATATTCAACATTAGTTATTGGATTTGAACCAGCAGTTGTATTACTGCCTGCTACATAAAAAACAGAATCATTGACCTGCCCCTCTAGCGGTTCTAAGTAAATTGTATCTTCTGAAAGCTCCCATTGTCCACTACTTTCAGACGCAGCCTCATACCACATCTTGGGAACATTTTTATCAGAAAAACTAGCCCTAATCAGTTTTCTGAAAAAATCACTTGTTACAATTTCTTCAAGAGGAAACGATGAATCTAGTTCCTTTTTTATAATAGGTAGTTCTTGAAGCTGCTTATAAAACAACTCTAACATTTCAGAATTTGAACTCAATTCATCTTCATAAAGAAGTAGATATTCTTCTAGTTCATTTTGATTTATTATTCCATTAGGCTCTAAAATATCAAACATAATAGAAAATTTAAGCGAAATATCTTCACTTGGTGTGGTACTAATATCGTCAACATCTTGTGCTTGTTGTATGTAATAATATTGACTAGATGGTGTAAAACCCAGATTGCAAGCTGTGAGCAAATAGACAAAAGCTAAAGCAACATATAAACGAATATTTTTCATACTTGCACTTCCTTAAAAACTAAGTACCAATAATACACAAACTAAAAAGTTTGTATATCATATTATTACTATGCTCATCATAATTTTAAGAGAACTTAGTTTAAGTATACGGTATGTATATTCATACGTCAAGTAAATATAAAAATAATTTTTAAATTATACTGCATAGATAAAAGCTTGAGAAATTTAATTGCTATGAGAAATACATCCTAAAAACAAAAAAATTACAAGCTTCCCTGATGAATAGAATCCCAAGCAAAGCGCGCTGCAGC
>CAYJKA010000072.1:0-8898 GCA_964370655.1 uncultured Treponemataceae bacterium | reverse complement strand
ATAACTTCATCCATTCTACTTCCTGTTTCAATAAGTGCTGTAGAAATAATTGTTAAACTTCCACCAAACTCTACATTCCGTGCAGCACCAAAAAATCTCTTTGGCTTATGAAGTGCGTTTGAGTCAACACCACCTGATAAAACTTTACCAGAAGTTGGCGCTGTTTGGTTATATGCTCTTGCAAGACGTGTAATAGAATCTAAGAAAATTACTACATCCCGCCCATGCTCAACTAATCGCTTTGCTTTTTCTAAAACCATTTCTGCTACTTGCACATGTCTTGTTGCAGGTTCATCAAATGTTGAAGAAATAACTTCTGCATTGATTGTTCTTTCCATTTCAGTTACTTCTTCAGGTCGTTCATCAATTAGAAGAACAATTAAGTAAACTTCTGGGTGATTTTCTGTAATTGCATTTGCAACACGTTGCATAAGGATTGTTTTACCAGCTTTTGGTGGCGCAACAATAAGAGCACGCTGCCCTTTCCCTATTGGAGAAAAAAGGTTTATAAGCCTAGTTGAAACTTCTTCTGTCTTAGTTTCAAGGTTCAATCTTTCATCTGGGTGAAGAGGTGTTAAGTTTTCAAATGGTATACGTATTTGAGCTTCACGTGTTTCTTGATCATTTACAGATTCAATACGTAAAATGGCAAAAAATCTTTCTCCTTCTTTTGGAGAACGAATTTGACCATATACTGTATCACCTGTTTTTAAGTTAAACAACCTTATTTGGCTTGGAGAAATATAAATATCATCAGAGCCAGGCATATATGAGTTTTGTGGAGATCGCAAAAATCCATATCCATCAGGCAAGATTTCTAAGGCACCAGAAGCAAATATAATTCCACCGTGTGCAGTATGAGCTTTAAGTACAACAAAAATGATTTCTTGTTTTTTCATAGGAGCAAGATCATCTGCAGTTATACCATATTCACCTGCAAGTTTTCTTAGGTCATGCATCCCCATTTTTGTTAATTCATTTATAGAAAGCCGTGGTTTAGAATCATTATTTTGATTATCTTCTTCAGTTTCAATTACATCTGGCATAGGAAGATCTTGATTCCGTGTGTCTTGTCGTCTTTTTTGGTTTCTTTGCATAGAAGACTTTTGGTTTCTTCTACCTTGAGATTCGTTTGTAAAGTTGTCTGATCGTTTTTTTTCTGAATTGTCGGTGGGTGTTTTTTTCCCTTTTGAACGGATAACTACTTTTTTCTTTGGGCTAGCTGCCTTACTTTCACCTTCTTGATAAGAAGATTCTGTTTTTCCAAATAAATCGGGGGATTCTGTTGATCCTGAAGAATCACTTTGTGAAACTTGTTCTGTTAATCCAGCACTTGCTGAATTATCATCGAAACGGCCTTCATCACTATCTGCCATTACTTTTCTCCATATGTTTTTGATTTCAAATTAGACTTTTTCTTGAATCGGAAATTGGTTATTTAATAGGTAATATACTTAGTATAACAAAATAAACCTGTATTGTCAATATAAGTTTTACCAAGTCAAGATTCCTATTCGTCTGAATCCTCTTTATAAGACCTTTTTGCTACTAAAGCTCGATATTCATTGGGCGATACTAAAAAAATATCCATATCAGGCATTTCTTGCTTCATTTTAACATCACCACTAAAATTAACATTATCTTCAATTCTTAATCGAGTTGCCTCAATATTGCCAATAATCTTACTTCCTGAAAACATTTCCAGTTTATCAGATGCACTTAAATTGCCCTCAATGCTACCGGCAATAGTTATTGAATCAGCAACTGCAGTATCCACAGTACATTTCCCCATTTTTTCAATTACAAGAGAACCTGTAGATTTTATAGTGCCATTAAAACTTCCTGCTATTACAAGATTGTCGCTAAACTCTAGCACGCCGTCAAACTCAGTTTCGGCTCCAAGCACCGTTACATTTCCATCTTTTTGATGATATGAAATTGCCATAGTATCTCCAAATATAATCTAATTTGTATTTTTCTTCTTTTGTATTACAGTGAACACTATACCAGCTAAGATAGCAATAGCGGCAAAAATAACTGATATCTTTCCAATGTAATCACCCCATCGGGTATACAATGTCTTTACACCTTTTTCTACAACAGGAAATTCTGCTACTAAATACGCTTCTTCAAACTCAGGCGCCATTGCTGTAACTTTTCCATTAGGATCTATAACAGAAGTTTGCCCCGAAGCAGTAGCTCTTACAGAAGGAACCTTGTTTTCTACAGACCTAAAAACAGCCATTGCCAAATGTTGATATTGTGCCACTGCACTATGAGACCAAGAGTCATTAGTAAGGTTTACAATTGCTTGTGCCCCATTATTTACAAAACGTCGGCCTATGTAACCAAAGGTATCTTCAAAACAAATAGGCGTACCAAACGAAAAATTATCGATAGTAAAAACAGTTGCTTCTTTTCCTGGCTCCCAAATATGTGTATCATTATCTAATAAAGCTTGATAAACTGCTGGAAACTGCTTTTCGTAAGGAAACGATTCTGTAAAAGGAACAAGATGCATTTTGTTATAAATTTCTGGTTCAGGTGGAATAACATTTTCCCCAGGATGAAATACAAACACTGAATTATAACTCAATTTTTTATATTCCCCTGCATAATTATAACCAGTAACAGTATCTCCATTCCCTATAATAAAAGGAACTTCCTTTGAATTTATAAACTGCAATAAATCATTTACAAGTTCAAGACGCACCCTATCTTCTCTATATTGATAGTGCATACGAATACTTGGAACAAAAGCAGTTTCAGACCATACAACAAAGTCTATATTGCTACTTGACTCTAATGCAGCATCGGTAAGCCTTTTTAATGTTTTTAAATCACGTGTATAGGCGGCTGTACCACCCTTCCAAGGATCTGTATTTGCCTGTATCAGAGCAACAGTTTTTGTTTCATATTCAGAGTAATCTTTTTGTGCTGAAAATCCCCAAATTACTATAACTGCAAAAAGTCCTATCCAAATAAATGCACTAAGCTTGTGTAATACACACTGCTTTTTTATACATTGTAGAATATTACCTTTCTCTATAGAACGTTTCAAACTGAATAGCGGTTGCAAAACAGCACTAATCCATGCAGAAGGAAATGTAATAAGGGCTCCCAAGCCCCAAACCCCAGCAATAGATGCAAATTGTAAAAGGGGTGCTACCTGCCAATGAGTATACCCCATATTTCCATAGCTAAATCCGGCGAATCCTGTTGATTTTAAATAATCATACGCGCACCATACAAACCACTGTGCAAGCCAGCCATATTTACCACATACTACATATGCTAGTTTTAATGCAGGTAATAAAAGCAAACATTGAAAACCATAAAGCATAGCTATTACAGGAAGCCCAACTGGATGAAAGTCTGCAAGCCATGAAACAAAAATTGCATAACTCATTGTTCCATACGCTAATCCATAAAACCATGCAGTTTTAAAGCTTACTCTTCTTGATAATAAAAATAATGGTGCAATTGCAAAATATGCAAAAAAAGGAATGCCTTCTAAAACTAAGATATTAGGATGTGACAGTGCGAACAAAACAGCAGATAATATGAGTAAAAGCCAGTTGGTTAGTATTTTTTTCATTTTTCGGATTGTATAGGTAAGTTCCAGAGGGCATTTTTTAATTCTTGCCCTGATCGAAAGGCTACAACGTAATGTGGCTCAACCGAGAGAACCTCACCAGTTTTAGGATTACGGGCACAGATGCGACCCTTACGAAGTCTAGGCTCTAAAGTGCCAAACCCTCGTAATTCTATGGTCGAACCTTGCTTTAAGGAGTCTTTAACGTTTTCAATGAAGGAATCAAGGATAGACTGCACTACTTTTTTTTCGTGTTTTGTTGAGGCATAAATAGCTTCAACTAAGTCATTCTTTGTTACCTTTTTTGAACTCATCACCAACTCCTTCTTTCGGTGCAACAAAATAGGTGGTTATTACGCCTTGTTATGTTGTACTAAATGAAACGTTAAATAATTTCATCATTCTTGATTTTTTGCGTGAAACAGAATTAGGACTTAAAATTCCTTTACTCTTTGCAGTATCAAGTTCTTTACATAAAATTTTTAATGTTTCTGAAGCTAATGCTTGATCTTTAGCATGCACAGCTTGAACAAATTTCTTTGCTTGTGTACGAGCAGAACTTTTTACAGCTTTGTTTCGAAATCGTCTTTCTTCACTCTGTCTGTGTCTTTTTTCTGCTGATGATTTATTTCCTGCCAAAAGAAAACCCCCAATTAAAAGTATATACATAATACCAAACAACAAGTGATTAGTCAAGTAGTGAATTATGTACGGAAGGCACATACGTGCCTTTGTTTATATATCAGATAACAACGGAAACTTTTTTACAAATTCGCTTAAAATACAATCTGTTGCCGGTGTTGCATCAACATCAACCAGCGAACCTTTTTTTTCATAGAACGCAATAAGTGGTTCTGTTTGTTTACTGTATACATCTAGTCTATTTTGTATTGCCTCTGGTTTGTCATCATCGCGAATAAAAAGCTCTGCATTACAAACATCGCAAACATTCTCTACCTTTGGTTTTACAAAATCTATATGGTAATTTTGACCACAGTTTTTACAAACACGACGGCCAGAAAGTCTTTTTACAACATCTTCGTCTGAAATGGTAAAGTTTACCACAGAATCAATATCAACCAAATTACACAAGCCTTCCGCCTGGGCAATAGTACGAGGGAAACCGTCTAAAATGAATCCATTAGATACATCATCATGTGAAAGCCTATCTTTTACAAGCTCAATAGTTAAATCATCGCTCACAAGCTCCCCTGAATCAATAATTGCTTTAACCTTTATTCCAAGTGGGCTCTTAGCTTTAATAGCCTCTCTAAAAATAACACCCGTTGAAATATGAGGTATACCATATTTCATTGAAACAACAGATGCAAGTGTCCCTTTCCCCGCTCCTGGAGGTCCTAAAAAAATGAATTTCATACATTCTCCTATCCAATTAGCAAATCTAAATGTCCTTCCTTTCGGTTGAGACTATACCATTTTATTATAATTTTTGCAAGTGATTTTTTTGCTCTAAATACTGTGTATATGATAGATAAGTGATAATGTCCTAATTAATGACAAGGGAAAATGTCCCGAAAAAACGATAATAAAAATACAATGAAACGGACAGACTTAACAATGACAGAAGAAGAAAAATACTGTGACAAAAAAAGCACAAGTTTTACCCTGTGCTTTCATTATAATAATTAGACCTACTTAAAAAGCAAATGCTTCAGCTTCAAGATCTTTAACTAATTGAACTAAGGAATCCTGATTAAGTTGCGCCAATATGTTTTCTAGGTGAGTAGGTGAAAAATATAACCGTAAAACAGGAGAATACGCACTAGAACCTTTATCCTTTGTTTTTTCAACTAATAACTGAAAATACGGTTTGTTTTTTTCTAAATATTTGTAATTTGTTTGAAAAGTTGTAGTATTATTTCTTGCAGTACTTGCAACGCCCCATGATAATGACATTGTTCCTTCATTAAAATTGTTTTTTCTGTCTGGCTCTCTATCTGGCAGGGCAGCTTTATTTCCCCCTACATAAGAAGAATACGACTCTGCATACATTTTAATGCCTTCTTCCATTTGCATTCTTTCATCTCCGTCAAATAACAACACATAAGCTGTCATGCCATCTCTCAAATACATTTCTACCATATTTGTTCTTGGCACAAAATAGACTTCTATTTCTGTTGCTGCCAGTTTACCAAAAGATTCCCGAACACATATTATGTTCTCCAATTGAATTGGCGCAAAATCGCCAATAAAGTTAGGATCTACTTCAACTTGTTTTGATGTAGTATTACAAGCACTAAGCAAGAATACTGCCAATAATAGAGTTATCGATGCAATTTTCTTTATATTCATATGTCCCTCTTTATCAAAATATTTAGCATTTAACACGCTGTAACAATTGTATATTTTTTCTATTTATTTGACAAGTATATACAAGTGCATTTCTTTGTTTTAAATTGTAAGCTTTATTGACAATCCACGTCATTTTTCGTATATTTAGAACATAAAAACATAGAAAGTTCCTTTGGAGGATTACACATGAAAATTACACCTTTGGCAGACAGAGTGCTTGTACAAGTAGAAAAAACAGAATCAAAAACAGCAAGCGGAATTATTATCCCTGATACTGCACAAGAAAAAACACAGATTGCAGTAGTTATTGCAGTTGGTGATGATTCTGAAAAAATTAAAGTAAAAGAAAAAATGAGAGTTATGTATGATAAATATGCAGGAACTCAAATTAAACTTGATGGCGAAGACTGCCTTATTCTAAAAGCTGAAGATATTATTGCTATCATTGACTAAGTTCTACTAACTGCAAAGGCTGTCGAAAGACAGTCTTTTTTTTGTTAAAACCCACAGGCCACCATACTTTCTTTTTTTATCCGCCGATTACGCAGATTTATAGGATTTTTATTTTTCACTTATTCTGCACTTTTTCATATACTATAAAACCTTAAAGCCACAAAAATAAATATATTTTTATATTTAAATGATTATAAAATTGACGAGAAAGTTTTTATAAATTTTAAAAGTAATAATCTGCGTAATCTGCGCCATCTTGGGATAACTACTAACCAATCTTAGTGTCAGAGGCAAACAAAACAAAAAAGGTTTTTGCCTCGAAAGACAAAAACCTACATATATAAACAGGGTTTATAAAACTAATTCAAAAAGCTCATCACTTCACAAACAGTTTACCTAAGCACCGATTCAAACCCTGCACAGGTGCAAAAAAAAGAGTTCATCAAAAGATGAACTCTACGGGAGTGACGGGGCTCGAACCCGCGATCTTCGGCTTGACAGGCCGACGCGATAACCAGCTTCGCTACACCCCCAGTTCAGATAATATATCAAATTATATTAAATGTGTCAAGAACAAACACAATAAAATTTACATTTTTTTGATGTTTTTTCTTAAAAAAAGAACTCCGTCTAATTCTTTTTCAAAAATAAGCCCAACTCTCCTAGCGCAATGCTCTACAGATTCATTAGTATAAAAACTTACGTGCGTAAAGTCATCCTTGTACCACCACTTAGCAAATTGTTCAAATGTACTCGGGGCAATCATCGTTTTTACAGCAACTAGACCGCCGTAAGAGCACGCCCTAGCCAATCCTTGAAATCCCTCTATTGGATTTTCAAAATGTTCTATTACTTCAAGGCAAAACACAATATCGGCTCCATTACTAAAGAAATCACCTTCAGGATAAAAAAAAGGGTCCCAGTGTTTTATTTCTACTTCATTTACAAAGGCTAAGTCGCGGCTATATTCTCCCAAAAGCTCAACCAACGCAGGACTCGGACCTGAGCCGTAATCAAAAAGCCTACGCACTTCTCCATTTAGAACTTTAGTTTTTTCATAATCCAATACAGTAGCCAAAAATTTTTCTAAATACTTTCTGTACCCATTAGTTTCACTTTTAGCCCCAAGACTATTAGTGTGAAGCATATACCGCTCTTTTTGTTCATTTAACTGTGCGAAGAAATCGGGATAAAGAAAAAAACCTCCACAGCCAACATTGCTATTCGAAGGCACACACTGCAAATAGCGTTTATTTTGTATGTTTTCTTCAATAAAAGAATCATTATTGCAAAATGGACATTGTAACATATCCCCTCCGAATTGATTTTTTTAAGGCGTTTTTACACAAAGAAAAAACGCAATTATATAAAAAGTTTACAACGCAAACTCTTAAATAAATGAAAATGGTGCCATTTGCTCCGATTCATTATGGTTCATTAAAACTATATTGAGTGTAGCACAAAAGACAAAAAAAATGTAAAAAAAAAGAAAAAAAAGGTAAAGGTTTTTTACTCATGCACCGATAAATTAAAAGAGAGTTTTATAGTTGTTAGTCTTCGTTGAAGAAATGCAACTGAAAACAATCAAGTTAGGTATAAGAAAATACATATATCTAGCAAATATGAATAGCAGGGATGTTATTCGAATACAATTCCATGGAGGAATATTATGATTATTAATCACAACATGTCAGCAATGTATGCAAACCGTACTCTCGGAGTAACAAACTTAGCTCAATCTAAAGACATGGAAAAACTTTCATCAGGTGAAAGAATTAACCGTGCTGGAGACGATGCTTCAGGTCTTGCTGTATCAGAAAAAATGAGATCACAAATTCGTGGTTTGAACAAAGCTTCTGAAAATGCACAAAACGGTATCAGTTTCATTCAAACAACTGAAGGTTATTTGCAAGAAACAACAGACGTATTGCAACGTATCCGTGAGCTAGCCGTACAAGCTTCCAATGGTATTTACAGTGATGAAGATCGTATGCAAATTCAAGTTGAAGTATCTCAGCTTGTAGCTGAAGTAGATCGTGTAGCAAGTCATGCACAATTCAATGGTATGAACATGTTAACAGGTCGCTTTGCTCGCCAAACAGGTGAAAACACTGTTACAGCTTCTATGTGGCTCCACATTGGTGCTAACATGGACCAAAGAATGCAAGTTTTCATTGGAACAATGACAGCTTCAGCAGTTGGTGTACGTGAACTCGGAACAGAACAAGTTATGTCAATTGCAACACCAGATGAAGCTAACCGCTCAATTGGTATGATTGATGAAGGTCTTAAAAAGATCAACAAACAAAGAGCTGACCTTGGTGCATACCAAAACAGACTATCTTTGGCAATCGAAGGTATTGACATTGCTGCAGAAAACTTACAAGCTGCAGAATCAACTATCCGTGACACTGATATGGCAGGACAAATGGTTGATTTCACTAAAAACAGAATCTTAGCACAAGCAGGAACAGCAATGTTGGCTCAAGCTAATGCTTCAACACAAAACGTATTATCATTATTACAATAGTGATAAT
>CAYJKA010000071.1:0-8981 GCA_964370655.1 uncultured Treponemataceae bacterium | reverse complement strand
TACAGATGGGCAAAACATGAACGCAATGTATGATTATAAAATATCAATGACAAAAAATGAACTGCCACCTGCAGACGCGTTTTGGTCTTTTACCGTATATGACACTGAAAAGTTTTTGTTTATTCCAAACGAACATTACAAATATAGTGTAGGTGCAAATGCAGGCATGAAACTAGATGAAAACGGCGGAATAGATATTTACATCAGCGCCGAAAAGCCAGAAGGCGTTCCTGCGGAAAACTGGATTCCTATAAATAGGCAAGACCAAGAACTTGGTGTAACTCTTAGGATGTATGAGGCAAATATTGAAAAGTACAAAACATATCAACTTCCAGTTATTGAAAAAATAAACTAAATTCTAAAAGCTTATCCTTTCAATGGGTAAGCTTTTTTATTAACAATTCAATTAAATTTTCACAAACAACCTTGATTTTTTAGCATGCAATAAGTATAATACCTAAAATGACAATCTTTACTATTTTGTATAATATGGAGAATTCAAAATGGAAACAGTAAACACAGTTCCAAAACTTTTGCGAAATGCAGTTTTAAAATGGCCAAACATTGCTGCACAATATGAAAAGGATGAAAACAAAATTTTTCAGCCAACAACATATTCAGAGTTACTTCAAAATGTGTATGATGTATCGGCAGGACTCTTGTCTATAGGGGTAAAAAGAGGCGACCTTGTTGGTCTTATTGCTGACAACAGAAAAGAATGGCTTGAATCAAGCTTTGGTATTATGGCCATTGGAGCAGGCGATGTTCCACGTGGCTGCGATGCAACATTACAAGATTTATCTTACATATTATCATCAACAGAATGTAATATTGTTATTGTTGAAAATGAAACCCAAATAAAGAAAATCCTTGAAATAAAAAAAATATTTGATGGAAAAACTTTAGTTGAAGGATCAAAAGAAAAATATTCTGTAAAACAGCTAATATCATTTGATATCATTAGCGAAGAAACAATAAAAGCAGCTAAATCTCAAAAAATAAAAATATCACAATTTTCAGATCTTAAAAAAAATGGAGCTGATTACAGAGTATCAAATCCAAACATGGTTGAATCAGAACTTGAAGCTGGAGCAAAAGACGAAATTGCCTGTATTATTTTTACTTCAGGAACAACTGGAGAGCCCAAGGGCGTTATGCTTACACATGAAAATTTCCTTTCTCAGTTTACTGACCTTCAAGAAAGAATCTATCTTAACCCAGGAGACAAAGCTCTATGTGTTTTGCCTGTTTGGCATTCCTTTGAACGTTCATGTGAATATGTTATCCTGTTGCAAGGCGGAAGTATTTGTTATTCAAAACCAGTAGGAAGTATAATGCTTCCAGACCTTCAAACTATGAATCCACAATTGATGCCTGCTGTACCAAGAATTTTTGAAGCTGTATTTGAAGGCGTTGACAGGTCAATGAGAAAAACAGGAGGAGTTGTGCTTGCCTTGTACAAATTTTTTGTCGCAGCTGGAAATGCACACTCAAAAATGGATAGAAAGCTTTTTAACAAAGAAGCGCGCTTTAAGAAAAATAATGCCTTTTTAGATTGGCTTATTATGGGTCTTCCATGGCTTCTTCTTTGTCCATTAAAGGCGCTTGGAAATGTTATTATTTTCAAAAAGGTTCGCGCAAAACTTGGAACAGGATTCCGAGGTGCTGTTTCTGGTGGAGGCGCTCTTCCACCTGCAGTTGACAACTTTTTTTGGACGGTTGGAATTAACCTTGTAGAAGGATATGGGCTTACAGAGACATCACCTGTAGTAAGTGTTCGCCCACTTAAAAACCCTATTTTTGGAACCATTGGGAAACCACTTAATGGCGTAGAAGTAAAAATAGTGGGAGAAGACGGAAAAGAACTTCCTCCTGGCGAAAAAGGTCTAGTATATATTCGAGGCGGCATAGTTATGAAAGGTTATTACAAACGACCAGATTTAACTGAAGCTGTAATAGATAAAGATGGATGGTTTAATTCGGGCGACCTTGGATTAAAAACCATTGACGGAGAAGTAAGTATTCGTGGACGTATAAAAGATACAATTGTTCTTCGAGGTGGGGAAAATATTGAACCAGTTCCAATTGAACAAAAAATGAAATTGTCTCCATATATTTCACAAGTAGTTGTAATGGGTCAAGATGAAAGACACCTTGGCGCGTTAATTATCCCAGAAGAGGCAGAACTCAAGTCATATGCAACTGCTAACAATATTGATTTTTCAAAATATGAAGATTTAATGGATAATAAAGAAATACACACACTTTTTGAAAATGAAATTCTAGGTTTAATAAACAGTAAAAATGGATTTAGGCTTTTTGAACGCATTTACCGTTTTGCACTTCTTGCGAAGCCTTTTGAAGTAGGAAAAGAACTTTCAGCAAAACAAGATGTAATGCGCCATAAAGTTGGTGATTTTTACGAAAAAGAAATGAAATATTTATTCAAATAGAATTGAAGCTGTGCTTAAACGCACAGCTTTTTTTGTACCCCTTGTAAATTTGCCAAAATTTATATATTATAGAGAGATGAAAGTATTTAAATTAGGTGAAGACATACTTAGACAAAAAGCTGTAGAAGTTGAAACAATTGATGATGAAATAAAAAATCTCATTGAAGAAATGTTTGAGACTATGTACGATGAAAATGGCATTGGACTTGCAGGACCTCAAGTTGGAAAAAATTTGCGTCTTTTTGTTATTGAACTTGATGATGAAATTCGCCGCGTTTTTATAAATCCTCAAATAATCTCCACATCACAAGAAACATCTATGTATGACGAAGGATGCCTTTCTATACCCGGTGTCTATCAAGAAATTGAACGTCCTGTACGAATTACAGTTCAAGCATTAAATGAAAACGGCAAAGCCTTTACAATTGAAGCAGATGATCTTCTAGCAAGGGCAATACAACATGAATACGATCACTTAGAGGGTATGCTTTTCATAGATCGTGCTAGCCCAGAGTTTAGGCAAAAAACAATAGAAGATTTTGCTCGAAAACAAGAAAGACGCTTAAAAAAAGAAGCCGAGAAAAAAGCAAAGCAAGCAAAACTTGCTAACAAGCTTGCTTCAAAAGCAGCTAAAATTGAAAATGGAGAAGCATAAATGCTACGAATAGTATATGCAGGAAGTCCAGATATATCAGCAAAGGTTCTCCAAGACTTAATTGAATCAAAAAAAGTTGAAATAGCATATGTGTTAACAAATGCACCAAGCGCAAAAGGTCGGCACAAATCACTTGAATCAACTCCAGTTGCACAAGTGGCACGAAATGCTTCTCTACCGGTACTAGAACCCGAGAAACTAGATTCCCAAGTGCGAGAAATAATTGAAACTGCAAAGCCTGATATTTTAGTTTGCTACGCTTATGGAAAGATATTTGGCCCAAAATTTATGGCTCTTTTTCCAATGGGGGGAATAAACCTCCATACATCCCTATTACCAAAGTATAGAGGAGCTTCCCCTGTACCTTCTGCAATTCTAGCAGGAGACACAGAAACAGGCAGCACCGTGCAACGCTTAGCAGCTGAAATGGATAAAGGCGATATCCTACTGCAAAAGAAAATGCCACTTAATGGAACAGAAAATTCTGTAGAAATTTTAAATTATTTAACTGGCTTTGGCGCTGAAATGATTATAGACACTCTAAATAATATTGAAAATGGAACAGAAAAGCCTGTTGTTCAAAATGAAGAGAATGCATCATATTGCACTATCTATAAAAAACAAGATGGCATAATAGATTGGTCTCAATGTGCAAAAGATATTTGTGCAAAGGTAAGAGCTTTGTATGGATGGCCAACAGCTTTTACAAAACTTCAAGAAACTATTGTCACCATTCACGAAGCTCAAGAATATAAAGAAGAAGCTCCTCCTGGATCATATAAAATTGGCGAAATAATTGCCATAGATAAAAAGAATGGTATTCTAATACAAACGGGCAATGGTATTCTTGCAGTTAAAAACCTTCAAAAGCAAGGTAAAAAAGCTATGAACTGGAAGGATTATATTAACGGAGCTAAGAATTTAGAAGGACAGTGTTGCACTAATCCCTAAAAATTGGCATAATAGACAACAGAGGTATATATGAAGTTTTTAAAAAACCTTAATTTAAAATTTGACTTAGAAAAGCTTAATACCCTTTTCGATAAAAACTGGAAATTTCTCTTAACAACATTTATTGCATTTTTAATTCTTACAGGATTATCAGCACTTGCAATATTCTTTATTGTTGTACAAAGCCCAGAACAAGTACTTATACCAGACGTAACTGGAAAAGAACTTACTGTAGCCTTGCAGGAAATGCAAGTAAAAGAACTATATCCAAAAATACAATTACGATACTCAGATACAAATGAAGAAAAAGGCTTAGTTCTGGAACAAAGTCCTACCGGAGGATCCATTGCTAAGGCAGGGCGCCGCATAAATCTCGTTGTAAGCCAAGGAGCAATTCTTGATCGAGTGGGAGACTATGTAGGAATGAATGTAGAAGACCTGCGAACCCAACTACAAACCCTTTTTGCAGCATCCAGCAATCCTATGATTCGAATTCCAGATGTACTTATGTACGAATCTGATGAATCTGAACCAGGAACAATTTTGGAACAAAACCCTCCTGCAAACACAAATCTTGCACGCCCAATAACTTTGGAACTCATTGTGTCATCAGGGAAAGCAGATGATGAGTCCCGTATTCCAAACATTACTGGTATGTCACTCAATGATGCTCTTCTTCAAATGAGTAGAAATAGAATAATTTTTATGTTTACTCAGCAAGAAATAGCAGAAGATCAAGAACCTGGCACAATCGTTTCTCAAGTATGGCCAGTTGGAGTAGAAACCGTACCAATATTTACTCGAGTTGAAACAGTCATTGCAATGCCAACTGCTCCAGTAGATGGAGTTGTTTACGGAATGATACAAGAAACATTACCACAATACCCATACGCAATAAAACTTGAACTTATAGCAAGTCCACCTGAAGGAGAAGATTACTCAATCGTAAGCTTATTCCACACAGGACGAGAACTTACCATTCCTTATGCCGTGCCACAAGGAACAACTCTTACATTATTAGCTCAAGACAATGAAGTGTTAAGCTTCTTAGTACAATAAAAAAAGAGCTCCTAACAGAATATTCTGGAAGAAGCCTTATTATAAAAAAGCTAACACAAAAAAGGCTCCTTGGAACAATTCCAAGGAGCCTTTTTATATTTAAGAAAAAAACTAAAACGTTTACTTCCAAACCTTAGGCAATACAATAAGACCTGTAACAAATAGCGCTAAAACGGTAATCCAAGCAGCTGCTAGATTCATCAAAGCACCACCTACAATAAAACCAATGAACGAACACACGGCTATAAAGAAAGCATACGGCAACTGTGTTGTAACGTGTTCTAAGTGAGGACAACTTGCACCAGTTGAAGATAAAATTGTTGTATCTGAAATAGGAGAAGCATGGTCTCCAAAAACAGCACCACCAAGCACAGCTGAAACACAAATAAACGAAACATTTATTAGGTCTACATTTGCAAAACCTTGTCCAACAGCAACCCCTGTTGCAATAGGGAGAACAATAGGAATCATAATACCAAAGGTTCCCCAACTTGTTCCTGTTGCAAAAGCAATAACGGCTGAAAGAATAAAAACAATAGCAGGAATAATCCAAAATGGGAATCCACTTGAAATAACTGCTTCAGAAAGGAATACGCCTAAACCAAGCCCTCCATCTGCAGGAGAGGATTTAATGATAGATCCAATTGACCAAGCCATAGTCAAAATAATAAGAGCTGGAATCATTGACTTCATACCATTTCTAAGGGCTTCACCTGCAGTGTGCAATGTCATTAGTTTTCTAGCAAGATAATAAATATATGTTATAAAAATAGTAAAAATAATTGCATAAAAAAGTGCATACGATGAATCTGTGTTATTAAATGCTTCTCCTATAGACATAGATGCAATTGATTGACCCAATGTTGTAATGCTTTCGCCATCAATCGCTCCAAGCCATGTTACAAGAGGGAAAAATAATACAGCACTTACTATTAAAACAATAATAGGGAACAGCATATCTAAAGGATTAGCCTTATCGTTTGATTCTTCTTCAATGTCACCAGATGTTACCCCGTATAATTCTTCATTCCAAAGCTTTCCTGTTTTTTGAGTAAAAGCTTCTGAGCGAGCCATTGGACCAAAATCTCTTTTTAAGAAAATAACAGCAAGAACCATTAACAATGCTGTCAATGCATATAAGTTGTACGGAATAGAGCGAACAAAGAATTCTAAGTCAGTCATACCCAAAAGGTCAAAACCTTCTGAAGAACGGATAATAGACATAACTGTTACTACCCAACTTGAAATGGGGGCCAAAATACAAATAGGGGCAGCAGTTGAATCCAAAATATATGCAAGCTTTGCACGAGATACCATGTTTTTATCATTAATAGGACGCATTACTGTTCCAACAGTTAATGAATTGAAATAGTCATCAATAAAAATAATTATCCCAAAAACAAAGGTCATAAATTGTGAACTTGTCCCACTTTTCAACTTTGCTGAAGCCCATCTACCAAAGGCTCCTGCTGCTCCTGTTTTTGAAAGCATCCCAACCAAGCCACCTAATAGAGCACAAAATAAGAATATGCGAATATTCCAACCATCTGCAAGTGATCCTGCTAAAAGATCAGATACATTCATAAGCGCAATTAGTGGGTTCCCACCAGCAACAATTAATGTCCCCGATAAAATTCCAACGAAAAGCGAAACTATTACGTCTTTTGTAATGAATGCCAATACAATTGTTAGTAAGGGTGGAATAATACCCCACATACCAAAATGTTCCATAAATCCTCCGTAAAAAGAAGTAAAACAAGGTGATTTTTTGCTTTCCCCTCTTTCAAAAAAAAGTAATCTATTGTAATATTATCATGTATTTTATGAAAAATATAGTATAATTTTGCAAAAAAATCACGAAAAAAGCATTTTTTTACAAATATCTTTAGGAATAAAAAATGACAGATACTAAAATTTGTTTATGTTTAACTGCAACAACTCTTCGCAAAAATTTGGAAATACTAAATGAGTATCGAAAATGGATTGATATTGCAGAACTTCGCGCAGATTATTTAACGCCAGATGAAGCACTTAATATTCGTAAGTTTCCAGAACTAGCAAAAATTCCAACAATTTTAACAGTACGAAGAACTTGCGATGGAGGAACTTTTTCAGGTGGAGAATCAGGGCGAACTACTATTTTCGCACGTGGTCTTTCTTTTGCAGACCAAGATGCAAGCAAAAACTTTGCCTATGTAGACTTAGAAGAAGATTATAACGTATCAAGTCTTCAAGATGCAGCTCTTGCATTTAATATTAAAATTATTAGAAGCTATCACAACATGAAAGATTCCAATTTTGATTTTAACGAAAAAATGCTCAGTATGAAAAAAACAGGATTTGAAATACCTAAAATAGCTTGTATGGCAAACAGTCTTGAAGATGTTACAAAAGTATTCAATGAAGTAAAAAATGTTGAGTACGATCATATTGTGTGTGCTATGGGTAACTATGGAGTTTCAACAAGAATTTTAGCAAAGCAATTAGGTTCATTTTTGACTTACTGTTCTCCTCCAAATACAGACATGATGTCAACAGTAATTGGGCATATAGACCCCATAATGCTAAACGAATTATATGGTTTTAGAACCATGAATAAAAAAACAGATATTTTTGGAGTAGCAGGATTTCCTCTTACAAAAACAGATAGCCCCAAAATACATGGCTCAGGATATAGAAGTCACGGACTCAATGCAGTATATACACCTATAAAATCTAAAACTGCAAATGAAATTATAGACTTTGCAGATGAAGCTGGTGTAAAAGGAATATCGGTAACTGTCCCTCATAAAGAAAATATTATCCCCCTATTATCAGAAACATCAAAAGAGGTAGATGTAATTGGGGCCTGTAACACTATCCATAAAGAAAAGAATGGATGGAAAGGGTACAACACCGACGCTGGAGGCTTCAAAAGAGCACTTATCGAATTCTTAGGAACAGATAAGCTTAAAGGAAAAAAGGTTTCCCTAGTTGGGGCAGGAGGAAGCGCAAAGGCTGTGGCATACGCCCTACATGAACTAGGATGCGATGTATGCATTTTTAACAGAACAATTATTAAAGCACGAAATATAGCAGATAAATACGGGTTCAAATATGCAGGGCTTGGATTGGCTGTCCATGAACTAATAGAAGAGTATTCAGAAATAATAATACAAACAACACCAATAGGAATGGGCTTTGTAAAAGACGATCCAACAGAGTCAGGAGACCCACTAGAATTTTATAATTTCCAAGGACACGAAAAGGTATACGATATAATCTACTACCCAGAAAAAACACCAATACTCGAAAGAGCAGAAAAAGCAGGTTGCAAAATTTGCAATGGATACAATATGCTTCATTACCAAGCATACGAACAATTTGAAATATTTACAGGAGTACAATATGAGTAAACTATCACAATCAGAACAAAAAAAAATTGTCGCCTATGAAGCAATAGACAGACTTATTGAACGCGGCCTTATCTTTTCAGGGGTAAAAATTGGACTAGGCACAGGCTCTACAGCAGTTCATGCAGTATACCGTTTAGCAGAGCATATAAAAAATGGAAAAATTGCAAACATAAAAGCTGTTGCTACAAGCTTCCAAACAGTTATAGCCTGTGAAGAAACAGACATACCAGTGTATACACTCAACAGTAAAGAAATAAATGCAGAACTTGATATTTCAATAGACGGGGCAGACGAAATTGACCCAACCAATAACCTTATTAAAGGCGGCGGAGCAGCTCACGTATTAGAAAAAATTGTCGAATACAATTCAAAAAAATTGGTTATAATTGCAGATGCTACAAAATTGGTTCCAACTCTTGGCACTCAATTTCCTCTCCCAGTTGAAGTAATTGCTGAAGCCCGCCTTCC
>CAYJKA010000070.1:0-9030 GCA_964370655.1 uncultured Treponemataceae bacterium | reverse complement strand
TGTTAGAAGTATCTACTTTAAAATCATTTTTTTCTATCAACATTTGCTTTGCATAGTATAATATATAATGTAAATCTTACAGGCAGATTTGCCTTTCTAAAGGCTGTGAACTTAAATCACTGTTTTATAAGGGGTAAACCGGGCTCAAAGTTGCAAAGCCCGCAGGTTTCCCCCTTAACCCCCTTCCTGGGGCACGCTTTTTTAAACTTCAAATATGAAAAACGGTTGCTTAATAAGTAATCTGCGTAATATGCGGCTATATAATGACAAATCTTGGTGGTAAACTTATCACCTCTTTCATCATTGTAGGTTTAAGACTTATGCATTACGAATTAAAAATTAGGGATTTCTCCTAATGGATCATTTTTTTTTGATATGTAAAGAGAGTTGGGGCTGTCGCATGAAAGTGTTACTGCTCTATTTTAACAAAGCAACTAGTAAATAATATGTCATTTCGATGCGTGCGTGGAGGAATCTCATTTAAAAAGAGACATCTCGACTTCGTTTAGTTAGTGACGGGGCGTTGCAAATTCAGCACGTGCAAGGCTTTATTTTGCTTTTGAAAAGGGGAACACTAGTAGCATTATCAGGGCAAAGCTGAACATTACTATATTCATTCCTAATGTGTCAGCAAGGTACCCTGCAATGGGAGCTAGAATTATTATAAAGAGTGATTTTAATTGGGCTGAAACACTTAACACTGTTGCACGTTGTGATTTTTCCATATTGTCGTCAAGTACATCTATAAATATTGGTTTTCGTATATTTTGCCAAAGGTTAATTAGTACAAAGAGAGCACAGACAATAAGTGTGTAGTGTATTGTAAATCCAAGTATCATAAGTGTAATAGCAAAAAGGAGGTACATACAGTTTAAAGATTTTTTTCCTCCAAGAGCGTTTATAACTCTAAAGGAGTTTTTAGATGCTATTGCACTAAATATATTAAGAAGTGCATACATTAGCCCAAGTACTATTGATAAATTATCTTCTGCGTTTAAAGATGCAAAAAGAACGAGTCCTGTTCCAATTATTATTGTACTTAGTATTGGTTGTATAAAGTCTTTCATTGAACTTAGGGTTGCTTCAAATAGGCCGTTTGCTACAAGCATCTTCTGTAATGACTTATTGCTAAAAACACTGTCTTTTATAGAAACAATGTGATGGGTAAGTTTTGTCTTATCATCTTTTTCAATTGTATCTAGTGATTTCGGATATGAAAGTATGAGAAAAAAGTCTAGAATATAGGGTATTGTTGAAGCTAGGAATATATAACTTGAGTTTGGGACTGTTAGAATTATTAGTATTCCCAATAGAGAGCTTATAGAACTACCAACAAGAGAGGCACTTCTTGTTTTTCCATATACAAATGTTTTATAGTCTTCCCACTTTTTTTGTTCTAGGTAGGTGTAAATCATAGCTTTATGGCTGCCTGAGCGAAAAGCTTCTCCTAGTCCAAAAAACACCATCGCAATTACTGCACCCCAAAAGCTTTTAGCAAGGAAGAATAGTACAAACGAGATAATATAAAAGATAAAACATGCATAGAGTTCTTTTTTCTTTCCAAAATAATCTGCTATAATCCCAGATGGGATTTCAAATATGTTAATAATAATCTCTCTTATAGAAAAAAGAATTCCTATTTGCAGTAAAGTGATTTCGTTTCCAGTAAGATATATTAGTAAATATGGTTCAAAAAATTTGAGATTTTTTAAAAATCCATAAATACTAAACTTTTTAATTAGCAAGTCTCTGTTTATTTCTTTGTATGTGTTTAAATTTGTTGACATAGAGTATTTTACATTGAAAAAAAAGTTAGCTCAAGTTAAGAAAATCAAAAAAAACGTTAATTATTATTTAATAATTATAAATTTTATATTGTTTTTTAGGTAGAACAATGCTAAAATATAATAAGATATAACTTTTACGGAGGTAAAAAAAATGAAAAAAATTCTTTTAGGTGTAGTTGCTTTTGCAATTATTTCTTCTCTAATGTTCGTGTCTTGTTCAAAAGCTACTGAATCAGATGAAACTCTTCCTACAGTGCGTCTTATTACCGACGCAACAGGTATTGATGATAAGTCATTTAATGCTGCTGCATGGAGAGGTGTTCTTGAGTTCTACGGTGATACTTGGGAAAATCAAGAAGGTAGAGGAACTCTTTACGATGTAGTTACTTGTCAAACACAAGATTTGTATGTTCCTAACCTTAAACAAGCTGCAGACAGAGGATATGATCTTATTGTAGCAACAGGTTTTACTTTTGCAGATGCTATTGGTGAAGTTGCAAAAGAATATCCAGAACAACCATTTATGATTGTTGACGTTAACTGGGTAGGCGTTCCAAACGTTCAAGAATACGTGTATGCTGAAGAACAAGGATCTTTCTTGGTTGGTGCTATTGCAGCTCTTCAAGCAAAAAAAGATGGCATTGAAAATCCTAAATTTGGGTTTATTGGTGGTGTTCCAGGTGCAGTTATTACAAAATTTGAAGTTGGATACATTCAAGGTTTAAAACATGTAATGCCTGATTTACCTGATTCTTCAATTGTAGATTATTACACAAACGACTGGGGTGCTCCTGAAAAAGCAAAAGCTCAAGCTAAAAACTGGTACGATTCTGGTGTATACACTATTTTCTCAGCTGCAGGTGGTTCTGGGAACGGAACAATTGCACAAGCTAAAGAATACCGTGTACAAGGTCAAAATGTATGGGCAATTGGTGTAGACTCAGACCAACACGCTGAAGGTATTTATGAAGGCGAAAAGTCAGCAGTATTAACATCTATGCTTAAGATGGTTGAAACATCAGCAATTATGGCATTAACAGATGTACGTGATGGTACATTTGAAGGTGGTGTAATTGAACTAGATATGGCTGCAAAAGGTGTAGGCTATGCTGCTTCAAACTCTATGTTAACTTCTGACATAATTGATCAAGTTGAAGATATTAAAGCTGACATTGTTGGTGGTGATATTATGGTTTACAAAACATATAAAGACGCTTTAGCTGCAGGGGCTGTTCCTGCAGGTTTAGGTGCAAAAGACGACTAATCAATTAATAATTAATAATTAACAATGTATAATTATTTTGTAAGTTTTTGCGCTTATATGCAAAAACTTGCATGCGTTAGGGATTGAAAGGGCCGCGAAGCGGTTCGCGCACGTAGGGTCGCATTCTATATGCGACTTTTACAAAGCGCGAATGAAGCCGCAAGGCGGAACCCTGAAAAGAGCGGCCCCGCTGTGCGGGGGAACGCCCTGAAAAAAAATGGACTTTACTTATATGAATGAAAATATTATCGAAATGATAGGGATTACAAAAACTTTTCCAGGTGTTGTTGCAAACGACAATGTATCAGTTTCTGTAAGAAAAAATGAGGTTTTATCCCTTCTGGGTGAAAATGGGGCAGGAAAGTCCACCTTAATGTCTATTCTTTTTGGCTCTTATGCCGCAGACAAGGGAACTATTTCTGTAAACGGAGAGGCCGTTTCTATAAAAAACTCTAATGATGCCACAGCCTTGGGTATTGGTATGGTACACCAGCATTTTAAGCTTGTCCATAATTATACCGTAACTGAAAATATAGTTTTGGGGCTTGAGTCTACAAACAAGTTTGGGATTCTTGATCTAAAAGTTGCAGAAAAGCGTGTGCAAGAATTATCAGAAAAATACGGGCTTATGGTAAGCCCTACTGCAAAAATTGAAGATATCACCGTTGGTATGCAACAACGTGTTGAAATATTAAAGGTTCTTTACAGAAATGCAAATATAATTATTTTTGATGAACCTACTGCTGTTTTAACTCCTCAGGAAATTGATGAACTAATTAACATTATTCGTCTTTTAAAAGAGGAAGGAAAAACAATTATTATTATTACTCACAAGCTAAAAGAAATTAAAGCCGTAGCCGACAGGTGTACTGTATTAAGGCGAGGAAAGGTTATTGATACCGTTAATGTAGCTGATGTATCTGAGCATGACCTAGCCGAGATGATGGTTGGAAAGGCAGTTGATTTTTTTATTGAAAAAGCTCCAGCTAATCCATCAAGAACAGTTTTAGGATTAAAACATATTTCTGTAAAAGATTCACGTGGGCAAATGGCTGTTAATGATTTAACCTTAGGGGTTAGGGCTGGTGAAATAGTTGGTATAGCCGGAGTTGATGGAAATGGGCAGTCTGAGCTTATTTATGCCATTACAGGCCTTTCACCTATTGAATCTGGACAGATATTCTTAAATGGTAACGATATTTCTAAGCTTTCTATTAGAAAGAGAATAGAAGCTGGTGTTGCCCATATTCCAGAAGACAGGCATAAACATGGCTTTGTTTCAGAGTTTTCCATTGCTGAAAATACTGTAATAAAAAACTATTATAAATCTCCATATACTCAAAAAATGGGAATTTTAAATTTTAATGCCATGGAAAAGAAGGCTGAGAAATTAATAAAAGATTTTGATATTAGAGCCGGTCGTGGAGCTCTTACAGCCACTGGTAGTATGTCTGGTGGAAATCAACAAAAGCTTATTATTGCCAGAGAAATTGAACTTTCACCTGAAGTGTTTATAGTTGCGCAACCTACCAGAGGTTTAGATGTAGGTGCAATATCCTATATAAGGAAGCGCATCATTGAGATACGTGATCAGGGAGCTGCGGTTCTTTTAATATCATTTGAGCTAGATGAAATTATGAATCTTTGTGATAGAATTGCAACAATTTCAAAGGGCTCTATTGTAGGTTTTGCAAATGCAGGTGAAATTACAGAGAGAGAAATTGGGGCCATGATGGCTGGTTCAAAAAAAGAAAATAAAGAGGTGTCTTAACATGAAAAAAGGTTTAAAGCAAATTGACTACAATAGGCACGCGTTTATAAATTTTCTCTTGCATTCTGATTCTGCCGTTTCAGTATTAGTTGTTATTTTAGGCTTTTTTGTTGGTTCTTTATTAGTACTGATGGTTGGTCGAAATCCACTTGGAATGTATGAATCATTTTTACAAGTAATAACAGGTATATTTTGGAACAACCGAGGTGAAATGCGTTGGGAGATACGTTATGTTGGTGAATGGATAAATATTTCAGTTCCTTATATTTTGTGTGGATTAACCATGGGGTTTGCTGCTCGAGCAGGTCTTTTTAATATTGGTGGTGAAGGGCAATATTTGGTAGGGTTAACTACTGCAACTCTTTTTGGTATTTTTGGGCCTCAAATACTAGGTTTGCATTGGCTTTTTGCAGTATTATTAGCAATTGTTGCAGGAGCTGTTTGGGGTGGCTTTGTTGGTTTCTTAAAGGCAAAATTTGAAGTATCTGAAGTTGTAGCAACGATTATGCTAAACTATATTTCCTTATACCTTGCACGCATATTATTACTGCGTGTACCAGGGGCGAACACCTATCAAACGCCAAATTATCCAGAGACAGCTTCTATTCGACTTGATTTTTTAGATTCATTAACAAATACATCTAAAATGAATATGAGTATATTTTTTGTAATAATTGCTGTTATTTTATATTGGTTCTTAATGGAAAAAACCAATTTAGGTTTTGGATTACGAGCTACAGGGTATAATAAGGATGCAGCACTTTGTTCAGGGATTCCAGTTGTAAAGAGTATTGTTCTTGCTATGGCAATTTCTGGTGCTTTTTCAGGTCTTGCAGGCGCATCTGTTGCTTTAGGTTCATTTGAGTTTGGACGTATTCCTACCGTATTGGAAGGCTACGGATTTGCTGGTATTGCTGTTGCTCTTGTTGGTAACTGTACTGCAGGTGGAACCTTGGTCGCAGGGCTCCTTTTTGGTATGTTAGCACGAGCTCAAGGAATTATGCAAGAAAATGGTATTCCAAAGGAAATTACTTTAATTATTCAAGGTTTAATTGTTGTGTTTATTGCCCTTAGAGCTGGGTTAAAAATGTACCTTGCATACCAACAAAAGAAAGAACTAGAACGTTCGTTACAAGAGCAACACAATGGAACAACAACTGAAGGAGGAAATGCATAATGGATATAATACTTGGGATGATTCCCTCAATACTAATGATTGTTTCTCCAATATTAATTGCTGCTGCAGGCGGTATGATTTGTGAAAAATCTGGGGTTGTTAACATTGCCCTTGAAGGGCTTATGGGGATGGGTGCTTTTACAGCAGCTGCGACTCATGTTTTAATGGAAGGTTTTTTTGGTGGCTCTGTATGGGTAGCGCTTCTTTTTGGTGCAATTACAGGTGGGATTTTTTCACTTTTACACGCATATGCTTCTGTATCTCTAAATGCTGACCAAACAATATCTGGAACAGGGATAAACCTACTATCAACGGGGTTAACTATTTTCTTTTCTCAAATATTATTTAATGCAGATAGAACAAGACAATATAAACTAGGAATGTTGCCTGGTGCCTTTGGCATTTATCCAACAGCTATTATTGCTTTAGTGGTAATTCTTGCTGCGTGGTTTTTTCTTTATAAGGTGCCATTTGGGCTAAGGCTTAGGGCTTGTGGAGAGCATCCTCATGCAGTAGAATCTGCAGGCGTACCGGTACGAAAAATGCGTTACATTGCAGTTCTTATTTCGGGTGTTTTAGCAGGGCTTGCTGGTGGTTGTTTAGTTCTTACACAAACTATCCAATATACTGCAAATACCATTAATGGTGCAGGTTTCATTGCTATTGCGGCTGTTTCATTTGGACGTTGGAGACCTCTTGGAATAACAGGTTCTTCACTGTTGTTTGGATTTGCTGTGGCCTTTGCAATTTATGTTGTAAATATTCCATCTCTTAGGGATTTATTTCCTTCAGAGTTTTTTAGCCTTTTACCGTATGCTATTACGCTATTGGCACTTGTTGTATTTAGCGGGAAAAACCATGCTCCAAGAGTTGCAGGTAAACCATATATTCAAGGATCTAGTTAATGATTAGTAAGGACTTTGTATTAAAGCTTTTTGAAGGATTTTCTATTGAGCGCTGGACAGATTTAGTTCGACCATTTGATTTAATTGAAATGGATAAGTCAAGTGAAAAGATGGTTATTGCGTATATGATAGCGAAGTTTGAAGAGCAAGAAGGTAATGTTATAGATTGGGATTGGTTGATGTATGCATCCCTTTTTGATATTTTGCGAAAAATTGCCCTTTGTGATATAAAGTCCCCTTTACAGCGTAGAATAAAAAATGAATATCCTCAAGAGTATGAACGTTTAAATGAATGGATTTTGCATCAGTATAAAGACCTTATGAAAGATGATGAAGAACTTTTTGAGAGGTTTACGCAATACACTATTGAGCAAAATGATAAAAACAGAAAGATAACACATACAGAAAGAATACTAACTGCAGCACATAAGTATTCTGCTCTTAGAGAGTTTGAAATGCTTGCTGTTGTAAATGAAGATTTTCGTTTAAAAAATATTAAGCGTGACTTGTACGGCGATATTCAACCATATTTGGATTTAACTGGTTTACAGCTCCTTATGATGAAACAGCGACCGTATGAGTTTTTAATGGTTATTGAGCAGCTTCGCTTTCAAGTTAGGTGGAATCAAACGCCAAGAGTACCTAAAACAACTGTGTTAGGGCATTCATTTTTTGTAGCTCTTCTTTCATTATTATTAAGTAGGCAATCTGCAAAGCATTATGCTAATGATACGGGAAAAGATTTTGAGTTTTGCTCAAAGAGAATGTATAATAATTATTTTTCTGCCCTTTTTCATGATTTGCCAGAAGCGGTTACAAGAGACATAATTTCTCCTGTTAAACAGGCAACGGATTCTTTGTCGTCAATTGTAAAGCAAATTGAAGCCGATATGATTGAAGCTGAATTGATACCACTAATGGAAAAATTTTATGTTGATGAACTTGTGTTCTTTACCGATGACGAGTTTGAAAACAGAATTCTTTTTGATTCTCCAAAAGGGAAAATAACTCTTCCAGATATTTCTTTTGCAGACCTTTGTGAAAAGTACAATACCGATAATTATTCTCCTGTAGACGGGAAGTTAATTAGGTGCGCAGATCACATAGCTGCTTTTGTCGAGGCTTATAGTTCAATTAGCCATGGAATTACATCTAAGCAGTTAACTTCAGGTAGAGAAAATTTATTAAAATTGTATCCTGAAGGAAAGCCAATAAATGGTATTGATGTACACACTTTTTTCTTAGATTTTTTGTAAATAAGAGGCAAAAATATACCGATAAACTATAGGTATGAAACAGTTTATTTCTTTTATAGTACTTATAGTTGTTTGCAATTTTGCATTTTCTCAAAGTCTTACTCACACCGTTGAAAAGTCAGAAACATTATATTCTCTTAGTAGGAAATATGGTGTAACGGTAGATGAACTTCGTGCTGCAAATAATTTGGGGTCAAGTAACACCATAACAATAGGACAAAAACTTGTAATTCCAGGGAAGGCAAGTGAGGCCTCAATACTCTCTTCTAATACAACTGTAGAGTATGATGACTATAGTGTTATTGCCGGAGACACTCTGTATAGTATTTCTCGTAAATATGAAATAAGCGTTGATATGCTGAGAGAAATTAACAAATTATCTCCTACATCGGTATTGAAAATAGGTCAAGTTTTAAAAGTCCCCTCCACAATAAGTGTTGCTACTACAAACCCTACTGTTCCGAGTTTACCTATATCTACAGAAGATCCTCGCGAAGTAAGTAGTAAAAAAGGTGATACTTCACTTGTGTGGCCTATTAAAGCCCTTGAAGTAAACTATGTAGCTGGAAAAATTTCTGGTGTTGCTCTTACTGGTTCAAAAGGTGAAGAAGTAAAGTCTATTCGCTCCGGAACGGTTATTTTTAGTGGAATGTATAGAGGCTTTGGACAAGTAGTATTTATACAAGATACAACTGAGCACATTTATGTTTACACAGGACTAAGTACAATTTCAGTTAATAAAGGAGATTACATAGCCTATGGTAGCATTATTGGTACTATTGGTAGCGACTCTCTTTCTGGAAAAGACCGTATGAACTTTATGGTATACAAAAATAATAAACCCTTAGATCCAGCTAAAGCACCTAGGGG
>CAYJKA010000069.1:6038-9042 GCA_964370655.1 uncultured Treponemataceae bacterium | reverse complement strand
CAAGCTGCAGTAGATGCAGGTCTTGATAAAATTGAAACAATTGATTATGACTTTGAAGATGCTGCAATGAATGGTCCAAAATACCGTCAAGAATTCTTCAATACAATTGCAAATGATGGTAGAGTAAAAACTCAATAATTACTTGCTACAATAAAAGGAATGGTGAGTATTCACCGTTCCTTTTTTGTTAAAATGTTTACTTTAAGGAAAGTGTATGGCTTTATCGCAAGCTCAACTGCTTGATAGAAAAAAATTTTTTTCTGATCCAATTCTTGTAACAACTGTTATAGGAATATTTTTATTTTTACTGCTATTTATAGCATATCCACTATCAATCTTATTAGTTGATAGTGCTTTTGTTGATGGAAAATTTACTGCTTCCATCTTTGTACAAATTTTTAATATGCCTCAGTTCAGACAGGCAATTTCAAACACACTTGTATTAGGCTTAATTACAGGCATAGGAGCAACAGCAATTGGCTTCCTTTTTGCTTATTTAGATTCTTATGTGTCAATTAAAAGTATTTTTATAAAAAAATTATTTAATGCTGTATCAATACTACCTGTAGTATCACCACCATTTGTATTATCACTTTCAGCGATTTTTTTATTTGGTCGAACAGGTTTTATAACTCGTAGAATATTTGATTTAAATACAACGGGCCTATACGGATTAACTGGTATTGCGATGGTCCAAATTTTAACATTTTTTCCAGTATGTTATCTTATGTTAAAAGGTCTATTAAAAAATATTGATCCTTCGCTTGAAGAGGCAGCTAGAAATATGGGTGCAAGTAGATGGAAAGTTTTCCAAACTGTTACGCTACCTTTATTGTTGCCAGGTTTAGGAAATGCATTTTTAGTAACTTTTATAGAATCCGTTGCAGACTTTGCTAACCCAATGCTCATAGGTGGAAACTTTGATACTCTAGCAACATCAATATATTTACAACTTACAGGCGCGTATGATAAGGCAGGTGCTACAGCCATGGCTGTTGTATTACTATCAATTTCAATGGGCTTATTTATTCTAGAGAAATACTGGTTAGAAAGAAAATCTGTAGCAACACTTACAGGTAAAGCATCTCGTGAGCGTGAATTAATGAACGACAAGAGTGTTAAAACACCTCTCATAATTGCCTGCACTGCGATAGCTCTGTTTGTTATAATGATGTATGCCATAGTACCTCTAGGCTCATTATTTAAACTATGGGGTAGGGACTACTCACTATCATTAAAATGGTATGAATATGTATTTAAAAATAATGGATATAGGGTATTTACCGATTCAATGTTGTTGTCACTAATAGCCTCCCCACTTACAGCTCTTTTCTCTATGATTATTGCATATTTAGTTGTAAAGCGTACATTTAGATTTAAAGGTCTTATGGAGTTTGTTGCAATGCTTGCAATGGCTGTACCTGGAACTGTACTAGGTGTTGGTTTTATTCGTGGTTATTCAACTGGTTTATTCCATACAGGCCTTTTACAAGGTATTTACGGTACGGGAGCAATTTTGGTTATTGTGTTCATTGTACGCTCTTTACCAGTTGGTACAAGAAGTGGTATTGCAGCATTACGACAAATTGACAAATCAATCGAAGAGTCAGCATATGACATGGGGGCATCTAGCGGAAAAGTTTTTACAACAGTTACACTTCCTCTTATTAAGGATTCATTCTTTTCAGGTTTAGTAACAACATTTGTACGATCAATAACAGCTATATCTGCAGTTATACTACTCGTGACACCAGAATATCTTCTCATTACTGTAAGAATTAATGAACACGCAGAAAAAGGTGGATATGGAGTAGCTTGTGCGTATGCAACGATACTAATAATTATAACATACACAGCTATAACTGTTATGGAAAAAATTATAAACAAATATGGCTCAAAGAAATATATAAGTGAGGAAAATTAAGATGATAAAACAATCAAAAGGCGTTAAATTAGAAAACGTTTCAAAAATATATCAAGATCCTAAAACAAAAAAAGAGTTTTATGCAGTTGACAATGTTTCATTAAATATTGAACCTGGAAGTTTTGTAACATTATTAGGACCTTCTGGTTGTGGGAAAACTACAACACTTCGCATGATTGCTGGCTTTGAAACACCTAACTCAGGAGAGATTTTTCTAGGTGAAGAAGCAATAAATCATCTTCCACCAAATATGAGAGATACGGCAATGGTATTTCAAAGCTATGCACTTCTTCCTCACTATAATGTATTTGACAACGTAGCATATGGACTTAAGATAAAAAAAGTTCCAAAGAACGAGATTAAAGATCGTGTATTAAAAATGCTTGACTTAGTTGAACTAACAGGATTAGAAGAAAGAATGACAAATCAGCTTTCTGGTGGTCAGCAACAACGTGTAGCTTTAGCTAGAGCGCTTGTTTTAGAACCAGGAGTGCTTTTATTTGATGAACCTCTTTCAAATCTAGATGCAAAACTTAGAGTAGCAATGCGAACAGAGATTCGAAAAATACAAAAAAAAGTTGGAATTACGGCAGTATATGTTACCCATGATCAAGCAGAAGCTATGAGCATTGCAGACCAAATTGTAGTAATGAACAAGGGTATTATAGCTCAAATGGGTACTCCAAGAGAAATATATTTTGAACCAAAAAATGAGTTTGTTGCGGACTTCATTGGTGAAGCAAATTTCTTAGATGGAAATATTGAAGCAATTACTGATGGGGTTGCAACTATTGATCTTTATGGAAAAAAACTAAAGGTTACTACTACAGTTGATTTTGCACAAGGTGATGAATGTCATATAGTGCTTCGCCCTGAATCTGTATCGTTAGGGGAATCAGGTGTGCTTGAATGCAAGGTTGAAGTTTCAACTTTTATGGGAGCATACCAATACTATCAAGTTAAAGTAGAAGATAAGATTTTCACTATAACAGAATATAATCCAAAGGAAAAGAAAATTTTTAACGAAGGCGATACTGCCTTTATGGTATTTGAAAATTCAAATTTACATATATTAAGTAA
>CAYJKA010000069.1:0-5938 GCA_964370655.1 uncultured Treponemataceae bacterium | reverse complement strand
TTACAATTGGCCTATCATGCTTTGTACTAAAAAAGCTACAATAACAACAAGGGCTGAAATAATAAAGCCATGTAACATTGGCTTAAAGCCCGATGTTGCAACTTCTTTAAAGTGTGTTTTTAATCCTATAGCACCAAGAGCCATTACCATACAGAATTTTGAAATCTCTGAAGCATAGAATGAAAGGTTTTCAGAAAGCATGATCTTATCCAAGCTTGGATTTATCATAGTTATAATAGCTGGAATTACATCTAAACTTTTTAAGCCAACCATTACTAAGAAAAATAAAATGAAGTATGGAAAAATACGACCAATATGAAGATTGTTTTTCTGCTCTGAATTTTCTCCATTTTTAATAGCTTCTTTAGCCTCTAAACGCTGATTAATAATTGAAAAAATAATTACTATTGGAATAATTGAAAGAGTTCTTGTAAGTTTTACGATAACAGAATAAGCACCTGCCGCATCTGAAAAAGCATATCCAGCTGCTACTACAGAAGATGTATCGTTAACAGCAGTACCAGCCCAAAGACCGAAGCCCATATCGCTCATACCAAAATGGCGTCCCATAATAGGAAAAAGAATTACCATCAATACATCAAAAATAAATGTTGCAGAAATTGCATAAGCAACATCTTTATCTTTTGCATGAATAACTGGGGCTATGGCTGCAATTGCAGATCCACCACATATACCTGTTCCAGCACTTATTAGACTAGATAACTTCCAATTCATGTTAAATAGTTTCCCAAAAAGGTATCCGCCACCGAAAGCAACGAAAAGTGTAAATACCATTACAAATAGTGAAAAGCTACCTACTACTAGAACTTGAGAAAAACTCAAGGTTAATCCCATTAAAATAATTGCAGCTCGTAGAATTTTTTTTGATACAAATTGTATACCTGGTTTAAAAAATACTCTAGAGTGCATAAGAGGATTTAAAGCCATACCAATTAACAATGCAAAAACACTTGCACTTATTAGATGATATGGAATAAAACTACTGATTTGTATCGCAATAATTGCGAGTACGACTGTTAACAAAATGCCATATAAGTTTTTCATATATTGACAATAACATTATTTTATAATAATATCAAGTTATATTTATTTATAAATATATTAGAAATTCTTATGATAGATTATAAACATAATACATTTTTAGAAGTATGCAGATTAGGAAGTTTTACAAAGGCTGCTGATGCTCTTTGCATAACACAGCCAGCAGTATCTCAACATATTAGCTCGTTGGAAGAACTATATCAAGGAAAGCTAATCATATTTCAAAAGCGAAGATTTTCATTGACAGAGAAAGGTACCGAGTTATATAATTTTTTAACTTCAATGCAGGTAGACTGCAAGAGAACCACAGACTCTATCATTAATAACTCAGACAAAAAAGTTCAAATTTCATTTGGGGCAACATTGACAATAGGCGAGTATGTAATGCCATCAATACTAACAAATCTAATGAAAGAAAATCCAGACCTTCAAATTAGGATGCTAGTTGATAATACCCAATCTTTATTATCTAAGCTTGATAGTGGAACTATACAGTTTGCATTTATTGAAGGTGCCTTTAATAGAAATCGCTATGAATCAAAGGTTTTTTCAAATGAAGATTTTATTGCGGTGTCATCTCCAGATTTATTGAATAATAATATACTATATTTCAATGACCTATATAACAACAGGCTAATTGTAAGAGAAAAGGGATCTGGTACGCGCATGGTATTAGAACAAATTCTTCAAGAATATAACTCAAGTATTGAAAATTTCTCATCTTATACTGAAATTGGAAACATGAGTGCGATAAAAGATTTAGTAAAAGAAGGACTTGGCATAACCTTTTTATATAAATCTGCTGTACAGTTAGAATTAGAAGAGAAGAGCCTTATACAATTACCACTAAAAAACTTTAAGCATTTGCGAGAGTTTAGCTTTGTCTATTTAAAGGATTCTGTTTTTAGCGATGAGTATTTTTCCTGGTATAAAACTTTCCAGAGGCTTAGGTAGTCATTATTGACAAAATATAATTAGTAAAGTATATTTTATGGTATAAAAGATGCAAGGATTATTATGATGGATGTTAGCTATAAGCAGGAAGCTCTTATTTTTAAAGCACTTAGCGACGAAAAAAGATTGGTTGTGCTCGAATTACTAAAAGATGGTGAGAAGTGTGCATGTAAATTAATCGAAGAAACAAATATTGCTCAGTCTGCGCTATCATACCATATGAAAATCTTAAAAGAGGCAGGTTTTGTAACTTGTCGCAATGATGGCAAATACTGTCACTATAGTTTATATAAAGACGGTAGTGATAATGCTATTAAGTTATTAACAAAGTTTACTACAGAAAATGAAGGTGTATACAAAAATAGCGACTTATGCACATGCTAATGTGATTTATTCAAAAAAAAAGTTTCCAAAAATATTGGAAACTTTTTTTTGTTTATTCTGCAGGAAGCTCTATGTATTCATCAAAGCTTGGGAAATCAATTGTTAGTGGTTTATTGAAACTATTATAAGTAGTATCAGATTCCATATACACTGGTACTGCTATACCTTCAATTACGATATCCATATCAGCAACAACGGTCATAGCGCGTAGTGTATTTTTTTTATCTCCAGTAATTGTTCCTTCAAATCTATTTATTTTAATAGAAACATCTCCAGTCATATCTAATTGTAAGTCATCAACTAATGAAGATATTTGTTCAAAATATGAATCTAATCCTTCTTCACTTACTTTATATGTAAAGACATAATTTGAGCCATCCATTTCCATTGTTAAACTTTCCATGTCAGATGCACTCATTATGATTGGAGAAATGTTACTAGACTGTAGCATTTCTGATGCAGGTAATGCTGTTTTCATTTTTAGACCCATTGCATCTATATATTGATAATTATCCTTATAGTAAATTACCATGTCTATACTTGCACCCATTATGGTTGTATTCATTTTTGTATACATTTTTAAATTATTCTTATCAGAATAATCCATAAGGGAAAAACCTTCAGCGGTAAAAGACATTTCTACAGGTTGTTCTAACTCTGGTGAGTTAAAAGCCATTTCAATATACCCCTTTGTATCTGCGTCGGCATAATTAAAATCAGAAGTTGATAACATTAAGGCATCAAATCTTTCTTCTTTTGTCATAGTTGGGGCTGAAGCACAGCCAGCAACAAGTAGTAAAAGTGCAAGCAAAAGCACACTATTTAGTACAATTTTTTTCATATTAACTCCTAGTATATTACACATTTATGTATATCTTTAGTATATGCAATTATTATAAAAAAGTCAAACTGCTGTTATGCAAGATCAGGGAAATCAATTTTCATCCAAAAGTGTCTTTTTTATAGCCGCTGATATACAGGATTAAACAGGATAATGGCATTTTTTCTTTTACACCACAAAAAACATCCTTTACATCCTGATAATTCTTGCGGCTAAATTTAATTAGTTATTCAAAATTAATTTCCGTTATACAAGATAAGAATATTGCATAACTATATTAATTCAATTCTGTTTCAATGTATTCATCAAAATTTGGAAAAACAATTTCAAAAGGTATATTAAAACTATTATAAGTTGTATTATTTTCTGCACTAAAAGGAACTATTATTCCTAAAATAGACAGATTCATATCTGCAGTAAAAGAAGATGAGATAATTTTATTATCAATACCTGCTGTAATTGTTCCTTGAAAAGATCCTTCATCAAGTTTAACAAAATCTGATGCAAAATTGAGCCCTTCAGGTAAGGTAAAGATTTTTGAAGCATATTTTAATATATGCTCGCTCTTAACCGAAAATGTAAATACATACATTGAATCAATTACTTCCATAGATAATTCTTCCATGTCTGCAGCTTGCAATTCAAATGGTTTTATACCTTCTACTAAGTAAATAACATTACTCATTGGTGTAGGTGCTTTTATGTTGCTTTCGTTTATATTTATGTATTGATAGTTGTCAATAAAAAATATTTCCTGTACCAACGATTGATCGGTTAAGTATGTATCTAAATTTAAATGCATTTTTACGCTTTCTTTATTGCTATAATCAATACGAATATGCTCTTTAGACTGTAATTCAACATAAAAGTCAGTATTTTCAGCTCCCATAGCTAAAGATGACTCTCGTTGGGCATCAACATAATCTAAAGTTGCTGTGCCCTGTATTACAGCATCAAAATGTTCCCCAGTTGATACCATTTGATTAGATGCACAGGAGCTAAAAAATAAAAATACCAATATGGCTATTGCTTTTAGTATATAAGTTCTATTCATACTTGTATATTCCTTATATTATTCATACTCATTAAAATCTGGATAGTTAAATGTTACCGGTTTTCCATAGCTATTATACTTTGTTTCAGATAGCACCATAACAGGAATGGTTTCAAATTCTGTATTAACGTTTATACTGCTTTCAACAAATGTTTTTTCTATTCTTTTATTTTCGTTTACAAAAACAGTGTAATTGATATAATCAATGACAAGATTTTCGGGATAATTAAGTTCTTTAATTCCAAAAGCTATAAGTAACATATCATAATTGTCATAGTGATTGGCAAAATCTTCTTGTTTTACATAATATGAATATACTGTCATATTCCCATTTTTTTCTACCGTCAGGTTATCTGTATCTTTGTGTGTAACGTTGAAGTATTTTGATTCAACTAGGGTGTCTATTTGTTCTTGAGTTAGAATTGTCTTTCGTTTTTCTGAATTACCATCGTTAAAATTCAGAGAAGCATAGCTAACCTTATCATATAATAAAGCCTCTATTTCTATAAAAGATCCTAGAATTTCCTCTCTTCTGTATGTGTAAAATGTCGGATTTGTTGAATTTGTTGCATCTTCAATTTTTGAAAACAGAGATACAAATCTTGCAACTTGAGGTTCATGTAATCCTGGCCTGCTTAGTGAAATATCATACGTAACACTTCTTTCAATGTCAATGGTTTTTGAATTCACTAATTCATACATAACTTCATCAAAATCACTGTTTAATTGTGCTTGAGAAGTGGTTACACAAGAGCTTAAAAAGAATACAATAAAGCCCATGGAAATTACAGTAAATAATTTTGTTTTTTTCATTTTTCATTTCCTTATATAGATATCTAAAATAACAAAGTGTAGTTATCAAAAATCAATATTTCATTTATTATATATTTTTTTTATCCTATCTGCAACTGATAAATTTAATAATTGCACAATATTTTTAGCATAAGATATTTTTTAATAAACCTGTTTTAACCTTTTGGCAGTTCTATAGAAATAAAAACATACATACAATAAAAAATATATCAAAAATAATTGATATGTATATTGACATTACTCAGACTTTACTATACATTTATCATATCAAAAATAATTGATATGAATATCAATTTAGGAGAATTGAATGGAAGTTTTTCAAAACATTTGGGATTTTTTTCAAGTTCAAATACTTGGCATGAAATGGCTTAATGATGTAGTAGGGATTGCCTTGAATGCTTTAGGCCTCGATATTACAGGAAGAATTGGTGGAAGTGTTCAGTTTTTTATCTATGATGTTATAAAAATTATAGTACTTTTATGTACTCTTATTTTTGCTATTTCATATATTCAAAGCTATTTTCCACCAGAGCGAAGTAAAAAAATATTAGGTCGTTTTAAAGGAATTGGTGCAAATATTGTTGGGGCGTTGTTAGGAACAATAACACCATTTTGTTCATGCTCATCTATTCCCTTATTTATAGGTTTTACGAGCGCAAAACTTCCTATTGGCGTTACTTTTTCATTTTTGATTTCATCTCCAATGGTCGATCTTGCAAGTTTAGTTCTTTTAATGAGTATTTTTGGAGCTCCTGTTGCTGTTCTGTACGTAATATTTGGTTTAATTATTGCTGTAATTGGTGGAAGCTTAATTGATAAGCTTAAAATGG
>CAYJKA010000068.1:0-9303 GCA_964370655.1 uncultured Treponemataceae bacterium | reverse complement strand
TTAATCTTCTACTTTTAAGAAAGCGTCAAAATCTTTTTTAATTTCAGGGTCGGCATTTTTATCTAGTAAACTTACCAATATTGTAGCTATGAGTCCCACAATGAATCCTGGTAGAATTTCATAGACGTCAAATATACCGCCTTCTAAATTAAACCAAATTAGGGCTGTAATTCCCCCAGCAATGAGTCCTGCAATAGCACCATTTTTTGTAGTATTTCTCCAAAAAAGTGCAAGCAAAATAACTGGAGCAAATGATGCTCCAAATCCGCCCCATGCAAAACTCACAAGGCCAAAAATTGAACTGTTCGGATCAAGTGCTATAATAAATGCAATTACTGCAACAACACACACTGTTATCCTACTTAACATAAGTGTTTCTTTTTCTGATGCATTTTTGCGAATAAAGCCTTTGTATACATCTCTTGAAAATGCAGAAGAGGCAACTAATAGCTGAGAATCTGCAGTACTCATAGCCGCAGCCATAATTCCACATAAGAAAATACCTGCAACAAATGATGGAAATAAATCCATAATTACGGCTAAGAAAATAGTATCTGCTTGGCCATCACTTAAAACTGTAGGTAGTAAATACATCTTTCCAATCATTCCTACTGCAATAGCAGCAATAAGAGCTATTGTAACCCATACCATTGCAATGCGTCTTGAAAGTGCAATTTCTTTGTTAGATCGAAGAGCCATAAATCGTACCAAAATATGAGGCATTCCAAAGTATCCAAGTCCCCATGCTAGATTACCAAGCATAGACATTATTGAAATAGAAGAAGTTGCATCCTCTGTAAAAGGTGACATAAATTGACTTCCTAAGCTTGCTACAGCTTCGTAAGTTTCAACAGGACCACCTAGGAAAATAACCATAACTACCACAGACAGCGTTAAGGCAAAAAACATTACCATACCTTGGATAAAGTCTGTAGCACACACTGCCAAATATCCACCTAAAAGTGTGTATGCAACAATAACAACTACGCCAAGTATTAAAGCATATATATAAGGAATACCGTATACAGAATTAAAAACCTTAGCACAAGCTACAAAACCTGATGCTGCATAAACGGTAAAAAATACTAGTATAAAAATAGTTGCAATAAGTCCTGTAACTCTTGTTTTATCTTTAAATCTATTTATAAAAAACTCTGGGATTGTAATTGAATCTCCAGCGTGTATTGAAAATTTTCTTAGGCGTTTTGCAACAATTAACCAATTTAGGTACGTTCCAACTAAGAGGCCTATTGCTGTCCAAAATACACCACTTAAACCGCTAATATAGGCAACACCCGGAAGCCCCATTAGTAGCCAAGCAGACATGTCAGATGCTTCTGCACTCAGTGCTGTCATCCATGGTCCAACCTTTCTTCCACCTAGGAAAAAGTCGCTAGTGTTCTTTGTTTTTCGTACATACCGAAGCCCAATAAAAATCATAATGCCTAAATAGCAAATAAATGCTATTAAAATATTTATTGCATCCTTTGTCATTGATTTATCTCCTAAAAATTGTTATTGTATATAGAAACATTATATAATTATTTATACTTTTGGTCAATCTGTTTTTTTCACAATATGAAAAAAAGCGAAACTGTAACTATTTTTAGTTTATTTTGTTTAAATATTATAATTATCCTCTAATGACCCGAAGGTAGTGGTCTTTTTTTGTCCTAAGCATATTGCAACATTGACAAAAAATAAACGTAAGTATATACTGCTTGAAAGAGGTGTATAATGAAAAAAATTATGTTTATGGTATTAGTTTTAGTGTCGGTGTTTGCAATGGGCTGTGTTACAACAGCTCCTCAAGCTGATACACTTACTTCTTATATTGGTGAGAGAAGTGCACCAAGTAAGGATGAAATCATGCAATATATTAGCTCTGTTGCAAGTGAACAAGATTTATGGCGCTATACTGCACTAGATTCAGGTGTAGTTATTGAGGAAACTTTACCACAAGGAACAGAAGTTTATAAAACAACAATTCCAACACAAGCGTATTTTGGTTATAATTTGTTAAACGATTTTAATGTTTTAGATGGTATTTCTGTTGCAGATAGAGCAATTATGATAGAATCTTTATTATCAAATTATCCCGTGGAAACAGCTGATGCTCAGTGCAGATCTGTTGGTGTTTACAATTGGAACAACACGGATACTGCAATTATGTTAAGCACAGTACGTACTGAAATACCAGAAATTGCTGCAGTACTTGTAATCTATCCTACAATTTACAATACATTAAATAAAGATGCTGCACAACCATTTCTAATTACACCTGATGGAAGAATTGGTAAATCTGAAACACTTTTTGAAACTGTAACTACTTCATTTGAATCAATATCTGACCCTTTAGGAAAAATAAACCTAACACACGACTATTTAACAGATTATGATGTTTCAAATGATGTTTTAGTTTTGCCTGTGTTAGAAGAAATTATTAATGATGATACTCAAAGTGCGCTAGCTCATCTATTTGCTCGCGCTCAGCTTTTTATGTATTACTTATTTGCAAGTGATTATTCTGCTGCACGCGAAGTTGCTATCGAAGCTAATGAATATTACACAGAGCACAAGGAAGAAGATATTCCACCTGATGTAGTTAAAGTTATTACTGTTGATATAATTAGTATGCTAGAAATTGCTGAAGAATTAAATAATAAAAAATAGTAAAAAAAAATAAAATCTTTCCATTTACCTATTGACATAAATGAGCAAAAAATATATACTAATATTCGTTACGTGATAGTTCACGAAAACAAATGCCGTTGTAGCTCAGTCGGTAGAGCAATGGACTGAAAATCCATGTGTCGACAGTTCGATTCTGTCCGACGGCATGAAACAGGTTTCAATTTGAAACCTGTTTTTTTATGCTTTAATACAATTTTTCTGCTTGAATATTGTTCATATATACGATATACTAATTATATGAAATGGGTAGTATTTCGAGGGCTTGCTTCGGAAGCCGAATCTAAAAAAGTTGTATCATATCTCAGAAAAAAGAAAGTTCATTATAAGACATTTCAATTCTCTCTTTCTCAAGTAGTTGATTTTGAAGATAATGCTATGGCTAGCACAATTGAAAAACTTTGTGAAATTTTAGCAGATGCAACACATATTGTGTATGTTAACATTGAACAAATTCCTGTGGTAAGCACATTTATTTATTCACTTGGTTTGGTATCTCAAAAATCTGTTTTTGTCGTAGGAGAAAGAGTAGGTTTCCCTTCTTGTTTAACAAACAGTTTTTTCCCTGCCTGTGTTGATATAGAAGAACTCTATGATAGGTTTGATAAATACTTTCCAATTTTCCAAGAAGAAGAACGAAAAGAAATTGCTCGGCATCAGCTTTTTAGTCTAAATATACCACTAAATCCTGATTCTTTTGCACATTATATTTGTGCAGGTAATGAGGATGTTACTAATATTTTTTATGCGGCAGGAATAGATGTAGATTCAACAGATTCTGCTGGAACTCCTATGATTTGCAATGCAGCACGCTCTGGACAACTTAGCATGGTTAATTGGCTCCTAGATAAGAAAGTCAATGTAGATGCAGTTTCCCTTGATAGAGGTTATACTGCCCTTATGGATGCAATAGGAAAAAAGCAAAAAGAAATTGTTGCTCTCTTAGTTAAAAAGAAAGCAAGTTTAGATACAGTAAGTAAAGATGGTCAGCCCGTTGCGGTATTAGCTGTGGGTAGTGGCGATGCAGATATATGTAAAATACTAGCAAAAAATGGCGTTGATGTAGATAAAAAGGATAATTTAGGCATGTCTGGCTTAGACTATGCTAATCTTTTTAGACATACCGATATTATAAAAGCGTTTACAGCGGTGAAAAAATGAAAACAGTCGTGTTTACCGGAGGTGGGACGGGTGGACACATTTACCCCGGTTTAGCAGTAGCAGATGAATTAAAACAGCTCTCAGGTGATTTTTCCATAGTTTGGATTGGTTCTAACAATGGTAAAGATGAAAAAATGGTTATGTCTAATATAGGAAAAAATGGGATTAATAGTGCAGACCGTTTTATATCTATTCCGTCAGGAAAACTTAGGCGATATTTTTCATTTCAAAATTTCTTTGACATCATAAAAATAGGGTGCGGATTTATAGTTGCACTTTTTCAACTTGCCAAAATAAAACCTCTGTTTGTTTTTTCAAAAGGTGGGTTTGTAAGTGTTCCTCCTTGTGCGGCTGCAAAAATTTTGGGCATTCCTGTGTACACACATGAGTGTGATTTTTCTCCAGGGCTTGCCACAAAATTAAATGCGCGCTTTGCTAATAAAATTTTATTATCGTATGATGAAACAAAGAAGTTCTTTTCACAGTCTATGCAGCAAAATCTAATTGTAACAGGCAATCCTGTTCGGGATGTGTTTTTTAATGCTGATGCAAAACTGGGTTTAGATTTCTTAGATATAAAAAAACAAAGTAAGCCCTTACTGGTAGTGCTTGGTGGCTCTTCAGGTGCACATCAAATTAACAACCTCATTTTTGAAACTATAGATTGGCTTTTAGAACGATTTATGGTTGTTCATCAAACAGGTACTGGAGAAGACTACACTAAAGCTCTAGAAATTAAAAAAGGAATAGATAATAAGGCAAAATATTATGCTCCTTATGATTTTATCTACTCTGAAATGCCAAATGTAGTTTCCTGTGCCGATATTATTTTATCAAGATCTGGAGCAAATTCACTTTGGGAAGCAGCTGTTGCAGGTAAGCCAATGCTTTTAATTCCTTTAGCCGGAAGTGGAACTCGTGGTGACCAAGTAGAAAATGCATCTAATTTTGAAAAAAAAGGTGCGGCCATTGTGGTAAACTCACTAGAAAAAGATTTCGATATTTTTAGCGGGAATGTAAAATCAGCGCTAGAAATTATGCTTGAAACAAAAAATTTAAAAACTATGCAAGAAGCGTTACAGGAATTAATTACTGTTAATCCTTCTAAAACTATAGCTCGGTTGCTTGTTGAAGCAACATAAAAAGGATACTACTTATGACATTTAATTTTTTGGATATTGTATTTATAGCAATTATTCTTTTATTAGCAATTCATGGAGCAGTTGCTGGCTTTATAAAAGAATTTTTTTCTAAAGCAGCAATTGTTTTAGGTGTGTTTTTTGCTGTAATGTTTTTTGGAAAACTATCACCATTTTTAAATAAACACATTGAATCAGATTTTATTTCGAAGATATTAGCCTTTCTTTTAATTTTTATTCTTGTTTACCTCATTGTTCGCCTAATCCAACATTTTGTTGGTAATTTCTTTTCTGGAGAAATACTTGGTGGGCTAGATAGAGTTTTGGGGTTCTTTTTTGGGGCTGCAGAGGGATTATTAGTTGTGTGTATTATCTTGATTATTTTTTATGCTCAACCATGGTTTGACCTAGGACCTTTAGTTTTAGACAGCTTTTTTCATAAAACGTTTAATAAGCTTTTACAAGCACCGGTAGATATAGTTCAAGAGTATATTACATTTGTATTTCCTATACAGTTCTTAGGTTAAGGGTGCAAAATTGTTTGAAAACGTACTGTATCAAGATGCAACGAAACTTCTCTCAGTAGATATTAAATCTGGTAAACTTCCAAAGTCTATTTTATTAGCAGGACCTGCTAGTTCTGGTAAATTTACTTGTGCGCTTGAAATTGCGCGAGTGTTATCGTGCACAGGTGAAGATGTTGGAAACTGGCAGTGTAATTGCACTTCTTGTCTTAAGCATAAAAGCCTTGTAAGTACCGACTTACTTATAGCTGGAAATAAGAGCTTGCTTTGTGAAATTGCAGGTAGTAGAAAAACTCTTTTGGAAGCATATCAACAAAATGCCACTTGGATTCAGGCAAGTAGATATTTATTTGTACGAAGTGTGCGAAAACTTACATCGCGCTTTAATCAAGTATTATGGGAAGGCGATGATAAGGCATCTAAAATAAGTCCTCTTATAGCATCAATAGATGAGATTTTAGAAGTTTTAGATCCTCTACAACCATTAGTTCCAATTGAAGAATTTGAAAAATCTAGCTTAAAGTTACAAGATTTATGTGAAAAGCTTGAAAGCTCCTTTATGTATGATTCTATACCTGTTTCACACATAAGAAAAGCTCAAACATGGGCACATTACACAATTGCTAGTGGTAAGAGAGTTTTTATTATTGAAAATGCAGACAAAATGGCAGAAGGTGTGCGTAATGCCCTTTTAAAAATATTAGAAGAGCCACCAGATCATACAGTTTTTATCCTTATTGCTGAAAACAGAAATGCTGTAATGCCAACTATTCTTTCAAGGGTTAGAACCTATTCTTTTAATACAAGAAATTATGAACATAGTACAGAAGTATTGCAAAGAATTTTTAGAATTAGTGATACAACTTTACAAGACGTTACAAAGCAGTCTAGTATTCAAGGCGAAACAGTATTGGTATCATATTTGAATTCTTTTTTGCCTATTTTACCTACTGAAATTGCTGTGCTTGCAAGAGAGTTTCTTGCTACTATACAAAAAAAGGATATTCCTAATACAGAAGAACTTTTAAAGAGTATGAAGAATTTTGAACCACGTAGTATGTTAAAACTCTTTTTTAATGCTATGCTTGACGAGCAACGAAAAAAAATATATCAAAGTTCTGGTAACACAACATCTCAACTTACGGAACAAAGCTCTTTAATGCTAGAGGCTCTTAAAAGTTGCTATTCTAATATTACAACATACAATCAAAGTATTGCATCTGCATTTGATTCATTAATATATTCATTGTTAAAGGTTAGTTAAGTGAGAGACTTTTTTAAGAGAGTTACAAGTAAAATATCAAAGTTAACTCCTGAACAAGTACAAGCACTAATAGACTCATTAACAGAGGAAAATGAAACTTTAAATGCTGTGTTAAATTCTGTTCATACAGGTCTTTTAATTTGTAATGATCAGTGGCACTTAGAATCAAAGAACAAGGCCGTAGGTCGATATATTCCAATGTCTACGTTTAATAAACAAGCTCCAGTTTGGGAACTTATAAAAAATGCGCAAATAGCAGATTTTTTGCGAAAGCACTGTGCTATACAAAAAAATCACACATCTGAAGAATTTTTACTGCACGATTCAAATGGTGCTGCTAGGTTTATTTCTGTTGGCATTTTTACGTTAGTACGTTCAAGAAAACTTTGGGGCTACATTGTTCAAGTTGATGATATTACTGATAAAAGAAAGCAAGATATGTTGCTACGAAGAATGGAAAGCATGGCAGGGCTTACTAATTTAGCTGCAAGTGTTGCGCATGAAATTAAAAATCCTTTGGGTGCTATTAGTATTCATATTCAGCTTATACAAAAGGCTTTGAAAAAAGCTAGAGACGGTGATGGAAAACTTCCTAATGAAAAGCATGCAGAAAAATACTTACACGTAGTAACAGAAGAAATAGATAGACTTAATAATATTGTAGTGGACTTTTTATCTGCAGTTCGTCCTGTTAGACCTAGTCTTGAACCTGTAGAGCCTGGCAAAATATTAGACAGGTTTATAACGTTTATAAAACCAGAACTTGATGAAAAAAATATTGAATTAAAATGTGATTTTATGAGTTTTGCTCCAGTTATACATGTAGATCCAAAATTGTTAAATCAAGTACTTGCCAATTTAGCCCAAAATGCTATAGCTGCAATGCCAAACGGTGGAGCAATACAGATACAAACATCAGTTACCAATGACAGATTTATGCTTATTTTTAGTGATAATGGTATTGGCATGAGTGCAGAAACGCTAAATAGGGCCTTTGAGCCATATTATACAACAAAGGCACAAGGAACAGGCTTAGGCTTGGCACTCGTATATAAAATTGTAAAAGAAATGTCAGGCGATATAAGCATAAAATCTATTGAAGGTGAGGGAAGTAATTTTATTATTACATTTCCTATTTTACAAAAAGAGCAACACTTGCTAGAATATACAAAGATACAAATATAATTTCACTTTTTATTGGTGCCAGTGTGTATGAGATAAAACAAAAAAAAAGCCCTTAATGCATTGATTAAGGGCTTTTGTATAAGATTATTACATTAGTATGCTGAAAAGCCTGCTAATAATTCATCTGCATTGTCAGTATCAAAACATGTCATTGTGATAGTTACCATGCGGTCATCAATTTTCTTAAAAAGTTGCATTTGATAAAATGCAGTTCCTGCTGTAGATCCTATTAAACTTACTTCATAAAAATCAACACCAGCAACATCTCTTTGTGAATCATCGAAGAATGAAACTTCTTCATACATAGTAAGGTAGCTTGACTTAACTGCCATTGCATATGCTTGTTCAGTAACACCTTGTTGTGAAAGTTTTTCCACGCTTACACTAATATTATTTGAACTATAAATATTAAGGGCAAGAAATTCAAACAGCAGTGGAAGATCTTCAAAATTAATGCTATCTGAAAGAACTTCGCCGTATTGTGCTACAGCTGCTTCAGTTAATGCGTAAATTTCTTCATCACTCATCATACTCATTTCTTCACTTAAAGTGTATCGTAAGCCTAACCATTCACTTTCATACTCTGTTGCGGTTCTTATCCCACTAACAAATTGTGCAGTATCAACACTACCTGTAGTTGCACATGCACTTAATAACATAAAAGCAACTAAACAAATTGCTAGCACGTTTAATCTTTTTAACATACTTTGCCTCCAAAAATTGTACCTTATATAAAAGGTATATGGGTAATTGTAGTTTTGTTATAGGTTTTTGTCAAGGTAGGCACCATTATTTTACTTAAATTTGAAGGATAAAGTAGGTGAGTGTTGGTTTTACCAATTAACGAGTGCAAGCGGTATGGCAATTACTAATTACTAATTACTAATTACTAATTACTAGTTACTAGTTACTAGTTAATGTGGTGGGTAGAGTAGGTGAGAAAGGGAAAATCTATAGGATTTATACAGATTTGAGCCAGCTGAAAATGCTACTATATGTTTGTCCATAACCATTGTAAATTATTAATTGTTAATTATAAATTACCGTACAAATTTACGGGTAAAGAGCTTGACGAAGAAACCGGTCTGTATTATTATGGAGCTAGGTACTTAGATCAAAAAACAAGTAGGTGGTTAAGCACAGACCCTGCTCTTGGAGATGAACCACAGGCTTATCTAAACGATATTTGACATAAAATTTACCATATGTGGTACAAGCGGAGGCTCAAACCAGATAAACTTCCTTCACCACTATGCGGGTAAGGCCGTGAAGTATGTGGATCCTGATGGGAAATGGACAATTTCATTTGGCCTAGGTTGGGGTCCTGCTTTTAAAGTAG
>CAYJKA010000067.1:0-9887 GCA_964370655.1 uncultured Treponemataceae bacterium | reverse complement strand
TCGTCCCAGAGGTCTTCCCAGTCGTTAGCTTCTTCCCACAAAAATACATGGCCTTTTACTAAGCGGCATTTTTTGTCAATTTTTGCAATAGCAGCAATTTCGTCATCGGTTAATGGATCTTCCATAACTGCCTTAAAATTTGCATCTATGTTTCGTGGATTTGTAGAAAAAGGAATTGGAATAGCACCTTTTGCACTTGCCCATTTTAAGCAAACTGCCGCAGGATGAACTCCATGATTTTTTGCAATTTCTACAATTACTGGATCTTCCATATCAACAGTATCATTTTCTGTTCTATCACGTTCTGGTCGCCCAGGTGATCCAAGAGGACAGAATCCAATAGGAATCATACCGTTATCGATAACATATTTTAAAAGTTCTGGTTGTTGAAAATGTGGGTGTAATTCAAGCTCATTAACATAAGGCTTAATATTTGCGCATGGTAAAAATTGCTCAAACTTTTTAATAGTCATGTTTGATGTTCCAATTTTTTTTACCAATCCCATTTCAACAAGTTCTTCCATTTTGCGCCATGTTTTTACAAACTCTTCATTAATATAAGGACGGGCATCAGGACTTCTTGAATCTACATCACATTTTGGTGGATGAAAATTAGGGAAAGGCCAGTGAACTAGGTACAAATCTATGTAATCTAAACCTAAATCTGAAAGAGACTTTTTAAAAGAAGGAATAACATCTTCTTCAGCATGTTTATCATTCCATAATTTTGAAGTTATCCAAAGCTCTTCTCTTTTTACAACACCTTCTGCAAAAAGTTTTTTAAGAGTTGCGCCTATTACATCTTCGTTTCCATAAACAGAAGCACAGTCTATGTGTCTCCAACCTGATTTAATTGCATATTCAACAGCTTGTGCAATGCTTTCATTGCTTACGCTATCTGAACCAAACGTCCCCAAACCTACTTTTGGAATATCATTCATAATTCCCCCTAGATAATTAATAATTAACAAATAATAATTAATATTTATGGTTATATAACTTGAAAAAATCTTCATATAAAAAAAAATTTTTAAGGCAAGTTACTGTGTTTCATTTTTGTGACACACCCATTGTTAATTATTAATTATACATTATTAATTAATCTCAACAATGCCTTTTTTGCGTATAAACTATTCCATTTTGCGAAAAATTGTGCTACAATTAACAGTATGAACATAGGTTTAGACATAGTTATAGATGATGCTTACACACGCGGAATTGCACGAGGAATAATTCAGTATGCGAAGAAAAAAGGGAACTGGAATCTTTTGGGCTCGGACTGGATGTTTTCATCAAATGAAGAAAAAAAACTAGATGGAATTATATCCAGAATTGAAAGCAGTGAGCAAGTGCAAAAACTACAGTCTTACCAAGTGCCTATTGTAGATACCGCAGGCGCATTAAAATACAGTGGTTTTTTTGAAGTTCACAATGACGAATTTGAAACTGGTCAACAGGCAGGCAGGTACTTACTTTCCTTAGGATTTGAAAACTTTGCTTGGGTAGGGATTCCCGATATACGCTGGTCAACCTATCGCTACGAAGGCTTTTTAAGTGTTATTTCCTCAAAGACAAATGAAATTCAATCCTGTATAGTCGGCAAAGATCTAAAATGGTGGGAAAAGCTAGACTATGAACTAGAACTTTTATGCTATTGGCTAGGTGGACTGTCAAAGCCTACAGCTCTCTTTGCCGCAAATGACACAATTGGACTAAAAATTACAAATGCGTGCACTGCAGCCAACATAAAAGTCCCAAATGATATTGCAATTTTGGGCGTTGATAATGAAGATATCCTTTGCGAATTAGCAAATCCCTCTCTTTCAAGTATTCGTGTTGACTGTGAATCCATAGGTTATAATGCAGCAGAATTATTAAACAACCTTATACACCCTACTGGTAAAAATTTTCAAAAAATAGCACACAAAATTATAACCCCATTAAATATAGTTGAACGGGAATCAACAAAAATGGTTGTTGCAAAAGATCCCTTTGTTGAAAAGGCTCTTAATTTTATAAAAAACAGAGCCCATAAAGGCATTACCGTAAACAGCATTCTAAAAGAAATTCCTATTTCAAGGAGAAGCTTAGAACAAAAATTCTTCCATGAAACAAAAAAAACCTTGCACCAAGAAATAATTGAAACAAAGGTTATGTATAGCAAAAACCTTTTACGAGAAACAACCAGCGCCCTTGACGTCATCGCCATTGAAAGTGGTTTTGGATCATTGCAACGGTTTCATACTCAATTTAAAAAAATAGAAAAAATGACTCCGGGAGAATGGCGAAAGAAAACCTAGTTTACATTTCTTCTTCAATTTGCAATAACATCATCCTAAGAGCTTGCGCAAACTGAGTTCTATCACTTTGGCGAACAAAAGAAGCTTGCGCTATGTCAGGCGTAATTCCATCTGAAAGTGAAAACAGTTGTCTAGTTTCTCCTGCTCCCATCTCATCTATAACTGCCGATGCATTCACTGGCGTTAAATTTGAATCAGTGCTAAGCTGCGATTGTACCAAACCTGAAACAAGTTCTTCAATAAGAGAAGATGCAAGGTTATTTTTCTTTGCTGATTGCCTTGCAGATTGGAAAGGAGATTTAACATAAGAAAACTCCATTACTACAACAGCCGGAGCAATTAGATAGCGACTTTCTCTTTGAGATCCAGAAGGCATAAACCAAGGAGCATAAGCACTCTTTGCCCCTTGTGATAAATTTTCATAAGAACTAAATGGAACAAAAGTAAATAATGCTGATTTGTTTTCCATTGCTCGAAGTATATCATCTCTAGAAAGGTTTAACCATGAAGAACTTAAAAAACCTCTTATTTCCCATGTTGAAATATATTGCAAAGTATCATACACTTGCGGAAGTTCAAAAAAAGCATTAAATTCAGACACCGAAAGTAATTCATTCTTTTTTGCACTTGCAACAGTCTCGGCTAAAAATAATTGAGCTATATCATAATTGTCAATGCCATGCATTGTTTCAAGCATTGCTGAAAAAAACTGAATTAAATCATCATCATTGCCACCAGCACAAAGAATAGGCGCAACTGAAGAAGTTCCTTGTCTATTGCCAATGTACGACTGTGCAACTGATTCAAGGTCAATAAAATTCGTAGGAATAGAGCTACCCATATTTCTTAATGATTCAACATTATATGATAATTGAAAGTGGTCGAGAAGGATAGGCGTAGCGGTGAGTCTAGAATCTGTTTGAACCGAAGTTCTAATTGGAATTGGCATAAGCACAAGGTTTCGTGTTTTTGCTGTCCTCGCATACGGCGCTACAGAGTCCATATTCATGCCATCAACTGTAAATAGAATATTCTGTTTTACAGGTGCACTAAGCTGATCTTCTAACGGGATGGTATCATCGAAAATAACAGGCTTCCAGTCAATGTTTCGCTCGTCAAGCCAATTTGATAAAACTACTTCAACCTCTTCTGGTACTCCGTAAAATCCAACTTCCATTGTGTTGAACTGCGAACTAAACTGAGAATAAAAAAAGAGACCAACAGAAATAATTAAAATCCAAATTACGCACTTTATTAATACTTTTGCCTTTATCATACCCATAGTATACCATATCACAGCATAAAAATATAGAAGTTTTTAAAAAAACAATGCGCCCTCTTTTACTTTTTTGCTTGTTTCAGAATCTAGTAGGAGTTCTATAAGAGTGAATGCTAGTGCAGATGCCGTTCCTGGGCCTTGAGAAGTAATAAGGTTTCCATCTACAACAACAGAATCTGTTTTATAACCAGATAGGTCGGCTAGTGGTGCATAGTGAGTTTCGTTTTGCATTCCTGGGTAACAAGTAAAGTTTTTCCCATCGAGCAGTCCTAGTGGGCCTAATACAATAGGAGGACAAGCGCACATTGAAGCTATAATGCCATTATTTTTTTTAGCAGTCTGTAAAAGTTTTTTTGTTAGAGGATGTTTTGAAAGATTTATACTGCCGTTTAAGCCACCAGGACAAAAAACAGCATCAGGAAAAGTGTTTTGAATATAATGGTCGTCTATATTGTCACTAAGCAAGTCTGCTTCAATAACTATATTTCTTGAACCTACTACACGTAAAGAATTATTCATACTTACCGTTTGTACGAAAATTCCTGCACGCCTCATTAAATCGATAGGGAGAACGGCTTCCATCTCCTCAAATCCGTCTGCAAGTAAAACAATTACGTTTTTCATACTTGTCATTATAGCAAAATTACGGTATTATGTATATATGAAGCAAGTATTAATTATTGATGCACCCCCACTGTTTCGAGACTTCCTCAAGGAAAAATTATCATCAGTAGGTATAGAAATTTCAATTGCTAATGGGCGCCGTGATGCCTTTACAAAAACTATTTCTCTACTTCCAGACCTAATTATTATTGATTTTCAAGAGTCTTTTACAGAGTTAATGGATTATCTACAAAAAAAACGTGACAATCCAAATGCTGTTTCAATTCCTATTATTATTACAGGGCCTGCACTTAGGCCAGACAAGCTTGCTCAACTTTTGCCATATAAGGTAATTAAGTATTTTAACCGACCTATTAAGTTCGATGTTTTCTTTGATTCAATTGGGCGGGTATTAAAAACCGCACTATCCATAGATACTACACTAAGTATTATGGAAACTCACTTAAACGAAAATATTATATTTGTTGAAATTGCACAGGGTCTTAACCGAGATAAAATTGCAATGATTAGATACAAAATAAGCGAGATGATAGATGCTAATAAGCTATCAAATCCAAAACTTGTTCTTATGCTTACCAACTTAACACTGTGCTTTTCAGATTCCATGAATCTTGAACTTTTATTAAACAATATTATTAGCGACCAACGAATTCGCCACAGGTACATAAAAATTCTATCTTTGGATCCTTTTACACGTGACTTTGTACAAGGCCATGTTGAGTTCAGCGACTTAGAAGTAGTAGATAACCTTTCAGGCGTTTTAGCAACACTTCTCAATGAAAGAGACGATGCAGACCTAACAGGAACTATCGCCGATAAAATTTTAAGCGCTACTGAAGACGCAGGAGAAGGATTGGTCGAAATGCGATTTTTCTCAGAAACTGGTGTTTTAGAAACAGAAGGCGGCGAAAACAAAAAACTTCTTATTGCTATTGTTGATGACGATGCAGTTGTAAGAACCCTTTTAGAAAAAGTGTTTGCAACGCTAAATGCAGATATCGTTTTATACCCATCAGGTTCAGAATTTCTTGCATCTACAAACAAAAGAGTATTTGACCTTGTAATTCTTGATGTGTTTATGCCTGGAATTTCTGGCTTTGACATTTTGATGAACTTAAGAGCAAAGCAATACCCAAGTCCTGTAATTGTTTATTCAAATGCAACTCAAAAAGCATCTGTTGTACAAGCACTCAGCCTTGGAGCAAAAAGTTATCTTATCAAACCACTAAAACCAGACGCTATTATCCAAAAAGCAATTGAAGTTCTAAACGCTAAGGTTTAGCCACATGGACGAACCGACCAAAAACAGCATTGTAATTGATGGACAATTTCTTGCAAATACAATTCATGAACTCAGAACTCCCATTCAAACAATTAGTGGATCATTAGAGTTATTAAATGAAACAAATCTAAATTCAGAACAAAAAGATTTTATACATCAAATACGCTTTAGTTCTGACGTTCTTTTAACACTGGTAAATGACTTACTAGATTTTTCAAAAATTAGTTCGGGTAAGTTTTCTGTTGAGAACATTCCTATGAACCCTATTGAAGTTACAGAACAAACAGCCGACTTATTATCAATGGAAGCCCATAACAGAAAGTTAGAAATTATAACTGACATTGATTACACCCTCCCAACAACGCTACTAGGCGACCCCACTCGCATAAAGCAAGTTCTTTTAAATCTTATAAAGAATGCGATTAAATTTACTCATTCAGGATACATCTATATAAAACTTTCACAGAGACTTAATAATTCTGTCCTACTTTTTGAAGTGCAAGATACTGGAATAGGAATATCAAAAGAACGCCAAGCTAAAATTTTTACTAACTTTTACCAAGTAGATGCATCAATTACAAGAAAGTACGGTGGAACAGGACTTGGCTTATCAATTTCAAAAAACCTAGTAGAGGCAATGGGCGGAAAAATTGGTATGAAGTCCGAAGAAGGAAAAGGTTCTCTTTTTTGGTTTTCCCTGCCCTTAAAGACCAATAATGATTCTATGACTCGCTCACTTTTGGAAGATAGAATTAAATTAGTTTCTCAGCTTGATATCCCAGAAGACACTTCAATTCTTCTTGTAGATAATCAGCCACTTGCATTAAAAAGCTTACATTCAAAACTTAATATTTTAAAATTTAAGAATATTGCAGGCGCAACATCTGCCAGTGAAGCACTAAAAAAAATGAAAAATGCCTCAAAAAAAGGCAAGCCGTATTCATTGGTCTTTATAGATATGCTTATGGAAGACATGACAGGGTGGGAACTCACTTCCTTTATAAAAGAAGATCCTTTGTTAAATAAAACAAAGTGTTTTTTAGTAATTCCCGATGGACAAGCAGACAACAGCGTAAAAGAAAAAATTCTAAAATATTTTGAAAACTATATTTATAAACCTATAAAATTTAAATCTCTTATTAAGCTATTGTCAAACTATTTCAATGTACCTTCTGAGTTTGGAATTATTGACTCAGTCGAAGAACTTCCTTCTACTCATCCTTTTAAGAAAGATTCTATTTTTGTACTTGCAAAGGACAAAAAAGTTTTAATAGCAGAAGATCACCCTATAAACCAAAAGCTTATGCAAACCTTTATTTCTCACTTTGGAGCCATACCAATAACAGCTTCAAACGGGCAAGAAGTAGTAGAAATTGTAAAAAATGATTTATCAATAGATATTATTTTTATGGATATTCATATGCCAATAAAGTCTGGCGTAGAAGCTTGTAAAGAAATACGAAAAATGGGATACAGTGGGCCAATAATAGCTTGCACCGCAAACAGTGACAAAGAAGACTATAAAATATATGCCGAAAATGGTATGAATGATATTTTAACAAAACCTTTTAAGCGAAAAGATGTTGGCTCCATACTAACGAAATTTTTCATACAAGAAATCACCGATAAAGAATCAAAAACAAGTGCAAGCACCGCTATCAAAACTATTCTGGGAAAAACAGAAACCAAGGACTTCTGGGACTGGAACGATTTTATGGACACCGTTGGTGGCGATATTTCACTCGGAAAAGAACTTATTTTACAATACATAACTCAAACAACACAATTCTTAGAACTTGCCGCAGATGCAGAAAAGCAAACAGACTTTGTAAGTCTTATTTCTATTGGGCACACATTAAAAGGAAGCTCTGCAACCCTTTCTCTTGGTAACTTAGCTAAAATTGGATCAGCTATTGAACGCGCGGGAAAAAATAAAGATATACAAACTATCACAATGGGATTAAAAACGTTTAACGAAATTTTTGCTAACTTCAAACTACTTGTAGAACCGTAACATTTATTTTTAGCAGGAGCACACTATGAAAAACACAACAAATTATCACACTCATTCTGTTTTTTGCGATGGTAATAATAGCGTACAAGAAATGGCAAAAAAAGCCTATGATTTGGGAATTACTACGCTCGGGTTTTCATCGCATACTGCTTTTCCATTTGCTTCATTTTGGCACATGGATGTGCGAAACTACGACGAATATTTTCATGACATACAAGAATTAAAAAAGGAATATGAAGGACGTATGGAAATTTTAGCTGGTGTAGAAGCTGAATACCTTCCTCCAATTTCATATTGTGACGTAAAAACTTATGACTTTTATAAGCCCGATTTCATTATAGGTTCAGTGCATTACCTTGTTGTTCAAGATAAGGCAGCAAATGGATGTTTTACAGTGGATGGCCCTGCGCAAGAGTTTTATAAAGGCATACAAATGTATTTTAATGGCGACGGAAAAAAAGCTATTCAAGCGTACTTTTCTACTCAAAGAGAGATGATACAAAACTGCTCATTTGACATTATTGGGCACATTGATCTAGTGCGAAAAAGAAATGCAGAGTTAAAAATTTTTAGCGAAACTGATACGTGGTATAGAAACGAAATAAAGGAAACTGCAAAGATTGTTGGGAAAACTGATAAAATAGTGGAAATAAATACAGGCGGAATGACTCGCGCAAACATGGATAGCCCCTACCCTTCTCCTGATTTTTTAAAACTTTTACACGCAGAGGGAGTACCTGTTACCATAAACTCAGACTGTCACGATGCTAACTCTATTATGGAACACTTTGACTCTGCTATAAAAGTAGCAAGAGAAGCTGGGTATACAGCCACTCACCATCTTTCTAAAGGAAAATGGCACACGAGTGACATTGTATAATTTTAGCTAAACCGTTTTGCTCTTTCGTCTTTTGTTTTGCAGTCTATACATAAAACTGCGTAAGGAATAGCTTCAAGGCGTTCGTCGGGTATCCGTTTACTACAACGCATACAAAGACCGTACTTCCCTTGTTCTATTCTCGCTAAGGCATTATCAATAAGACTAAGTCTATTCATCTGTTGAGAACCAACAGTTTCAAGCATCTTCCTATCAATGTCATCTGAGGCAATATCTACTACATCTTTTGATTCCATTGTCTCTACAATCTGTCGGAAATCTGCATTGTTTTGCATCAATGTATCCATAATTTCTACTTTTGATTCAACAAGCAAACCTTGCATTTTTTCTGTAAAATCTTTTTCCATTTCCTACTCTCCCATAGTTGACAACATTCCTCTTTCTCATTAAAATTATAAAGGTGATTTGAAAAAAAAGCAAACGTTTTTTGTCTTTTTTTTACTTTTTTTATCACTTTCTTGAAATAAATCAAGAATAATAACCCCATGGAGGACTTGTGGCTAAAGAAGAAGCAATTGAAGTTGAAGGTATTGTAAAAGAAGCCCTACCTAACACTATGTTTAGAGTAGAATTACAAAACAAGCACGTGATACTCGCTCACCTTTCAGGAAAAATGAGAAAGCATTACATTAGAATTGTACCAGGAGATCATGTAAAAGTGGCCCTATCGCCCTACGATTTAAATCGTGGAAGAATTATTTTTAGGGAAAAATAGTACCTTAATCTTACATACCACATTTTTTATTTTCAAAATGTCACTCAACAGCGCAATTTATAAGCTATGTTATGTTTAGATTACAAACAACTACAAAAAAGGAAAGTAGATATTTCTATTTTCCTTTTTTTTATGATTTAGTTCCTCCAATCAACCCAGAAAGGCTACGTAACACACCTGAAGCACCATTTACAATAGCTGCAATACAAAGAATTGGCCCTATTGGGAACAGAAGTATTGAAAATTTAAAAAATGTTAAACCTGCCAATAAAGTTAATCCATATCGAACAAGAGCAAAAAGATGTTCTGTTCGTGTCAATGGTTCTGTTTTTCTTTGATACGTATACGTTCTTCTATAACCATTTGAACTATTCATATTTGCTCTTGTTGATTGAGAATACCACTCCCAAAAATCATCGCCGAAAGGATTTTGTCCATAACCTTGATTATAGGTAGACCGCTGAGATTGCGCATAAGCATCTGCTGAGCCATACATATCGTACTGGCGTTTTTTTTCTTCATCGCCAAGCACTGCATATGCCGCACTAATTTCTTTAAACTTATCTTCACAAGCCTTATCACCCGGATTTTTGTCAGGATGATATTGTAGAGCAAGTTTTCTATAAGCTTTTTTTATCTCATCGGCAGAAGCAGTTTTTGAAACACCAAGCGCCGAATATAAATCGTTCATGCACTAAAGATACTGAAATTTTTATGATAAGGCAAGTACTTAAACTATAAAATTACTAAATTTACGCTTGTAAGCGTAGGAACG
>CAYJKA010000066.1:0-9912 GCA_964370655.1 uncultured Treponemataceae bacterium | reverse complement strand
AATCCTTGCTTCCCAATGTAGCTTCTCCAACAGAGATTCCATATAATTCACTAAAGGCATTTGCTGCTTTTTTTACGCCCGAAGAGGCACCTTTGAAAAGGAAAACATTGTCACCAATTTCTTCTTGGGCTGCTATAACAAGTTCTTCTCTTGTCATCGTTGAAGCAGCATCTAAGGCAGCTTGTACAACACCAACTTCTTCATCTTTTGGACCACCACATCCAGTAAATAAGAGCACACATACTGTCATTAATGTAAGTGCACGTTTTACGAAAAGCAATTTTTTCATAGATTTCTCCTATGTAATAATAATGTAACAACACTACGTTGCTCATATAATTATAACATGGTCTATTTGTATCCGCAAGCTGAGATTTATAATTATTGTTGAAAATTAAGAACAAATTTTATTAGAGTCCAAAAAAAGCAATTATAAAAAAGTTCTAAAGGTTAAATATTATAGTATTATACCCTTTTCAATGAGGTATGTTATTTTTGTGTATGAGAGTTCTAAAAATTCATTCATACTTAAACCATAATACTTTGAATTAGGACGACAATAGGATTCTAAACAAATGGTATCAAGTGAAAGAGTAAGTATTTTTTCTCTTATGGAAAGCCAGTCTACAGTGCCATCCCCCATTAAATTATGAAGGTCGCAAACAGCCCCGTCTTCTTGAGGACCGTAATTATCGTGAAAGTGCGTTAAAACAATTTTATCTTGAAACATAGTAAATGCATCTTCATTTGGGGTATAACAATTATTATGCCCACTATCAAAGCATGCTTTTAAAAAATTTGAATTAACTGAATTATATACATAGGCATTATAGTCAAGCTTTCTTGTATTTTCTAGCGCAACAAAAACCCCTAATTCTTCACCACGGTTTGCAAGCTTTTGGATTCGCTCAATACCTATATCGGCCTTGTCTAAAAACTCTAGCCGGTGTGTTAAGTGCATTACCATAATAGAAGCTTCCAACTTATTACAGGCTTCTAAAACACCCATATACTCAAAAAATTTTTGCTCACCTATATCTGTATCTAGCCAAATTGCACTACTATTATTTGAAGGTGCGTGAAGGGCACTATATGTTAAATTGCAGTCTTTTGCATAAGATGCTATGTCCCATTTGTCGCCGTCGCAATCTTCAAAATCATCACCCCACCATTGCATAATGGATGAAAATCCAGCTTCTTTAATTGCTCTCATTCTTTCTTGAGGAGAAATATCATAAAATCCAAATCTAAAATTTTGGCCGTATTCCAACTGGTATCCTTTTTTATTACATAGGAAAATAAATTCTAGTTTTACAACTGCGTAACAACCAAGTAAACAATGTAGGCAATGTATACTAAAACTAAAAAGCTTCCTTCAAAACGGTTTATGCGCCCTGGTCTATTTTTGTTAAAGGCAAATCCAAATAAAAATAATGATAAGGTAAGGGCACCCATAATGGCAACATCACGTGTAAAAATTTCTTTACCAACTTCCATTGGGCTAATGCTACCTGCAATACCAACAACAGCCAATGTGTTAAAGAGGTTCGATCCCAAAACATTCCCAAGGGCAATATCATGCTCGCCCTTTTTAATTGCAGCAAGAGAGGAGGCAAGCTCTGGTAGGGAGGTTCCAATGGCAACAATGGTAAGCCCAATAATTAAATCGCTTACTCCCAATGCAGTAGCTATGGTCACAGCCCCAGATACAACAAGGCGAGAACTACCAACAAGTACACCAAGCCCAACAAAAAGCCAAAACCAAGCCTTCTTTATTGGAAGAGCATTTTCAGATTCTTCTTGTTCAAACTCGGCACCGAGCGAATCATTTTTTGCATGTAAGCCCTGATATATGGTCCATGTCATAATAAGAGCAAACACAACTAAAAAAATTATAGCATCTAAACGGGTAACATCTCCATCGTACACAAGAGCCGCTGCCAAAATAGTTACAAGCGTTAAAAGCGGTAACTCTTTTTTTAAAACAGTTGATTGAACCGTAATAGGTTTAATTAAAGCAGTAAGTCCCAAAATAAGGGCTATGTTTGTAATATTAGAACCATAGGCGTTCCCAAGTGCTATACCTGGATTCCCCTCAGCAGCAGAAAAGGCAGAAACAACCATTTCAGGCGCAGAAGTACCAAAGCCAACAATAACCATACCAATTAAAAGCGGCGACATACCAAAATGCTTTGCAACTCCACAAGCCCCATCTACAAATTTATCTGAGCTCCATACTAAAAGAGCAAGCCCTGCAACTAAAAAAATCCCAGCCATTACCATAATTAACACCTTCCTATATGTCAAAGTGTATAACAAAACCCAGTAAAATGCAATAAGTAGTACAGCATTTGGGCGTTCCCCCGTGAGAGCTTTTAGCAAAAACTCTCACACGGGGTCGGGTGTTCCGCTTGAATCTTTTTTCGCAAACGAAAAAAGGATATCGCTTCACCCCCTAACGCATTTACTTTTACATCCACTAAAAAAAAGAAAAAAACACCTCCAAAACAACTATAAAAAATTTTAAAAGTAATAAGAAAAGCTATAAGTATATATATACACATTTAAGAAGGAAATCCAATGACTGAAAACAGTTTTTTAGAATACGAACAAGTTACAAATGACGTAATAATTCCTCCAGAACTTATTGAATCTCAAGAAGCCACAGAAACTGACCCAGACCCAGTTCTTAGTGAAACAGAAAAAGTGTATGGAATAAAATATCTTTACCCTTGGCAAAGAATGGTTGTAGAAAACATTTTTGATGCAGAAAAAAATGGAGAAAAAGGAAACCAAATTGTACTACTCCCAACTGGAGCTGGTAAATCATTATGTTTTATGGTGCCAGCACTATTTTTAAAAGGTCCAACACTTATCTTGTACCCACTTCTAGCCTTAATGAGTGACCAAGAAAGAAGAATGAAAGAAGGAGGCCAAGATGTAGTTGTGTTTCGAGGTGGACAAACTCCAAAAGAAAGAGAAGAAAACTTTACAAAAATAGCAAATGGCGCACGATTCATATTGGCAAATCCTGAAGTGCTACAAAACGAAAAACTTGTTGACGAACTAAAAACCTGCAACATTTCACATATTGCAATAGATGAAGCTCATTGCGTTTCAGAATGGGGAGATACCTTTCGCCCAGCCTACCTCACACTTGGAACATTATTAAAAGAACTCCATGTACCTGTTGTCACGGCATTTACAGCTACCGCGTCTCCTGAAGTGTTAGATAGAGTTGCCGAAGTATTATTTGATGGCGAGGCTCACATAATAAGGAGTGAAAGTGACAGGCAAAATATACGCTACTATGTAACATGGGCGTGTGCTAAAACAAAGGCTTTAATTAGTACCGTAATGCAAGAAAAAAGACCACTCATTATATTTTGTTCTAGCAGAAATAAATGTAGAGAAATAGCACTTATACTTAAAGACTTTTTATCGAGACAAGGTGAAACTGATACCGTAAAGTTTTATCATGCAGGTTTAACAAGAGAAGAAAAAAGTACTGTTGAAAAATGGTTTTATCCAAAAACAGATGCAATTCTTGTAAGTACTTGTGCATTTGGAATGGGAGTTGATAAAAAGGATATTAAAACAGTTATACATTTTGAACCACCAAGCACAGCAGAGGCATACATCCAAGAAGCAGGTCGTGGTGGACGAGATGGGTCAGTAGCAAAGGCTATTTTACTTTGGTCACCACTCGATAGCAAAATAGCAAAAAACTATATAGCAGGAAGTAGAAAACGGGTTTTGGCAGACTTTGCAGAAAGCACTACGTGCAGAAGACAAGTATTATTAGATGCATTGGGAGCAGAACAAGCTGCCTGTAGTGGATGCGATATATGTGAAAACTCAGCTCAAAATGAAGCAAAAGATGCAAAAACGTTATTACGATTTATTAAAAACACTCAAAAGCGTTATTCTCTTGCAGAGTCTAAGGCTATAGCCCAAACAAAATTCAATTTTCAAAGTGCAAAAAAGTGGAATATTCGTATGTGGGAAGAAAAAGACATAACAGAAATTTATGATGTGCTTTTTTTAGAAAAGCGCATAGAAGAAAAAAGATATTTTAGACAACAACATCATCTTCTGAAATATCTTCTGTCGAAGCTGCGTCAGCAGAAGGCTCAGGCGCATCCGCACTCTTCTTAACTACACGTTTGGGCTTAAATGCTTGCTTCTTTTTGTATTTTGAAACGTAAAAAACAAAATTTAAATATAAGAATACTGCAATAAAAGCAGCAATAATGCGCCAATCTAAAAAAAGTACTTTCGCTACTGCAAAAACATCTGAAAACGTCATAATTACTTATCGACAAAAATAAAAAAGCTCTTGAATGTAAACGTACAGAATGGTACAATGTGTATATGATTGGTATTATTGATTACAATGCAGGAAACATAGAAAGTGTGGAACACGCACTTAGGTCACTAGATATTCCTTATATTATTTCAAAAAAAGCGCAAGACCTTGCTCCCGCAACAAAAATTCTCTTTCCAGGTGATGGACATGCAGAGTTTGCAATGAATGAACTAAAGCGAACTGGATTTGATACATTCCTAAAAGATTGTCATGAAAAAAAAATGCCAATTCTTGGTATCTGTGTTGGAGCACAAATTATTTTTGATTATTCTGAAGAAGGCGATACACAATGCCTTGGCTTAATGGAGGGAAGTATTAGGCACTTTTCAAACATTATAAAAGATAAAACACAACATTTAAAAGTGCCGCACATGGGATGGAATAATATTTCATTTAAAAACAACTGCCCTATTTTTGACGGGATACAAGATAACACTGATTTTTACTTTGTACATTCTTACGCAATACAACCAAAAGATTCTTCAGTAATAAGTGCAACAGCTGACTATGGATTAGATTTTCCAGCTGCGGTATGGAAAGATAATCTATATGCATGTCAATTTCACCCTGAAAAATCAGGTAAAGCTGGCTTACAAATTTTACAAAATTTTGCAAAACTCCCAGAGGTAACAGAGTGCTAAAAAAAAGAATTATTGTGTGCTTGGACGTAAAAGATGGAAGAACAACAAAGGGCGTAAAGTTTCAAAACAATGTAGACATTGGCGACCCTGTAGAAATGGCTAGAGAGTACTACAGACAAGGCGTAGATGAATTAGTATTTTATGATATTATGGCATCTGCACGCGGGAGAGGCCCTATATTAGATCTAATAAAAAACGTTGCAAAGCAAGTGTTTATTCCATTTTGTGTTGGCGGTGGTATTACAACATTGGACGATATAAAATCGACAATACTAGCAGGGGCTGAAAAAATAAGTCTTAATTCACAAGCAGTAAAAAATCCAAACCTCATAACACAGGGAGCTGAAATTTTTGGTAACCAATGCATAGTGCTTGGAATGGATGCGGCCCTTGATGATTCAATGCCTTCTGGCTACCGTGTATATATTAATGGCGGAAGAACAGCAACAGAACTTGATGCACTTCAATGGGCACAAAAAGCAGTCGAACTAGGTGCAGGAGAAATTGTACTTAATTCAATTGATGCAGACGGGACAAAGGCTGGTTATGAACTAAACCTTACCAGAATGATTGCAGATGCAGTAACAGTACCAATCGTAGCATCTGGCGGAGGTGGCATAGTAAAACATTTAGCTGATGTTGTTTCTGAAAAGCTAGGCGATGGAAGCAAAGGCGGTCTTGCAGATGCAGCGCTCATTGCAACAATGGTACACTCAGGCGAATACACGGTACAAGGAATAAAAGAAGATCTACATAAAATGGGAATACCAGTACGTAAGTAATTAATAATGCATAATTAACAATTAATATTACACTCGAAATATTATATAACGATTCCGTTTACCTCTAAAATAAGTCAAGAGGTAGAAGAAACAAGTCTAAAACTATGTAACCTATTAATTATTAATTATTAATTATTAACTATTAATTTTCTAACGCATATAGCGTGCGCGACTTGTTGCTGTTTCATAAACATCAACGGCATGGAGTCTAGCAGCGTCTTTTTTGGGAAGAAGCATTTCTAGTTGGTCAAAAATGTATGCAGCTATTCTTTCAGCACTAGGATTGTTATTAAAAACAAGCATTCCATCTTCTTTTAAGTCATTTAAATTTGTATGGTCAAGAGTTCTGCATACTTCTTTAAGAGCAGCCTTAACTTCACCAAAGTCTATTAAAATCCCATCAGAAGGAAGGTCAGCACCACGTGCATAGGCTAACACACGGTAATTATGTCCGTGTAGATTTTCACATTTACCATCATAATTTTTTAAATAATGCGCCGCTGAAAACGACGTTTCTACTCTAACTTCAAACATATTTAATTATACATCAATCTATGGGTTTTCGCAAGTAATTTTTTATGATAAACTGAATATATGTTTGAAATAGAATTAAAAGCTCATATAGAAAATTACAATAAAACAAGAGATACCATTCAATCATTTGCCCAATTTGTTTGCGAAAAAAGTAAAAGTGACGTATATTGGAATCTAGATACAAATCTACATAAGGAACCAATTACTGTGCGCATTAGAGAAGAGAAAACTACAGATATACAAGGGGCGCAATTATTTGAAACTGTTGTAACCTATAAAAAGAAGGAAGTTCGAAACAGTAAAGAAGATATCTCTTATGAAGTGAATGAAGAGCATGAATTCTCAATAAGCGATAGAGCTGCCTTTGAACAAATACTTATAGATACAGGTTTTGTTATAGACTTAGAAAAGCAAAAAGATGTTTTACAATGGAAACACAATGGTGTACTTTTAGAACTTTGCTCTATATCTCACCTTGGAAACTTTCTCGAACTAGAAATTCTTTCAGAATCTCAAAATGATGAAGCAGAAGAAATTGCAATACAAAAATTACAAGGTTTACTTACAAAATGCAATGTCCCTCTTTGTAATATAGAAAAACGATACTACAAGGATCTTTTACGAGAAAAGGGCATTGGCTAATTTGCAACAGTAATGTGCATTTATAGAAAAGTGTACCTTGAATAAATTTCTCTAACACATTATAATTTTATTTATACATAAACTGAGAATTTGCGTCTTCCATGACGCACCGCTAACGCGGAGTTTTATAGGAGGAATGATAAAATAACTTCCTTGTTATTTTATCATTTGCAGTTTGAAAAGCCTTGCTTTTACAAACTGAGAATTTGCGTCTTCCATGACGCACCGCTAACGCGGAGTTTTATAGGAGGATAAATGTTTGATAGAAAAATATACAAAGAATTAGCCCAAGAACAGCTTGATGGAAAATTGTTTCTTTCTCTTTTAGTTATATATTCAAACGCAGTTCTTTCCTATATTATAAAAAAACTATCAATAGTAGAATTTTCCTTTAGTTTTGGAGGCTTTAATATTAATCTTGAGCCTATTTCAATTGCTCTTGGTGCAATTCTGCTTATGGCTACCTTGCACTTCTTTTTGCAACTCACAAAAAACAAAAGCCAATTACATTTTTCAACATTTTTAGAAGGCTTTTCACTGTGGCTAAAAGGAATTCTTGGAGTATTTTGGGCAACATTATGGAGTATTTTATGGTCTCTCCTTTTAATAATTCCTGGAATTGTTAAAGCCTTTGCCTATTCACAAATGCTTTTTATTTTAGCAGAAAACCCAAAAATTTCAGTGCGTAAAGCAATGAAAATAAGTAAAGAAATAACAAAAGGATATAAAGGCGATATCTTTTTTATGCATCTAAGCTTTATAGGTTGGTACCTACTAGCATATGCCCCAAGCTGCGTTATTAGGTTGTTTATTACTGGATCATTTTTGCCAAAAGATGGCACAACAGAACTGTGGAGTATTATTTTAACAGTCTTGTTAAGTATGTGCATTGTTCCGTACCAATACACTACTACTGTTTATGCGTACTATGATTTAAAGCAGTTTGCATTAGATAAAAAATTGATTCGTCCTACGGATTTTGGCGAAACAGAAACTGCCCAGCAATAACTAAACGGGAGAAAATTATGCAAGATTACGGCAAGATAATAACACCTACTAAGAAAGCAAAAAGCCTAAGCAAGGGCGCAAAACAAGGATTATTGGTATTCCTTATTTTATTTTTAGTTTCAATTGTTTTTTTTGCATATCAACACCTTTTTGAAAAAGAATCTAGCCCATCTAACTCAAGCACTACTATAACAAAATTAATTGAAGAACCATCTTCTGGTTTTGCAATAAACGCAGGTGATGCAATTGCAGTAGTTCACATTGAAGGTGTTATTCAAGATGAAAATGAAACCTACAATCAGGAATGGCTTTTATCAACCATTATGGAACTAACATATGATAAGAATAATGTAGCAATATTACTCTATATTGATTCCCCTGGTGGTGGCGTATACCAGTCAGATGAAGTATATCTCGCCCTTGAAAAATATAAATCTCTTTCTTCAAAACCAGTTTGGGCATATTTTGGTCCATTGTCTGCTTCTGGCGGCTATTATATAGGTTGCGCTGCAGACACCATTTATGCAAACAGAAACACCTTAACAGGCTCTATAGGAGTAATATCAAGTTCTTCATTTGATTTAACAGAACTAATGGATACGTATGGAATAAAAATGACCACCATCACTGCTGGAAAAAATAAAAATATGATGAATGTTAACAGTCCATTAACAGATGAACAAAGAGCTATTATGCAATCAGTTGCAGATGAAGCATACACACAGTTTACAACAATTGTAGCCGAATCACGCAATATGGACCTAAACAAAGTGCAAGAACTTGCTGATGGAAGAATTTACACCGCACTGCAAGCAAAAGAAAATGGGTTAATTGATAATGTAGATAGCTTAGAAAATACTATTATCTCAATGGAAGAAACTCTATTTGAGGGAAAAAATATGAACGAGGTTTACTATAGTTATGAAAAGAAAGATCTTTCATTACTAGATTTGCTTTTAGATTTTTCTGCCACAGCAAAATCAGCTTTTGCGCCTAAAGAAGTAAAAACGCTAGAAGTAATAAAATCTAATCTTGGCTTACCCGCAAACATGAAATACCCAGCTTATTATTTCCATCAATAGGCATAATAAAATATAAAGAGGATGCAAACAATGAATTTTTCAAAACAACTTTTTACAGAGCTTTATGGAACAGATGATTCTGTTATACAAGCTCAAATGGATCGCTACACTAATTTAGCGAATGAATGGACAGCATATTTTAAGAAAGATGCAAAAGCTGAAGGCATACGATTTTTTACAAGTGCTGGGCGCAGTGAAATTGGTGGAAACCACACAGATCACAACTTAGGTAAAGTTCTTGCTGCAAGTATTCAACTTGACTGTATTGGAGCAGCCCTTCCTTCTGAAGACAACACAATTACAATACATGATATTACATACAACAAAGATATTATTATTGATATTACAAACTCAGAACGCATAATGGACGAAAAAGGCTCCCCTGCTCTTCTTCGTGGTATTGTTCAAGGTTTTAAAGACCGAGGATACAAAGTTGGTGGATTTAATGCCTGTTTAACAAGTAACGTAATTCCAGCGGCAGGAGTAAGCTCTTCAGCCTCTTTTGAAATGATGCTTTGTTTAATTCTTGATAAACTTTTTAACGATGGTACTATTCCAGTAAGCAAGTATGCTACAATTGGGCAATTTGCAGAAAACAAATACTGGGATAAAGCCTCTGGGCTTTTAGACCAAATGGCATGTGCTGTAGGTGGGCTTGTAGCAATGGACTTTCAAAACCCTGCAGAACCAATTGTAGAAAAAGTTCCTTTTGATTTTGCAAAACAAGACTACTCACTTATGATTGTAAACACAGGTAAAGGTCACGCTGACCTTTCTGAAGAATATTCATCCATTCCAAATGAAATGAAGGCTGTTGCTAAACTTCTTGGAAAAGAAACATTACGTGGGTTATC
>CAYJKA010000065.1:0-9932 GCA_964370655.1 uncultured Treponemataceae bacterium | reverse complement strand
CCTCAAGGTCAAGGTGGATACCAAGGCAATAGACCTCAGGGACAAGGTGGATACCAAGGTAACAGGCCTCAAGGACAAGGTGGATACCAAGGAAATAGGCCTCAAGGACAAGGCGGAAGACCAGGTGGATACCAAGGTGGTCGTCCTGGTGGACAAGGTTTCCAAGGTAACCGTGGTGGATTTTCTGGTCCAAGACAAGGTGGACAAGGTGGATCTCCAGCTCCAATGGTTGATGCAAAAAAAGCACCAGCTAAAAAGACATTTACTAAGAAAAAGACTGTTTATATGCGAAAGGATCGCGAACAGGATTTAGAAGATAAATTATTTAACCAAAAGAAAAAGCAATCTACATATACAAATCCAATTCCTGAAAAAATTGAAATAATGGAAACGGTTTCTGTATCAGATCTTGCTAAAAAAATGAACATTAAGGCTTCTGAAATTATTGGAAAACTTATGTCTATGGGTATGATGGTATCAATTACACAATCTATTGATGCTGATACTGCAACTCTTTTGGCTTCTGAATATAATTGCGAAGTTAAAGTAGTAAGCTTATATGATGAAACAGTTATCGCAACTGAAGAAGATTTAGATGAACACATGGAATCACGACCTCCTGTAGTAACAATTATGGGACACGTTGACCATGGTAAAACAAAGACTCTTGATGCTATTCGTGACGCAAATGTTGTTGCCGGTGAGTTTGGTGGTATTACACAACACATTGGTGCATACATGGTTGACACAAAGCAAGGTCAAAAAATAACATTCTTAGATACACCAGGTCACGAAGCGTTTACAATGATGAGGGCTCGTGGTGCAAAAGTAACAGACATTGTTATCTTGGTTGTTGCAGCTGATGACGGTGTTATGCCTCAGACTGTAGAAGCTATAGACCATGCTAAAGATGCAGGTGTTCCAATTATTGTAGCTGTAAATAAAATGGATAAGCCAGAAGCTAATCCTGATAAGGTTATGACACAACTTTCTGAAATGGGTCTTATGCCTGAAGAATGGGGTGGTGGAACACAATTTGTAAAAATATCTGCTCTTAAAAATGAAGGTTTAGATGATCTTTTAGATGCAGTTCTTTTACAAGCTGAAATGCTAGAACTAAAAGCAAATGCTATATGTCGTGCTGAAGGTAAAGTAATTGAATCAAAAATTGATCACGGTAGAGGTGTTGTTGCAACTATTTTGGTAGAACGCGGAACACTAAGAACTGGCGACCCCTATGTTGCAGGTATTTTCTCTGGTCGTGTTAGAGCAATTTTTAATGATCTTGGTGAAAAAATTGATGAAGCTACACCGTCAATGCCGGTTGAAATTTTAGGTCTTGAAGCTATGCCTGATGCAGGAGATCCCTTCCAAGTTACCGAAAATGAAAAGGTTGCAAGAAGTATTTCATCAAAACGACAAGAACTTAAACGATTTGAACATGCAAAAACAGTTAAAAAGGTTACACTTGATAATCTTTATGATACTATTGATGCAGGTGGTATACAAGAACTTAAGGTTATTATTAAAGCAGACGTGCAAGGTTCTGCTGAAGCTGTTAAGCAATCTCTTGAAAAACTTTCAACAAGAGATATACGTCTCAATGTTATTCACTCCTCAGCGGGTGCAATTAACGAAAGCGATGTTATGCTTGCATCTGCAGACTCTAATGCAATTATTATTGGGTTTAACGTACGTCCTACACCTAAAGCAAAGCTTATTGCTGAGCATGAAAAAGTTGATATCAGAAAGTATAACGTAATTTATAAAGCTGTTGAAGAAATTACTTTGGCTATGGAAGGTATGCTTTCACCAGACATTAAAGACGAAGTTATCGGTATGCTTGAAGTACGTGAAACATTTAAAGTACCAAAAATTGGTGTTATTGCAGGTTCATACGTTACACAAGGTCTTATTAACAGAACAAGTAGCGTAAACATTATTCGTGATGGAATTGTAATTTACTCAGGTAAGGTTACATCTCTTAAACGATTTAAGGATGATGCAAAAGAAGTTGCAACAGGCTATGAATGTGGTGTTGGTATTGATAAATGGCAAGATATTCAAGTAGGTGACCAATTCGAAGTTTACAAGCAAGTTGAAGTTGCTAGAAAACTTGGTGAAACTCTTGAAGAAGAAGCAAAAAAAGCTAAGGCCAAGAAAAAAGACGATACCGAAACTGGTGGAGAAGAATAAGCATGGGTGAGTTTAGACTCGTTCGTCTCGGAGAACAAATCCGAGACGAGATTTCCAAAATGATTATGCAAGGCTATGTAAAAGATCCGAGAGTTTCAACTTTTTTAAGCATTAATAGAGTTGAAGTTACTCGAGATCTTGGTTTTGCGAAAGTATATGTTTCAAGTTTTATGAAGGATGCATCTATTGAAAAGGGTGTTAAAGGCCTTCAGAGTGCAGCTGGCTATATTCAAACTTCTCTAAGCAAAAAATTAAGTTTACGACAATTTCCTAAACTTACATTTGTTGTAGACACAAGCATTCGTGACGGAATGAACATGGTTAACACACTTACCGAACTTGAAAAAACGCACGAGGATAGTTAATAATTATTAATTAATAATTAACAATGTATAATTAACAATGTATAATTAACAATTGCTTGACTCTGCTGTTTGCAAGTTTTTCTTTAAGTTGCAAGACTTGTGCTTTTTCATCGTTGTCCATCTTGGATTTACTTTTCTTATGTTATTAACCAATCTGGGCGCTAGAATCTGCTGTTTCTTAATTTACTAATGAAATCTATTACGCATTATACATTGTAATTTTGCGTATATAATATTTAAGGAGTTTAGGATGGCTCAGGATAGCAAAGCTTCAGGGATTGTGTTATATGCAAAAAAGCGTGGTCCTACTAGCTTTAATTCACTTAATCAAATAAAAAAGTCATTACAAACAAAAAAAGTAGGCCACACAGGAACTCTAGACAGCTTTGCTGAAGGCTTACTTGTTGTTATGGTTGGAAGCCTTACTCGACTCGCATCCCATGTAACAGCCTTTGATAAAAAATACAAAGCAATAATTTCGTTTGGTAGCGAAACTGATACCTTAGATCCCTTTGGTGAAGTTGTCCAAACTACAGAACTTCCTCTTTTAGAAGATTTTAAAATTGCTTTTAAAAATCATATTGGCACACTACAGCAATTTCCCCCGCAATATTCAGCAATTCATATAAACGGTAAAAGGGCAAGCGATATTGCACGCTCTGGAAAAAATGTTGAAATGCCTTCTAGGAATGTAACAGTATTTTCTTCTGAAATACTTGAGGTTACAGAAGTTAATGGAAGAGTTAAGTATGCAAATGTGTCATTTCATGTATCTAAGGGTACCTATATTCGAAGTTTAGCTCGTGACATAGCAAAAGATTGCTCCTCGTGTGCACACCTCATTGCATTACGTCGCACTGCTGTTGGCTCTTTTTTATTGGAAGACGCTGTAGGTTATGATTCTATGAGTCCTTTTACAATTTCGCAAGCGGTTGAAAACCTTTCTGTAGGTGAAAATATTTCCGCAAAAGATTCAACAGAGGAAACACTTCAAGCAATACGCAGTAATCTAACGTCTATGACAAAAGATTTAGCAATTGAATGTGGTATGAATATTGCTAAACTGAATAAAGAATTTGAAGAAGCTTTTTTTAACGGAAAACCATTAAAAAAAACTATGTTTACTTTTGATGAATTCGTAGATACAAGCTATGCCGTCTTTGATGAAAAAGAAACTTTTATTGGCGTAGTAAAATATGAAAATAACCGCTTTTCTTATGGGTATGTAATACCTAGATAATTCCCAATTTTCTTTTATACGCAAGAATTAATTGGATTACGCAGATTTTTCTTATAGCATTCTATATTAAGTACATCTAAAAAAGAAGTTTTGCTTTTGTTGTACAAAGATTTTATGTTTTTTATTAATGTACTGTGGCTTAATGAGTAGAAATCCTATTAATCTGTGGATAAAAAAATTGTAAAATATCGGCGAAATTATAATTTGAAAAGGTATTTTTTGTAATCAAATCACTTGTAAGATTATCTGTATAGAGTTATAATTATTATATGAGTATAATTAATGTAACTAAAGAGAATTTTGAAGAAATGGTATTAAAGTCTGAAAAACCTGTATTGGTTGACTTTTTTACACAGTGGTGTGGCGACTGTAAGAGAATTACGCCAGCTTTGGATGCTATCGCTCAAAAAAGAGCCGATGCACTTGTTATTGCTAAGGTAGATTGCGAAGCTGAACCTGAGCTAAAAGATACATATAATATTATGGCTTATCCTACTCTATATGTATTTAAAAATGGTGAGTACGGAGATAAACTTATTGAGCCACCATCAAAAGCACAGATAGATGCTTTTATTGATACACAAATCTAAAATACAGGTAGATACGATATGATATATGACACAATAATAATTGGTGGTGGGCCAGCAGGCTACACTGCTGCTTTATACTGCACACGTTCTGGATTATCAACTCTAGTTCTTGAAAAGCTATCCCCAGGGGGTCAGATGGCTACTACGAGCATTGTTGACAACTATCCTGGATTTGAAGAAGGTATAGATGGCTTTGAACTTGGAATGAAAATGAAGGCCTGTGCTGATAGGTATGGCGCAGAAACAGAACTAGCTGAGGTTACCGAAGTTGATTTTAATAGCGCAGTAAAAAAAATAACAACTACAGAAGGTGTTTTTGAAGCTAAAACAGTTATAATAGCAACAGGAGCCTCTGCACGCAAGCTAGGTTTGCCAGAAGAAGATGCGCTGCGTGGTAAGGGAGTTGCTTACTGCGCCACCTGTGATGGAATGCTTTTTAAGGGTAAAGACGTATGCGTAATTGGTGGTGGAAACTCAGCTGTAGCAGATGCATTATACATGGCAAAAATTTGTACAAAAGTTTATCTTATACACAGGCGTGATGAACTAAGAGCCAGCCCAATTTACATGAAAGCACTTAAAAATGAAGGCAATATTGAGTTTGTATGGGATTCAAAAGTTTCAAAAATTAATAGTTCAACTGAAACTGGCCGTGAAATGGTAAGCGGTGTAACTGTAGAAAATATTAAAACTGGTGAAAAGCGAGATATTACAAGTTCTGGTGTTTTTGTAACCGTTGGGCGAGACCCAAATACGGAACTTTTTAAAAACATAATCCCATTAGATGAAAATGGGTACATTATAGCTGGGGAAGATTGCAAGACAAATATTGATGGAGTGTTTGCCTGTGGTGATGTTCGAACAAAATTGTTAAGACAAATAATTAACGCCTGCGCAGATGGGGCAAATGCTTCTCGCTATATAGAAGATTATTTCTTATCACATGAGCAATAATTTCTTATAATTTTAGGTGATATATTAAATAATTTTTTCTATTTTTTCGAAAAATGGCTATACTAAAATTATAAAAATTGATAAAGTAATTTACATTATTTTTTGGAGGTAACATGAAAACAAAAATTATTTTTATGTTAATGTGTGCTTTTGTACTTGCACTCACAATTGGTTGTTCTGGCGGTACTGATGCAAAATCAGATGGACCTATCGAACTTGAATGGTGGACTTGGGATCCTGAAATGAAAGAACGCAATCAAGAAATTATTGCGATGTTTGAAGAACAAAATCCAGGAGTTACAATTATTAACACGGTTAATGATCCTCAAGACTATTGGCCAAAAATTCGAATCCTTGCAAATCAAGGAAAACTACCTGATGTATTTACCATGAGCTCTGGTTTTATTGAAGAATGGGCAGCAGCAGGGTTGTTATTAGATTTAGACTCTCTTATTGAAAACGATGATACTTTAGAAGTATTTTATAAGTCACTTTTTGATGCAGGTAGAGACATAAGTGGTGGAGAACACTACTATGCAATTCCTTTTGCTCTTGTAACATCTGTAATGTTCTATAACAAAGATTTATTTGATGAAGCTGGCGTTCCATACCCTGCAGATGACTGGACATGGGATGACTTCTTAGCAGCTGCTAAAGCTTTAACAAAAGATACAAATGGCGATGGTAAAATAGATCAATGGGGACACTGGTTCTATGGTCGATATTCACATATTGAACCTTGGGTTTATGCTAATAATGGTAACTTAATTGACAGAGATACTATGCGCTTTGATCCAGACCAAAATGCTATTGACGCAATGAAAATGCTTACAGACCTTGTACTAGTTGAAGGTGTAGCACCATCTCAAAAAGAAATGAGTGCTCTACGCCAACAAGACGTATTCCCACAAGAAGTAAGTGCTATGTGGATGGATGGATCTTGGAATATTGACAATACACGTACTGTAGCAGACCCTTCAATGAACTGGGGAATTGCACGTGCACCTCAAGGACCTAATGGTTCTAACAAAGTTACATTTGGATGGCCTGATTACTACGCTCTTTCTCCTAAAACAGAAAACCCTGAAATGGCATGGAAATTTGCACGTTTCGTAGCTGGTGAAGGTTTATCTATGGCAGAATTTATGCCAGGTAAAATCCCTTCATACATTGAACTAGCTGAATCTCCAGATTTTATTGATGAAACAAAAAAACCTGCAGAAATGGGATTATTAATTGAACAAGCAGCAGGCGAAATGAAAACTTCATATACACTTGGCTGGTCAGAATGGAGAGGTCATGGTGCTTCAGAAACTCTAGGCTTAAACGGCCTTATCGATGCTATTATCAACAGTGAAATGACTTTTGATGAAGCATTTGAAGACGGTACCGATGGTATCAACACCGTATTTGAACGATATTATAAATAATTTTTGTAACTAATTTTAGTTACTATTGTTTTACGCAGTATAGTGCTTATATGCATTATACTGCATTATTTTTAGGGGGATTGTATGGTAAGTACAAGGTACAAGTGGCATGGTACATTTACACCGTGGCTTTTTTTATTTCCTACGGTTATAGGCGTGTTAGTTTTTAGGCTTATTCCTATAGGTTCAGCCTTTTATTTAAGTTTTACTGACTGGACATTACTGGGGACTCCCAACTTTTTAGGATTAGATAACTACAAAGAAGCTTTTTCTAATCCCGTTTTTTATGAAACTATAACCAATACATTTAGATTTATATTAATTTATGTATTCGGTTCTATGGTTGGTGGGCTACTTTTAGCCATGCTAATCAATGTGAAAATGAGATCAATTGGCTTTTTTAGAGCTGTTTTATATTTACCGGTAATTACATCTGCTGTAGCAGTAGGTGTTGTATGGAACTGGATGCTCGGCCCAACTTATGGGATTATAAGTATTTTTATTGAGTCCTTGGGATTCGAAGCTCCATTTTGGCTAACAGATCCAAAGCTTGCACTTACTAGTGTTGCCAGCGTGCAAACATGGAAGATGGTTGGTTATTATATGATTCTCTTTTTAGCTGGACTCCAGAATTTGCCAAAAGACGTTATGGAAGCATCAGTTGTAGACGGTGCAAATATGTTCCAACGCTTTTTTAAAGTAACACTTCCTATGCTTTCATCAACAATTTTCTTTGTATTAACTATTGCCATAATCGATTCGTTTAAGAACTTTGAACTAATTTATGCAATGACAAGAGGTGGGCCTAGAACATCATCAACAACACTTGCATACGATGTATATGTAAATGCCTTTGTTCACTATAGGGTAGGCTACGCTGCAACAATTTCATATGTACTATTAGCCTTAGTAGGCTTAATAACATTAATGAATTTTTACATTAAGAAAAAATGGGTTAAACCATTATACTAAATGAGGAATAAAATATGATACAAAAAAGAATACCAACGGCACATATAATACGTGTAGCGTTAATAATACTCATTTCAATTGTAGCCGTTTTCCCATTTTTATGGATGCTTTCAAATTCATTTAACTCTGCACAAAATATTTTTAAGCTCCCTCCATCACTAATACCCGATTTGCTTTTCAAAGAAAACATGTTTGAAAATTACGTGCAAGTAATTACTGAGTTTAACTTTGGGCGCTATGCATTAAACAGTTTATTTGTAAGTTCTATGGCTGCGATTGGGCAAATGTTTATTTGTTCTTTGGCAGGCTTTGCTTTTGCAATGATGCGTTTTAAGGGTCGAAATCTAGTTTTTTCCGCGCTACTACTTACATTAATGGTGCCTGTGCAAGTTACCATTATTCCTGAATACTTTTTAATGATGAAACTAAATTGGATAGACACTTATTTACCTCTCATTGTTCCTTCTTTTTTGGCAGGTGCTTTTGGTACATTTATGCTAAAAGAGTTTTTTGAGCAAGTACCAGATGCTATTTTTGATGCCGGTGTTATTGATGGTGCAAATGCATTTACTATGTATAAAGATGTGTATGCTCCACAAAGTGTAACGCCCACAGTAACCTTGTTTATTATAGCTTTTATGAACAGTTGGAATGACCTTCTTCGTGCTATGTTATACATTACTACAGACTCTCTCCAAACAGTAACACTTGCACTTATGCAGTTCCAAGGACAATATGAAGCTAAATGGAACCTCCTTTTAACAGGAAGTGTTCTGTCTGTGTTACCTCTGGTTATACTTTTTATTGTTTGCCAACGCTTTATAATTGAAAATTCCATGAGTTCTGCTGTGAAGGGATAACGTGAAAAGTAATGTTGAAAATATTACATATGATAATGGTGAAGTGCAAAATGTAGAAGTTGTTTCTGATATAGATTGGAACACTTTTGATTTTGCACCACCGCCGTTTTCTCAAAAATCTGTTTCTGAGTTCGCTCGCCTTTATAGAGTAAATATGATAGGATCAGAACCTGAAAACTATGGAACACTTGTAATATTTCATGTCCCTAATGATTTTGAAAATCATCCATTTGATGCGCAAACCGATGAAGGATACTTTTATGAAGTACAATCGCTTTGTGCATATTATGGCAACAAATCTTTCCAAGAAGGATCTGTAAAAGTAGAAAATGGAAAAGTACTATTTTCAGATTCTAGCATAACGAGCTTTTTTTCAAAGCTACAAGACCTAGGGTATCTATACATTGTGCAGGGAAACAAAAGCGAAATTGTATTTATGCCTCTTTCTTCGAAGTTCGGTTTTTTAAGTGAAATTAATACTAAAAAAGCAGTTTGTAATTCACACTTTTTTTTAATGGATTTTACTGATAGAGATTCAGTATATGATGTTTTTGCAACACCCTTTGGATTTTGTGTCAAAGATGGAAATGTAACTCAAGCTCCAGTATTTAATAGAGATGCATTTTTAGTAAATAAAGATGGAAGTATAGAAATAAGAAAAATCGATATTATAGACTGTACCATAAAAATAGACTCAAAAGAATATACCCATAATAAAAATGCACAATTTTATTATAGACCACAGAATAGACTTACTCCTCAAACTTCTGGATGTGACATAGTTATTATTAATAATAGAATTGTTGCGATAAAGCAAGGTGGAAACACTGTAATACCTTCTAGTGGATTTATTGTCCAACTTAGCGAGAATATTACAGTATCAAATACGCTTGTTACATTTGGAAATTTTGAAAACTATGTTTTTGGTTTACAAGTTGGCACAACACTTATAAAAGACGGAAAAGGCGAAAATGAGTTTACATTTCCATTCTATGATTTAGAAAAAAATGATGTTGTATATCCACCCACAAAATATCCTTTAGATTTTAATACAGCCCGGGCTGCTCGAATGGGCATAGGCAGAAAAAATGGAAAAGGTGTGATTATTTGGGTAGAAGGAATACAAAAGCATTATTATAGAAAGGGCGAAGATAGCTGTGGAGCTTCTTTATTAGAGTTTCAAAAACTTGGAGAAAAACTTAAACTTGACTATTTAGTAAATCTAGATGGTGGTGGCTCATCCCAAATTATACATAATGGAAAAAGAAACCTTAGAATAGCAGATAGAAAACCAATAACCCACGAAGACGCAGAGCGTCCTGTTC
>CAYJKA010000064.1:0-10254 GCA_964370655.1 uncultured Treponemataceae bacterium | reverse complement strand
AAAGATTTAAAAGATAATATTACAAAAATGGACTTGCAATATGAAACTATTTTGCAAAATGCAGAAATGGAAATACATAATTTAACTGATAATTTGCAATACAGCGAAAGCGCTATTGTTGCCGCTGGCCAAAGTATAGAACTTGCACAAAAGTCATACGATATGACAGTAGATGCCTATAATCAAGGTGCTGCAGAATTATTAGATGTTAGAGATGCTGAAACTCAGTTAAATCAAGCAAAGCTTGGCGAAATGAGTGAAAGGTTTAATTATCTTTCTAGTCTATTAGACTTAGAATATGCTTTAAATACAAAACTTGAAAACTAGAATAGGAGATACTGTATGTTTAAAAAATCAAAAAAAATTATCCCACTTGGAGCTTTACTATTATTATGTAGTATAATAATGCTTTCTTGTAAGCCAGAAGTTAAAACAGAAAAAGAAGAAGTTATATTTGCCGTAAGTACTTATGAAGTTACAAAAACTTCTCTTGATGATTATCTTGAATTTGGAGGCGATGTAGTAGCTTCTTCAAGTGTAGATATTCTTCCTGACTCTGCAGGGAAGCTTTCAAGAGTATATGTATCAGTTGGTGATTATGTTAGAAAAGATCAGTTATTAGCAGAAATTGATCCTTCAAGGCCTGGTATGACGTATTCAACAAGCCCTATAAATGCTCCAACAAGCGGAACAATAAGTGCTTTTCCTTTTTCAATTGGTAGCACTGTAGCTCCTTCTATGTCTGTTGGGAAAATTAGTTCCACTGGAATGTTAGAAATACAAGCCGCTGTTGCAGAGCGCTTTGTTTCACGTGTGGCACTTGGGCAAAAAGCAGAGCTCAAATTAGATGCATGGCCAAGTGATGTTTTTATGGCAACAATTACAGAAGTTAGTCCTGTTTTAGATGCTGCTACAAGAACTATGGCTGTTAAGCTTATTCCAGAAGATGTAACAGGTGAAAAAATTAAACCAGGTATGTATGCTAGAATTAAATTAATAACTGAAGAAAAAGAAGATGTTTTCGTTGTTCCTTATCATTCATTAATTATTAGAGAAGATGAAGCCTTTGCTTTCGTTGTTAAAGATGATGACACTGTATTACAACAAAAAGTAACACTTGGACTTAGAGTTGATGACCAAGTAGAAGTAGTGGCAGGATTGAAAGAAGGTGACTTAGTAGTAACAAGAGGGCAAACACTTCTTAATGATGGCACAAAAGTATCAGTTGTGTCTGTTGAAACAGAAGAGGATGGTGAATAATGAATATTTCAAAAGTGGCGGTCAATAAGCCGACTACCATTCTTATACTTTTTATTGTATTAGCTTCACTCGGGCTTTATACAGCGCTGCGTTTGCCAATAGATCTTTTTCCAGATATCGAGCTTCCCTATTTGGCGATTATAACTAGTTATGAAAATGCGGGGCCTGAAGAAGTAGAACGGTCGGTAACAAGGCTTATAGAGTCTGCTATATCGGGTATAACGGGTCTTAATGAATTTACGTCAACAAGTTCTTTTGGGTCGAGTATGGTTATTATGGAGCTGACGTACGGAACAAATTTTGACACGGCCATAAATGAGATTCGTGATAGGATTGAATTTGTAAAACCGTATCTCCCTGAAGGCTCAGATGCCCCAACTATTTTTAGAGCTGACCCTTCTATGATTCCTATTATGTCTCTTGTTTTAACAGGAAACAGAACACCTGAAGAACTTTTACAATATGCTGAAGATACCATTGCACCAAACTTAGAGCAAATTGATGGTGTTGCATCTGCAAATATTAGTGGAGGTCGCGAAAAAATTATTCGCATAGATATTCCTCGCGATAGGCTAGAGGCTTATGGGCTTTCTATTACACAAATTGCGCAAATGATTGGAGCTCAAAATATTTATGGAGCTGGAGGGCAAATTACCGAAGGAGACATAAACTATACTATCAATACATCAGGCCAGTATGAAAGTCTAAACGATATAAAAAATACTGTTATTTCTTACAAAATGACTGAAACAAATGGAACATCAATGCCTGAGCTTAGAACAATTCTATTGCGAGATGTTGCAGATGTATACGAAGGTTATAAAGATGAAACCTCTCTTGCTTATTTTAATGGGGAACCTTCTGTATTATTATCAATCCAAAAGCAAAGTGGAAAAAACTCCTTACAAACTGCTCAAGCAGTGTATAACAAAATAGAAGAATTAAAGCCAGTGCTTCCATTAGATATTCAAATTGAAGTTGGTATGGATACAACGGAACTTATCCAAACATCAATTGACCAGGTATCAAGCTCTGCTATTTCAGGTGCTATCTTGGCAGTTCTTGTACTTCTTTTCTTTTTACGAAGTATTAAAAGTACCGCAATTATTGCAATCACTATTCCTGTATCACTTGTAGTTACACTTGGAATAATGTACTTTATGGGTTTAACGCTTAACCTTATGACGCTTGCAGGTCTTGCCTTAGGGGTAGGTATGCTTGTGGATAACTCTATCGTTATTTTGGAAAATATTTATAGCTACCGTGAACGTGGGGCAAAAGCAACTGTCGCGGCAATTCTTGGTTCTCAAGAAATGACCAGCGCTATTGTTTCCAGTACGCTTACTACAATTTGTGTTTTTCTTCCATTAATCATGTTTTCTGCGGAACTAGAAGTAATAGGCCAAATGTTTTCAGGTCTTACCTTTACCATTGTGTTTTCACTTTTATGTAGTTTAATCGTAGCGGTATTGCTTGTACCTGTTTTGGCTTCAAAATACTTAAAGCTCGAAAGAGCAGCAGAACTCCAACGTGTGGGATTTTTTGGAAAAATAGATAGAGCGCTGGGTTCTTTGTTTGAAAGATTAGATAATGCTTATGCACGTGCAGTTCGGAAAGTGTTAAAAAGAAAAGCTCTCTTGATAATAACTATTGTGCTCCTGTTTGCCGGAAGCTTGGCTCTTATTCCGGTGGTAGGATTTGAGTTTATGCCATCAGAAGCTTCAACGACTGTTACTTTAAATTTAGATATGCCAAAGGGAACTAGGCTAGAAGTAACAGAAGAAGTAATACGCCAAATGGAGTCAATTGCATTACAAGAATTAGAGGGTGTTGAAAAAACAACCGTGTCTGTTGGGGGAGGCGGAGGCTTTATGGGTGGAAGTTCTTCTACCGATAGCGCAAGTATGGATATTGTACTCTATTCTTATGCTGATAGAGAAGAAGGTTGGGATAGTGATGTTTCTGCAAAAGAAAAAATCCGTCCATACTTTGATATGTTTCCTGGTGCAAAGTTCTCTTTTTCAGAAAATAGCTCGTTTGGGGGATCAAGTGGAGGGGGAGTTGATATTATAATAAAAAGCGACGACCTTGATATACTAAAAAATACAGCAGACAATATTGTAGCCCTTTTAGATGAAAAAGGTAAGGAATTAGTAACAGAGCCTACTAGTAACCTTGAAGATGGGCTCCCTGAAGTTAACATTACAGTTGACAGAAACAAGCTTTACAGTTTAGGTTTAAATATTTACTCTGTTTCAAATGAAATTAGAGCAAATATAAATGGGCAGCTTGCAGGTATGTATTCAGACGATGGAACAGATATAGATATAATTGTAGGTCTTTCAGATGAAGATAAGGCAAAAATTACTGACCTTGAACAAATTACAATCAACAATTCTCAAGGGGTTGGAATTCCGCTTTCAAGTTTTGCTTCTTGGCAAGATTCAACATCCCCTGTTGCAATTAATAGGGAAAATCAAGCTAGAACTATTCACGTAACGGCAAACCCTGTGGAAGGCGGATCTATTACAGAAATACAGCGTAATGTTGAAATGCTTATACAACAGAATATTCCTTATGATGACAGGGTAACAATTGAATATGGCGGGGATGCCGCAGAGCTTTTGAAAAATCTTGAAATTTTGGCAGTAATTATTTTAATGGCTATTATTTTGGTTTTCTCTGTAATGGCAAGTCAATTTGAGTCTTTTATGGATCCTTTTATTGTTATTTTTACTATTCCTCTTTCAGTAATTGGTATTATAGCAGTGTATCTCATGACTGGTGCTATGCTTAACACTATTTCTGCGGTGGGGCTTCTTATCCTTGTTGGTATCATTGTAAATAATGGGATTGTTTTAGTGGATTATACAAACTTACTTAGAAAGCGTGGACTTAGCATTGAGGAGGCTTGTGTAGAGGCTGCAAAAAGCAGACTTAGACCAATTCTTATGACAACACTTACAACGGTTTTAGCGCTTGTTCCAATGGCATTCTTCCCAGGAGAAGGATCAGAAATGGTACAACCAATTGGGCAAACAGTTCTTGGAGGCTTAAGTTTTGGTACTCTTATGACGCTTTTCTTAATGCCTGTACTGTATTACATTTTTAATACAAGGCGTGAAAAAAGGCTTGCAAAGAAGGCCTTGCGAAAAGAAATACGAATGAAGCGGCATCTTGCAAGACTTCATGAAGAAGAGCTTCAAAGGGGTAACGCATAACATGAAAAGAGTAGAAATTATTGTTAGTCAATCAATAGATGAAGATTTTATAACAGCCTGCGATGAAAAAAAAGTTGCAAAAGGTTTTTCAAAAATCCCAGGAATGCAAGGCCGAGGAAATTCGGTTCCAAAACAAGGGGATGCTGTTTGGCCTCAGCTTAACACACAGTTTGTTGTTTATTGCAAGGATGAGGAAGTAGAAACGCTTTTTTCAATAATAGAAGATTTGCGGAAAAAATATCCAACAGAAGGGGCAAGCTTCTTTGTAAGTAAAGAAGACTTCGAAGAACGGTAAGGGCACCTCGCCCGTTGGGCGACCGGACTCTGCGGGGTTCCGCCTTTCGGCTTCATTCGCGCATTGTGCGGAGCGATGTGGGCATCGCTCCCTACAAGCGCGAACAGCTCCGCTGCCCCTACGATTCCATGGTGCAAAAAAACAGCTGCTTATAGCCGTTTTTTTTATACAAAACGAGATATTCTGTTGTTTGCCATTCACTTGTAGGAGTTGTTCACTCGTAGGAGTTTGCCGTTCCCTCGTAGGGGTTTGCCGTTCCCTCGTAGGGGTTTGCCGCGAGCAAACCCCTACAAGTGAACTTTTTGATGGCTTTACTGTTTTTTATTTCAATAATGTAAAGCTATCGTCCAATACCACAATAGAACTTTTTAAGTTTTCTGTGGCAATTACTTCTCGTTTTTCATTTATGCAAAAGCCCTTTTCTCCTAATGATTGTAAAAGTGCCATTCCTTTTTCTTGTCCAAGAACAAAAACTGCAGTTGATAAGATATCTGCTATCATAGAGGAGTCGGTTACAATGGTAACAGACATTAATCCATTTTCTGCAGGATAACCGGTTTTTGAATCCAAGAGGTGGTGATATCTGATGCCGTCTTTTTCAAAAAAACGCTCGTACACACCTGATGTAACAACTGATTTATTTTTTACATCTAGACGTATTGCGGGGCTTCCTGTTGAATCAAAGGGATTTTTTATACCTATTCGCCACGGATCCCCATTTTCTTTTTCTCCAAGGGCGTAAATATTTCCGCCTAAATCTATTATTGCCCTTTCAATGCCATGCTTTTTTAAAATACTAACCATTCCATCTGCAGCAAAACCTTTTGCAATGCCACCAAGGTCAAGAGCCATACCTTTTTCTTCAAGAAATACAAGGTGATTTCCTTCGCTAGTAGTAATATCAATTTTAGACCAATCTATTAAGGAAAGGGAGTTTTTTATTTCTTGTTCTGTTGGAAGGTTTGCCAAATCAGTTCCAATTGCCCATAACTGAACCAATGGTCCTATGGCTGGGTTAAAAGCTCCATTTGTTATATTTGCGTACTCAATAGCTTTTGAAAGGACGGTATGGGTATCATTTGAAATTGAAGTATTATTATTTCCAGAGAGTGAATTAATAAGTGAAATTTCAGAAACAGATATGTTTACACTCATTTCTTTTTCAATATTTTCAAGTTTTGTGAAAAGCTCATCATATATTTCTTGTGTGCCTTGTTCATACAAGCTAATGGTACAAATGGTTCCTAAAACAATGCGTGTATCACTTGCAATGGAATCTGCTTTTTTTTCACAAGATACCAGTAAAAAAACGACTATAATAATTACGAGTATATGATTAATTTTTTTCATAATAGAAGTATAACAAAAAATAGCAGTTTTGAGTAGGTTGAATTTCTCTTCTGTAATTTTATTACTTTCTTTTTTTTTGTAACCTTTTCGCGTTTAATATATTATACTAATGTATTGCTTTTTTTATGCCTTTGTGTTACTATCATCGACCGTTGGCTTAAGTGCATATAATAGAAAACGAAAGAAATGGAGAAAAAATGGATTATACAACGTATATTAACATCTTAAAAGAAGAATTAATTCCGGCACTTGGTTGTACAGAGCCTATTGCAATTGCTTTTGGCGCAGCTAGAGCTAGAAAAATTTTAGGTGAAATGCCTGAAAAAATGATTATTGAATGTTCAGGTAATATAATAAAAAATGTAAAAGGTGTAATTGTCCCCAACGCAGATGGAATGAAAGGCGTGGCAGTTGCCGCTGTACTAGGAATGGTTGGCGGGGACAGTGAAAAAAAACTAGAAACTCTAACAACTATTACAGACCAGCATCGAGAAGAAACTAAAGCATTATTGGAAAAAAAAGGTTTTTGTGATGTAAAATTATTAGAAGGAGTAGAAAATCTTCACCTGAAAATAACATTGATAAAAAATACTGATAAAGTAATTGTTGAAATTGCAAACACGCATACTAATATTATTTTTGAAAGTAAAAATGATGAAGTATTATTTAAATTAGATGAAGGATCAGCAAAGGGTGCAGTTGCAGATAGAAGTATTCTTAATATTAAAGATATTATAACCTTTGCAGAGACAGTTGATTTCTCAGTTGTTTCTGAAGTAATTGAAAGACAAATTGAATATAATACAAAAATAGCACAGGAAGGCTTATCTAATCCCTATGGAGCTAATATTGGAAAAACACTTTTAAGCGTGTATGGAGAAGATATAAAAATTAGAGCAAAAGCAATGGCTGCAGCAGGCTCAGATGCAAGAATGAGTGGCTGTGTGCTTCCTGTTGTTACAAACTCTGGTAGTGGAAATCAAGGAATGACTGTATCTCTTCCAGTAATAGAATATGCAAAAGAATTTGGTGCAAGCCGTGAAGAGTTAATACGAGCACTTATAATTAGTAACCTTGTTTCAGTATATCAAAAATCGCAAATAGGTAGACTTTCTGCATATTGTGGTGCTGTTTCTGCAGCTTGTGGTAGTGGGGCCGCAATTACGTATATGCAAACAAAAGATTACGACAAGGTTTGCAGTACTATTACAAATACATTGGCAAATACCTCTGGTATAGTATGCGATGGAGCAAAAGCATCTTGTGCGGCAAAAATTGCTTCCTCTGTAGATGCAACAATTATGGCACATTACATGACAATGGCAGATAATACTTTCGAGTCTGGCGATGGGATTGTAAAAGACACTGTAGATAAAACTATGAAAAGTGTTGCCCGTGTAGGTAAAGAAGGAATGAAACAAACTGATGTTGAAATTTTAAATATTATGATTGAAGAAGAATAAACTAGAAAGCTGCTTTCGCTTAATGAAAGCAGTTTTTTTATACCACAATTTCAACTACAATGCCTGTTGATCCACCTTGGCTGTAGCCAAGGCGCGCAAGGCTTGAAGTAAACTGAGTTTTATTTGGAAAAGCATTTCTAAGAAGGGATGCTCCTGTTTTTCTGATATAGCCTGAAATAAAATTTTCAAAGTACACAGCTAGTGCGTTTTCATCATATTTGTTATCAGTTTCAGCTTGTATAATACTGTTTGTGTTTGTAAACATCTCTTTTGAATTAATGTTATTTTCGCTGCTGTGATATAGATTCTTTTCAACCCATCGATAATGATTGCTTCCTACAATACCTACTGTTAGCTTTGTTCCCGGATGTGTTTTTAAGTATCGTGCCATACATTCATCAAGAGACTCTTTTTTTTCACTTCCAATACAAAGTCTTCTTCTTGCTGAAGTAAAAAAAGCTTCAGCAACGCCCCAATATTCAAAGGGCTTTGTGCACTTTGAGGCAAAAATGTTTTTTAAGTCTTCCATTCCTGTTTCATCAAAGCGCCCCCAAATCCAACTAAAAAGACCTTCTACAGAAATGCTTTCTAAGAGTTTCATTGTAACCACTGGAAAACACATAAATAGGGGTGCTTTTTTTTGAAAAATTTCTGCTGCTAGAAGACTGTCTTTGTATTCTATTGCTAGAAGAAGAGGCGCTACAATGGAAAACCATGTAATAATTTTCTGAGAAGGTCGCGTTGTGCTATTTCGTACTTCAACATGAGAAGAAACATAAAACTGCTTTGGAAGATATGTATAGTCTTTGCATGGAAAAGAAAAATCAGTTTCTATAGTAAAATCTGGTTTTGTTTGTAATTCGGACGCTCTGTATAATTTTTTTGCTATTTTTTTTCTTTGAACAATTGTTTTTCCTGCAAATAGTATAGAAGTTTCATTTTGTAAAACGAAATCCCATGTATATTGCGTATTATCTGAGCTGAGTATGTGTACTGAATAAAGAGGTTTTGATGTTGCGTTTGTTTTCTTGTTCATGTCTATAGTATACTGCATAGATAGGGACATATAATGTCCTTGTAAAAAAAGAACTTGACCTTCTGTTTTAATGAGTATACTATAGTGCGTATGGACGTTTTTCTTTTTTCTCTGAATGCTATTCTCCCAATAATAATTCTTGCTGTTCTTGGTTTTGCGCTAAGGGCTATTAATTTTTTTACTTCGGATTTTTTGCGTATTGCCAATTCTTTTGTTTTCAAAATATGTCTTCCTGTGTTACTTTTCATTAATGTATATAGCATTGATAATCTTGATAACATTCCTTGGGAAATAGTCTTTTTTGCAGGACTTGTAACATTGTGCTTATATGTTGTAGGCTTTTTGTACGTTTTCTTCATTATAAAAGATCCTACGCAAAAAGGTGTTGTTTTACAAGGTTTTTTTAGGTCTAATTATATTGTAATAGGACTTCCTTTAGCTTTTAGTATTGCGGGAGAAGAATCACAAATTATAGCTTCGGTTCTTGCAGCTTTTATGGTTCCCTTTTACAATGTTTTAGCCGTTATATCCCTTACGGTTTTTATGCCTCAAAAAGAAGAAAAGCAATCGAGACTCGATTTTTTTCTATCTATAATAAAAAAGATAGCTACAAATCCGCTTATTATTGGTGCAATGGCTGGATTAGCATGTTTAGCCATTCGCCCTTTTGTTGGAGAATGGCGATTGCGCACTTCAGAATTTCAATTTATTTTTAAGGCTATAGAAAGTTTATCTGGAATGGCCACACCTTTGGCTTTAGTTGTTTTGGGTGCTGAGTTTTCTTTTTCAGCTGTAAAAAAGCTATGGTCGCAAATTTTACAAGTTGTCCTTGTGCGCTTAGTTATTACTCCAGTAATAGGACTTAGCCTTGTGCCTATGCTTTTCCCTCATTTTGGGGCAGTGGAGTATGCGGCTATATTTGGCCTTTTTGCAGCTCCAACTGCTGTGAGTAGCGCTGTTATGGCACAAAGTATGGGGAATGATGGCGAGCTTGGAAGACAGATAGTTGTTTGGACTTCTGTATTCTCTGCTCTTTCCCTATTTGTTTTTACAGCGTTTTTTCGAGCCATAGGTGTTTTTTAAAACCCAAATTTTTTAAGATTTTTTTTAGTAATTTTTGAGTATAAGTTTAGTCCAAAACGAATAAAAAACACAGACAATGGTAGGCATACAATAATGCTCATAACTGTTACAAAAAGATAGTATTGAAAAAAATGCTGAGAAGGTTCTTGCTTTATAGACATAAAAAGGCCTAAAAAGAAAGGGAGTAAAATTCCAATACTAATAAATAAAGCCGATGTAAATGAAGCTTTAAATCGAATTGTTTTCCAAGATGGCGTTTGGATAAAATCTCTGTAGAAAATAATGTCGCCTGCAAATCTAGTCGTTGTTTTTTTGTTAATCATGTAATACCTCACTTATTGTTTATATATGCAGTATAAACCAGTGTGTGTGACATATAATGTCCCATGTAAAAATTATTTTTTCTTTCTTTCGAAACATTTGTGTGTAAATCTCTAATAAATCAGATCCCTCGGCTATCGCTCGGGTTGAAAAACTCTATTAAAAAATATATGCAATCTTATCTTTCTATCACTTGACACAAGCGGCAATATAGGCGAAACTAAG
>CAYJKA010000063.1:1872-10371 GCA_964370655.1 uncultured Treponemataceae bacterium | reverse complement strand
TGGTTCACATAAATGGTGAAACATGGAATGAAAAACCGTATGCCCCGCCGATGATAGCTGACACAATAGGAGCTGGCGATGCCTTTGCCTCTGGTTTTTTAATGGGCTATTTAACCAAAAAGCCAGTAAAAAGGTGTATACAATATGGCTTGGCGTGTGCAAAGGAAACCTTGCAAACAAGGGAAACAGTAAATGATATTTTATGTGCGCACTTGGTAGAAACTTACCCGGACCATTAAACAAAAAAAAGTTCCTCAAAGCGAGGAACTTTTTTATTATCTAGCGTATTCAACAATTCGAGTTTCTCGAATCATTGTCACCTTTATACGACCTGGATATTGTAGGTCGTTTTCAATTTGTTTTGCAATTGTTCTTGCCATTTCTTTTACATCGCCATCAGGTATTTTTTCAGCATTTACAAGAACTCTAAGTTCTCTACCTGCTTGAATAGCAAATGCTTTTTCAACACCTTCAAAACTTTCTGCAATGTTTTCAAGATTTTCAAGACGTTTTACATAGTTATCAATAGTTTCACGTCTTGCACCTGGTCTTGCAGCAGAAATAGCATCAGCAATTTGAACAACAATAGCTTCAATTGTTTCTTGCTCAACATCATTATGGTGAGCCCCAATTGCATTTACTACGCGAGGGTCTTCTCCCATTTTTCGAGCCATTTCCATACCAATTTCAGCATGGTTTTGGTCAGAGTCTGTTTCAGCTCCCTTCCCAATGTCATGTAATAATGCGGCTCGTTTTGCCATTTCTTTATCAAGCCCAATTTCAGAAGCAATAAGGCCTGCAATACTTGCAACTTCTTTTGAATGCTGCAGTACATTTTGCCCGTAACTTGTCCTAAAGTATAGACGGCCAAGGGCTCGTACCCCTTCTTGATTCATGTTGTGGATACCTAAGTCAAATAAAACTTTTTCACCTTCTTCATAAATCTTTTGTTGTGTTTCGTGAGTTACCTTTTGAACTATTTCTTCTATACGTGCTGGGTGTATTCGCCCGTCGGTAATAAGTCTTTCTAGTGAGCTTTTTGCTATTTCTTTTCGAACTGGGTCAAAACAAGAAATAACTACAGCTTCTGGAGTATCATCGATAATAACATCGACACCAGTTAGGGTTTCGAGTGCTCGAATATTTCGACCTTCACGGCCAATAATTCGGCCTTTCATTTCATCACTAGGTAGAGATACAGTAGAAACGGTAATATCTCCAGTAACTTCAGTTGCAATTCTTTGAATTGTTGCAACAAGAAGTTCTCTTGCTTTTTTGTCAGATGCAACTTGTGCTTCTTGCTCTATTTTGTTTAATAGGGCTTGAGCATCTCGTTTTGCTTCGTTTTCAAGGTTTGCTATGATTAGATTTTTTGCTTCATTTGCAGTTAATCCTGAAATCCGTTCAAGTTCTCTTCTGTAGCGTTCTTCTTCTTTTGAAAGAAGCTCTTCTTTTTTCTCAATTCCTTGTTCACGTTCAACAAATTTTTGTTCAATTTTTTCATATCCCTGTGCTCTATTGTCAAGGGATTCTTCTTTTTGGGTATTCTTTCGTTCCATGCGTTGCAATTCAGCACGCCATTCGCGATTCTCCCTTTCTTGTTGATTTCGCTCTCGAATGAGTTGTTCTTTCGCTTCTAGTAAAATTTCTTTTTTTTGTGCCTCAGCTTCTTTAATAGCATCTCTTTTTACACGTTCCGCCAATTGTTCAGAGGCAGATAATTGAAATCTGGCATAAAGCCAGCGAATAGTCCATCCAAGAATTATTCCAACAATGGGGAGCGCAATATACAATGTTAAGTTCATCATACTGTCCTCCAATTTTACAGATTAATTCACTTTAAAAGATACCATAATAGACCCATCTTGTCAAATACTATTTGCTTATTTTATAAGAATATGCTATAATTTGAACATGAAAAAATCTATTCGACGTTCGCTGTTTATTCTTGTTGACATAGTGCTTGTCATTTTTGTTCTGCTTGGCATTTATACAGTAGCCGAGTATCGTCCTGCCCCTGTTGAAGATATTCCTTACATGTCTTGGAAAATATTATCCGATAATAATGATATCATACAAAAGAAATATACTGATAAACAAACAATAAGTGTTGCTACGTGGAATATTGGGTATGCAGGCTTAAGTGCTGATCAAGATTTCTTTTTAGATGGTGGTACCTCTATTCAACCTAAGAATATAAGTATTGTTGAAAAAAACTTAGAGGGCATAGTAGATACAGTGCAAAAAAATCCTGTCGATTTTTGGCTATTTCAAGAAATTGATGAAGATTCAAAGAGATCGTTTAATATAAATCAGCATACATATTTACACGAAAAAACTGGAATGGGTTCTGCGTATGCACATAATTTTGAAGTTTTTTATGTTCCTTTCCCTCTTCCTCCTATAGGAAAGGTAGAAGCTGGTATTGGTTCATATTCTATATATGATATGCAAGACTCTCAGAGGATTTCACTTCCTGTTCCTTTTTCGTGGCCTGTTAGTACTGCAAACATGAAACGTTGCTTATTAATTTCTCGCTTACCTTTTAATAGCACAGGAAAAGAACTTGTCTTAATTAATCTGCATTTAGAGGCTTATGATGATGGCGAAGGGCGAGAAGCTCAAACAAATATGCTAATCGATATAATAATGAGCGAATATGAAAAGGGTAACTATGTTATTGCTGGTGGAGATTTTAATCAATCTCTCTCTGATAAACACCCACGTAAAGGTGATTATTGGATGCCTGGTATAATGGATATAGAAAAAATTAGTGCACAAAATTTGACTATAGTTTCAGATGATTCTGTTCCGACAGCACGTTCTTTGCACGCGCCTTTTGATGAAAATCAAAAGGACACTTGGCAATATTATGTAATAGATGGTTTTATTGTAACACCTAATGTTCGTGTAGAAATGATAAAAACTATTGACAGTGGTTTTCAGTATTCAGATCACAATCCTGTAATAATGGATGTTATTTTAGAACATTAAACGCCTTTTGAAAATTTTTTTCTACTGAATTGCAGACTTCGAACAATGGTTTGTTTTGGAGCTCTGCAATTTTTTTATGCACTTTTATTATATCTCTTGAAGGAGTAAATATTTCTCCTTTTAATGTTTGAAAAGGGGCATCTGTTTCGGCTAGAATAAGTTCGATAGGTAGTTCTTGTATGCATCTTATGGCTCTTTTGTTCCCATTTAGTATTGGTTTGCCAAGTGAGAAAAAAGCGTTGATATTTCTTTTTATTAATGATTGTGCTTCTAAAGGTGAGCCAGGAAATGAGTGAAAAATAACGGATGGTATTTTTGACAGCTTTTTTGAATCTGCGAAAATTTTATCAAGTGAGTGCCTACTGTGAACTATAAGTGGTAATTGATAATTTTGGCAGAGCTCTAATTGTGCATTCCAAACTTCTGTTTGGTTATTTAGCATTTGCTTATATTCTTCTGTGAATAGATCAAAGCCTGCTTCACCAATACAGTCGAAAGAGTGACCTTTTATTAGAGATTCAAGTTTTTCTATATATGTTATATCTGGGTTTTGTGGGTGGATTCCACAGGAAACAATAATATTTTTTTTCTTGTTGGATGCAATTTTTATTAGTTCTGTCCATTCACTGGGAGAATGAGCACAGGAGCATACTGGAGAAATGCTTTCCTCATGCACTATAGGCATCCAGTTGTCAATTTGGGTAATATGAATATGCGCATCAGTAAAGACCATACCTCATTATAACATAAAAAAGAAAAAACACTAATATGTTTTTCTTTAATCCCGATAATAAATTATAGCAAGTTAGTAAAAAGACACCTGTTACGGCGTTTTTTACTGGCGGTTTTAAGAATTTTTCTAAAAACTGCGCTCGCGACGTGTAAGTCGCTAGAACTAGAGTATAAATTCAAACGGGAGAAAAAAATGAGTTGTTATTCTATTAAAAGCCATAATCCTTGTGATTATTTAACTATTGAAAAAGAAACAGAAGATGGTTATGTTGTAAAAATTATCCGAGAATTTGATGGATATCAAAAAGTTGAAACTGATTTTATAGAAAAGTCTCTTTTTGAAAGTTGCTTAAGAACAGGTTACTTAAAAAAAGTTGAAAATATAGATTCATTAACAATTGTAGCATAATTAAGTTGTATCTTTTCGTCCTAATACATGTATAAGTCTTAGAATCTTTAATCCGTCAAACCAAGAATGGAATGCGCTGAAAACACGCTTGTCGCTTTTTTTGTTTTGACGGTAAAGATCTTCCCACATAGAAAAAAATCCTTCAGAGTCTAAAAAAAGCCAAATCTCAGGAAGGGTATCCTTAATTTTTGGAAAAGTTGTTTCAGGGTTTCCTTTTCCCTTAGATATCAATTCTAAAAAAACTTTTAGTGACGTATATAATTCTTCTTCATAGAATTCAATTTTATCCTTACCCTGTTTTACATCAAATAGCTTTTTCCCAGTTCCAAATAAAACTCTATCTGAGTATCTTGATTGAGGGTATACAGTGCAATTAAGAATAGGGAAATCTAAGGCATTTTTTATATCAGCTTTAGAAAATCCATTGTTATTTTGCTGTATATGTAGCTTTACAAGAGATTGCAAAAAATAGAAGTCTTCGCCTGCAATTCTTTTATTCATTCCCGCGCTTCCGGCATATCCATAACTTGAACTAACAATGGTCGGTCCAAGTGCCCAAAGCCAAAAGGGAGTCCCGCAGTGTTTTAATTTTTCGCTATGTGTTTTCATGTAGCGCTCATAATCATTTACAATTGATTGTATGCTCTTATCTGTGTTTTTTTGGTGTATAAAGTTTGTAACAGCACCAACAGGAATTTGTTTTTTGTTCTCTTTTGCTATAACGCATTGATTAAAAAAGGATATTAGTTCTTGTATATAGTTTGAATCAACAAGGGTATCTGCGTCCATACAAGCAATTACAGTTGAATGACATAATAGTGCAAAATCCATTCCATATTTTCTTGCATAACCTACGCCTTGCTTTTCTGGTAAATTAGTTCCCTTTTGTGTTAGGTCTATGGTAATTATGCTACAACTATCAAATTTGAAACTTGAAAGTTTTTGTAGTAAGAGTTGATTGTTCTCCTTTACTTGAAGAGTAGAGGAATGTTTATTGTTTACTACAACTATGTAACCTACTATTGGGAGGCTTGAATTTTTGCTGCGAGCAATTGTATAAGAATCATGCACTGAGTTTAATGTTTCAAAAAGGGTAGGGAACTCATTGCAAGCAGGAATAACAATTGCTATATCAATTGTTTGAATAAGGTGTTCAACTTTTGGTAAAAAGTTAGTTTTCTTTACAAAAAAGGAGTTTTTTTTGTTATAAATATCTATTACGTCTTTCATGCGTTTTGAATAATATCAAGTGAATAATTGAAACGAGTTTGCTTTTCACAGTCTTTTTTTGATCCATTATGAGAAATCCATTGAATATCAACGCCTTTTTTTACCATTCCTCTGTACCAGGTTTCTTGTCGTTTTGCAAACTGTCCTATGGCAATGTATAATTTTTCTGTCATTTCTTCTTTTGAGGAAAACTTCCCTTGCAAATACTCAGAAATAAAACGATATTCCAAGCCTAACCGCTCTAATCGTTCCCATGAAAAATCCTTGTGTAAATTTTCAACTTCCTCTATCATGCCTTCTTCTAAGCGTGATAAAAGACGTTTTTTTATATTTTCACGAAGCATATCTCTTGGGAATGTTGTGCCAATAATAAGAGGTTTTACAATGTTTTTATTATCAATGTGCCTATCTTCAACAGGTTTCCCGCTTTGCTCAAATGTTTCAATTTCTATTGCCCTCAAAAGTCTATGGTGTTCAGTTAGGTCTGTGTCATTATGTACTGTTTTTCCTACTTTTGCTTTTAATTCAATAAGTATGGCTACCAGTTCATCCATTGATTTCCCAAGAAGGCTTTTTCGTAATTCTTCGTTTGTTGGCACTTTTACTAAGTTGTAACCCCTAATAATAGAATCTAAATACATTCCTGTGCCACCAACAACTATGGGTAATGTTTTTTTGCTTGTAATATTTGTAAATGCAGAAAGGAAGTCTGTTTGATAATCATAAACAGAATATTCATGTGATAAATCTGTAATATCTATAAGGTGATAGGGTACCGTATACTCATTGAGGTCTTTTCCCGATCCTATGTTTAAGCCTTTGTAAACTTGCCTTGAGTCTGCAGAGATTATTTCTGCTTCATAATGTTCTGCAAGCATTACACCCAAGGCAGTTTTTCCTACTGCTGTTGGACCTAGAACTACGAGGCAGTTATATTTGGAGGGAAACATTTTGCTATTCATTACTTCAACATGTCATTCATTGTATAAAGGCATCCCTTTTTCAATGTTTTGTTTGCAATGCCTTCACAAATCCATTTTGCCGCTAGAACAGCACCTAGTGCAAATCCTTCTCTGTTTCGAGCTGTATGAGTGAGTTCAATTGTGTCCGCCATTGAGTCAAAAAATACTGTATGAGTACCAGGTACAGATCCTACTCTTGTGCTTGAAACATGAAGTTGGTGTGATTGCGGTTTTTCATGAAAGGCATCGATAATTGTTTCCGTTTTTTTATTATTTCCGCGCATTACAGCTTTTGCTAAATCTAGAGCGGTACCTGATGGAGAGTCTGCTTTTTGTGTATGATGTGCTTCCCAAAGTGCTACGTCGTAGTCTTCATAATTTGACATAAGTTTTGCAGCTTCTTCTACTATTCTATAAAACATATTTACTCCAATGGAGTAGTTTGATGCATAAAATAGAGCATTTGAGTTATTGTCTGCAAGCTCTTGAACCTCTGTTATTTTGTTTGACCAGCCAGTTGTTCCAACAACTATAGGAATACCCAGTGGAAGAAGCGTTTTTATATTTTCCATAACACTATCAGGGTGTGTAAATTCAATAATTACATCTGGACTACATTCTTTTATTGCTTTTTCAAGTTCGCTTTGGTCTGTTACTTTGTGAGTTGCATCTTGAGCAAAACTGTCTATAGTAGCAATAACTGAAAATCCTTTGTTGATTGCTATGTTTTCTATTATGTGTCCCATTTTTCCGTATCCGACTAGTGCTATGTTCATAAGTTCCTCTTTTATTGCATTTTTCATACTATAGCATATTTTTTATTTGAATGAAAGAGGTAAATGAATAACTACATTTAAAATAATAAAAGCCATCAAAATAGATGGCTTTTGCTGTTAATTTGCCCAATTAACACTAAATAGTTTTTCGTTTCCTGTTGCACTCCATCCACTTGGCGGGGCATCTTTGCTTTGACTGGTGAACACCGTGCTTAGTTTTCCGCATCCTTTAAATGCATGAACACCAATATTTTCAACATTTGATCCAAGTCGAATTGTCTCTAAACGAACACAACTGCGAAAGGCGTAATCTTTAATGGTAGTTAAAGCAGAACCTGTAGTAACTGTTGTTAAGTCTGCGCAATTGTAAAAGGCCCATTGTCCAATTGAAGTAGTGTTTTCTGGTATTGAAATTGTTTGTAAGCTTTCACATGACTCAAAAGCATAGTCACCAATTGTTTGTAAAGTTTTTGGAAGTGTAATTGAAGCCAAAGATTTACATCCAGAAAAAGCTTTTGCCTCAATGGAAGAAATTTGAGAGCCTAGTTTTACACTTACTAATTTTTCATTGTTTAAAAATGTATTTACTCCAATAGTTGTTAGGTTCTCTGGAAGCTCAATAGATCTCAAGTCTGTACATTCTGCAAAAGCTCCATCTCCTATAGACATAATATTTTTGCCGAAAATAACACTTGATAAGTCTTCACATCCAGAAAAAGCATTAGTATCAATTATTTCAACACTATCTGGAATAATTATCCCAGCTATTCCTGTGTTTGCAAAGGCTTCTTTTCCTATGGTTTTAACACTGCTTCCAAAGTTAACATTTAACAGTTTTGTGCATCCTTTAAAAGCTGCAGCACCTATGGTGGTTACAGTGTTTGGAATTTCAATGCTTACAAGGTTTTTTGCATTTTCAAAGGCACCTGGGGCTATAGATGTTATTCCTTCTCGAATTGTAATGCTTTCTAGGCTGGTGCAATTAGCAAACATTCTATGTGAGATTTCTGTAACGTTTCTACCTAATGTAACTGACTCAAGTGCAGTACATCCTTCAAAAACATATCCTTTTAATGTTCGTACAGTGTGAGGGATAATAATAGCTTTTAATTTAGTGCAGTCAAAAAAGGCTGAATTTCCAATACTAGTAATATTATTACCTATTAAAATATCTGTTATGCCGCTGTGTCCAGAAAAAGCACTTTCTCCGATAGCTGTTACTGGTAGTCCATTGTAAATATCAGCGATAAAAAGAGAGCCGCTTGCTTTGCTTGCTGCATTTGTGCTGCTAACAACATAGCTTTTTCCATCAGGATTTAGCACATAGTAATCATCAGGTAGAGATGTTTGTGCAAAGAGGGGTGTTGCTATTAGTAAGATTAATAACCCGAAACAT
>CAYJKA010000063.1:0-1772 GCA_964370655.1 uncultured Treponemataceae bacterium | reverse complement strand
ATTATAACGTACATTGTTGTTGAATTCAAAAAAATAATGAAATATTTTTAGTTTATCCACGAAGCATCAAAAAACTTTTCATTCCCTGTTGTACTCCATCCGAGAGGTGCTGTTTCTTTTGTGTATGCTGTATTGACTGTAGTTAAAACAGGACAAGTTTTGAAAGCTCTCTCTCCGATATGTGCAACATTTTTACCAAGTGTTATTCTTTCTAATTTTAAGCAATTTCTAAAAGCATAGGCACCGATACTGGTAACTGAATCACTTATAGTAACATTTACTAAATTGCTACAATTAAAATAAGCCCAATCCCCAATTGTTTCTGTGTTGTTTGGAATCTTCAGTGTTGTTAAGCTTGTACATCCTTCAAATGCAGAAGTACCAATGGATAATAGAGTTTCAGGAAGATTCACTTCTGAAAGAAGTTTTGCCCCTTCAAAAGCGCTGTCTCCTAGTAATGTCAAATTTTTTCCGAGATTAATACTGATAAGTTTTTCGTTATTTAGAAAAGCCTCATTTCCAATTGTTAATGTGCTATCTGAAAGTTTTATTGTACGCAAGTTTGTGCATTCGGCGAAAGCTCTGTTACCGATTCTTGTAACATTGTTTCCCATCATAATACTTGTTAAAGAAGTGCATTCTTCAAATGCGTTTTCATCAATAAGGCGCAATGACTCTGGAAGTACAATAGATGTAATGCTTGTGTTCCCAAAAAAAGCTTCTTTGCCAATAGCTGTAACACTTTCGCCTAAGGTTATTGTAACTAGCTTTGAACATCCTTTGAATGCGCGGTTTCCGATTGTTTTTACGGAATCTGGGATCACTATATTTACTAATGACTTGCAGTTTTCAAAGGCACTTACTCCGAAATTTGTAATGGATCCTTTTATTTCTACGCTACTTAGCTTTTCGCAACCTGAAAATGCATTATAAGGAATTTCTGTTATGTTTGTTCCGATTGTTGCCGAGGCTAAAGATGTACAGCCTTCAAATGCTTGTGCGCCGATGCTTGTAATATTAAAAGGTATGTCAACTTTTTCTAATCGTGTGCAGTTTAAAAAAGCACTGCTCCCAATTATGTGTAAGTTGTTCCCAAAAGAAACGTTAGTTATACCTGTGTGGTCGGCGAACGCGCCCATTGCAATAGACGTAACAGGCTTTGTTTTATATATATTAGGAATTCTGATATCGCCTTTTACTTTTGTGGAAACATTTGTTCCATCAACGATATAGCTATTACCATCTTCACTCAATACGTAATATTCATCTGGTAATTGGGTCTCTTGTGAATAGAGAATGGCAGTTAGCAATAGAAAAACCAGTATTAAACTTAACTTACGAATTCTTTTCATACCCTGTCCTTTAAATTATAATAGGTGCATAATAATTATCATGCTCATTATGACAAGGATGTACTAGCCTGTCAAGGGATAAAACTGCAATTGATGGATATTTTTGAACCTTTGCTGTATATTTGTAATATCTATTAAGATAAGAAAAAAAAACGACATATACGCATCTCTTAGATTTGTATATGCCGTTATTCATTTAGCTTATTATGCTTCAAAGTATGCTTTGTGAAGTGTGTTCATAACTCTTGATGTATCAGCGTCATCGCACACCAAACTTATGTTTACCTTTGACGCACCTTGGCTTATCATATCTGGGTTGATGCCTTCTTTTTCAAGAGAGGCAAATCCTTTTGCTATTATTCCGCTTGAATTCTCCGCATCACAAATCACAGTAATAATTGCTTTGTCTTTTTTTACATT
>CAYJKA010000062.1:9142-10586 GCA_964370655.1 uncultured Treponemataceae bacterium | reverse complement strand
CCTGAAGATTTATTATATATAAAAATATATCCAAAAACAAAAATTATGTCAATATAGTGGGTGAGAAAATCACATTAAGAAAAAACCTCTTTGTTAATGTAGAAGTAAGTGCTATTCCCATTTTGCATATACAGTAATGTCTGCTGCAACTTTTGATTTATTTTCTTCAAACAGGGAAGAGTAACCCTCATCAAAATACCAACCAGCAAAACTACTTCCTTCAAGAACTGTAGTTGGAAGATTTACAATAACATAACCTGATGTTTGCAATACAGGCATATCGTGCACAGGAGAGCCACCATTTGAGTCAAAAGATACTTTATGCCAGACATCCCAAGTATAAACAGCGGAAATTGTCTTGTCCCACTCTTCATCCCACATAAGAGAGGTAGAAGAGGAAAGCTCAGTGTACACAGACAAATTATTGTTATTTGCAAAAACATTTTCTTCGAGTATTGAGACTGTCGATGGTATTATAATTGTTAATAATGATGGGCAATCAGAAAATGCACTTTCCTGTATTTCTTGTATTCCTTTAACCATAGTTATATTGTTCAGCTTTGAACAACCACTAAATGCAGAATCTCCTATAGTAGTTATACTTGTGGGCAAGAAAACATCTGTTATAAATATATTATTCTTAAACCCTTCATCTGCAATTCGAGACACAGGGAGACCTTCATACAGGCTTGGAATAGATACCTCACCCTGAAAACTTGGGGTATTATTATGAACAGAATACGTGTTGTTATCTAGCAGCGTAAAGATTAGCTCTAATGTATCAGAGGGAACTAACACTACATCCTTTTCTGACGTGGCAGCTGCACCTTTTGATTCTTGCGTAAGAGCAGATGAAAAATAGCCAGACACATCGGAAAAAAATAAATCACATGAAATAAAAGTAAAAAATGCAAAAAAGACAATACAAATAAAGAGCTTTATTTTCATAAGAGCACCTCCAGAAAAACAAACGATAGATACAAACTCTCTTATAAATATTATAAAGCTCAAAGAACAAAACTGTCAATCGATTTTTTGATAGTTATTTCCATTTTGCAAATAAAGTAACATCATCTTTTATGCTATCTCGGCTGTCTACTTTTGTTAAATAGTTCTTTTCAAAATACCAGCCGTCAAATGTTTTTGTATCACACGAAGGAGATGGAAGGTCTGAAAGATTCTCGCTTTTCACTAATGGAAAAGGATCTAACGGGTCACAACCCATTGTATCAAAAGAAATTTTATCCCATTCGTTGTTAGGTATAATAGAGCGCCCAGAGCTCCATGATGAATCCCAGCTAGTACTAGGAAAACCACTTGTGCAAATTGTAAGATTCGAGCAACCCATAAAGACATCTGAACCCATAGTTCCAACAGTTTCAGGAATAATAATTTTCTCAAGTGTTCCACAAGTATTAAAAGCATCATTCCCAATGGAAGTAAG
>CAYJKA010000062.1:0-9042 GCA_964370655.1 uncultured Treponemataceae bacterium | reverse complement strand
TAATTTTCTCAAGTGTTCCACAAGTATTAAAAGCATCATTCCCAATGGAAGTAAGTGTGTTTCCCAGATAAACACTGTTTAGAGTAGTACAATTAGAAAAAGCATTAGAACCTAATGATTGAAGTCCATTTTCAAAAGAAACCTTTTCTAAATTGCTACAACCACTAAAGGCATCATTTCCAACTGTCTTTACAGAGGAAGGAATAGTAATTTCGGTAATATTTTTATTATTCAAAAAGGCTTCTTGTGATATTTCTGACACAGGTTGGCTATTATGATTATCTGGAATATCTATTTTCCCAAAACACTTACTTGACCCACTTACTGAGAAAGTATTATCTGCTTTTTGTGTAAAAGTGAGCGCTTCTACACCGCTACCAGAATCCGAAGGCGTATTACAACCGTCTTCTAAAAAACCTGAAACGTCAGAAACAAACAAATCGCAAGATAGAAAAATAAAACTGAGAAAAGCAATCAAATATATTTTTTTCATCATATCCTCTTTTAAATACTATACTGCATAAAAACGTTTCTATCATGTGCCAAATGGCACATATTTATAGTTTTATCCCAACAGAGATAAATGGATTTACTACCTGCATATATGTGTCACCAATGAAAATTATTGCATTGTAATCAGCTCCAACATCCATAAAAAAATTCTCTCCAAAGTAAAACTGTGTTGACAATCCTGCCGTAGGAGAAAGGGCAAATGCATTAAGAGAACTATCTTTAAATCCTGCCCCTGTTGAAACATTCAAACCGTAAAGTATTGTTGTTCCAAATCCAAGTTGAGCATTAAAAAAAAGTTTTTTATCAATTAAAGGATATTTATACACTAGACTTGCGGTTAAAGGGAAAAGATACCCTTTTATATGCATACTCTCTGTCTGTTGATTTAATACTATTGCTTGAGATGTAAGCCCTATACCAAAATGCCCATAAGATTTTTTGAACGGAACCCATGCAAACTTAAAGCTTGCTCCAGATGGCAAGAAAGTCGCTGGCAGAAAAGGAACAATATTACCACCCGACACAATAAAACCTGGGGCATACCCAAGAGAAAAAAGAAGGTCGTAGGATTTTTCTTTTTTCACTGTAAAAGTACGACTTGAGTCGTTTAAACCACCTGGGTTTGTTACACTAAAAACATAGTTTCCTATCTCAAGTTTTTGCTCATCAAAGGAAACAAGAATTTTCCCGTCTATAGAATCATAAACAGAACCATGCACTACGGATCCATTTGGATGCTTAAGCAAGATAATTGCACCTTCTTCTATATTTTCCGATACAACCATAATATCACCGGATACGTGTTCATCTAATACAACGTCAGTAGGTTCTATACTATCAACCCGAGGCTGCAGTGCAGGTTTAATTATAAAGTTAAACCATTCAGATGGATTTTCAGCTCTATTGAGCAAATTATAAACGGTTATTCTGTAACGATAACTTCCTGGATGAAAATGTAGCTCTAGGGCGTTTTCATTTGTTGAATATGTTTCTACCTGTTCCCAGTTTTCACCTGCATTCTTTTCTATAGTTATTTCATAGTATTTTGCATATTGTGTTTTTTCCCAAGTAATAACTTGAGTTGATCGTGAAAAACTACTCTTTTCTGTTACGTTGCTATCGATTTGAGAAAATAGAAAAGGTAAAAAACAAAGATAGATAATAGCAAAAGTGATTAGCTTTTTTACATTACAAACCATATAAGTCCTCCGATGTAGTGTCTCGTGGCACAATATGCTGAGGTAAATCAATTGTAAAAGGAGTTTCTTTTCTTTTTCCTTTTTGAATAATATCTTCTGGCAATGAACGCTTTGCTTCAACACTCCATGTAAAATTACCCCTGTCTAAAAGGGATAATTCATAAAAACGGATATTTGTAGCCTTTTCAATATTCTTATCAAATATAATATCACCACTTTCATTTTTAATCATAAAATTATATGTTTCAGCGTTTTCTACAGTCTCCCATGTAAAATCAATATAGTCATTTTGAGAAAGATATTCAATACCGAAAACAGTCCCCGCTAGAGGCTCTATCACTGAAGGAACTGGAAAACTTTCAACTTCTTTTACAACAATCCTAAACGGTTCGCGTGCACTTATGTCATAACCGCCATCTGTTTTTCCAAACACAGTCCAATACCATGTACCAGGAGTTAATGGTGGTAGTTTTATGGCTCCAGAAGGATCTTCTAGCCTAAATTTTACCTGCGCGGAAGCAGGCCTTTCACCATTTTCCCTAGCTTCACTACTAAGCCCTCTTGTGCTGTTGGATAAAATAAATTCTGACTCTTCAATTTTTTCTGAACTTGACCACCTAACCGTTGAGGGGTTTGTTAAAGCAGAGACTCCTTCAATTTCAATTCCATTCCTAGGGCTTTCTAATTGTACCGGTTCAATAACTCTAGTTGTAAAGGATGTTTCAGTAATGTTACTTTTTTGAACCACCAAAGAAGGAGTATTTTCCGAAACAGCCCTTACTGTAACTACATAATTCCCCTTTTCCCTATCAAACATATTCAATGATAGAGAGGTACCTTCAACAAAAAGATTCTCATACACAGGAACAGTTCTATTTGATGTTCTAAATAATCTAAACTCATAATACTCTGCATTCTCAACGGCAGCCCAAGAAACTCTAACCGATTCACCCCTCTCTACAAGAATAACAGAATCCTTTCTTGGAGTAAGAAAAGACACTGTATCTAGTAAATATTCAACAAAGAAAACCTGTGGTTCAGTACTATATACCGTTGATACCTTTTCATCTTTGCTTTCTATCCTCCAATACCACTTCCCAACAGGTAACTCTATTCCACTAATTTCCTTTTCACTAACTGCAGTATTTATCACTATATCCGTAAAGGCTTCATCAGTTGCCACTTGGAAATAAGTATCAAATGGTATGTTCGCATTCCATTTGAATTGAGTATTTGCAATTTCGTCTTCATGGATAATGGTATTTATAGAAGGAGTATTTGTTTCAAATCTTAAAACTCCATCTAAAGATATAAAATTTCTTATTTCGCCTATTAACGATTCTGTACCTAATTCATCTTTTTGCGTAACAGACCAATAATATAACCCTTTATCTAAATTGAAAACAGAGTTTGAGAAAACCAAATAATTATCAGTAAGTTTTTTTTCAAAAATTGGAAAGCGCATGTCATCATACTTACTTATACTTAGAGTATAAGAAGAAGCTTCAGTGCTATGTTTCCAAGTAAAATATTGATTAGTAGTTGTATCTAATAGCGCCTCCGTTTTCGGAGAAACAAGTTCAACCGGCAGAATACCTTCTACATGACGAACAACAAACATACTCACTTGTGAACCAGCATTTTGAATATCAATTTCTGTTTTAAGATTTTCAGGATATACAGGAATAACCCTCCAATACCAAGTCCCTGTTGATAATACTGAAATTATACTTGATACCTGGGTGGTCGATTGAGAAACAAAAGGATTTTCCATTTTTTCATTATCTGCAATTTCAAAAAGCCAAGCTATTGCGTTGGCATCGTCTTCCCACGTAAATCTTATAGATGGATTTATTGTTCTATATAAATATTCTTCACCAAACTTTGGAACAATGGTTTTTGGAGCATTCGATTTAATAACTCTAAAGCTTCCCTTTTGCCCTAATTCTGGCTCGGTAGAATAAAGCCTCCAATACCAGTACCCTTCCCCTATGCTCAAAACGGCAGAATCTAAATTTGATACATCATGACTTTGAGTCAGTTCAGAAAAATCTCTTTTATCTGATATTTCTAGTGTAAGAGATGTGGAGATTTCTTCTGCTGCAGTCCACTGAAATTCTACAGGAAAAGCATCTTCTGTTTGGCATAAGTATTTTGCATTTAATTCAGGCGAAAAAACAGAAACTGTAGGCTCGCTCATAGATTGCCCCTCAGAACTTACAGTAAGAGACTCACCTTCTTCTATTGCTACAACTTCATCTTGAAAAGAGGAAGAAACAAATGCATTTCCACTTGTTAATTGAAGGGTAATAGGCAAAGGTTCGTTTTCTACAAAATCACTATCAACTATACTTATCTGAGAACTTGCAACCAACGAAGCCCCTGCTTCAACTGCTACAATAGTTCCACCACTTGTTAAGCGCACGCCTTTCCCTGTCTGGGTTGTACCAATAGAAATCCCGCCACCAGAAAAATCTACAGAGACACCTTCTTCGTTGTAAAAAACTTGAGCAAGCGAATGTTCATGTAAATAAATGGTGTTTCCATCTTCAAAAGTAATTTTAACTTCTGAAAAATCTGCTGTTCGAATAATATCTCCATTGTACACAGGGGCGCTTTGTTTAACTCTTTCCCATGCAACCCTATCAGAAAACTTTCTTTGAGCAGCTTTATGCTTAAAAGTAATTATTGCTACTGGCTCTTCGTTTGCTTTTATAAAAGATTGATTTAACGATTCGTAAAAATAAAATAAACTTACAAAAGAACCTATTAAACAAATTATTACAATTGCCACATCGACTAATATTATACTTTTCTTTCGTTGATAGACTATTTTATTTCGTACTATTTCAGGCTCTACAGCAGAAAAAGATGAATTTTCAACCCATATCTTTTCAGCGCTAAGCAAATCCCTGTTTTGATTTTGACTTTTATTACTACCAGAATCTATTTCAGTGCTACTACGAATATTTTTTGCAAGAGTATCAATAGTATAGTTTTCATTTATTTCAATTTTTTCATTATAACTAAGGGTCTCTTCCAAGCTCTCTTCGTACAACACCTCTTCTACAACATCTTCATCAGAATCTTCAATATTCTTTGAAAAAAGCTGTGGAGCAAGATTTTGTGCAATTCTTTTAATTCCATCATATTTTGCATCAGTTTGCTCTTTCCAATTTAAAAAAGAAACCAACTCATGTTCGTATTTGTGTTTGCCATTAGTAGTTGAGCCTTGAGCATCTTTTATCTCTTTTTTCCATTTTTTAAAAGAAACAAGTTTACTCTCTGCTCTATGTTCTAGAGTATTATTTTCACGCGGAGCTTCTGATATTTTTTCAACTGTTAGAATATCTGCTTCACTGTTTTCGGAGGATTTTTTGGATTTTTCTATTGCCTTATAGCCTGAAGCAGTATTTAAGAGACCCCTTTTACTCAACGCTATACTTCCTTTCCTCTTCATTTGCATTGACCTTTGAAAAGTCAGGAGTTTCAAAACCTAAAAGTTGTCGTAACTCTTGCATAGTTTGAGGCCCCATTTCTCCCGTCCAAGGGATATCAGATTCATATGTTAAATTGATAACAGCATAAATAGAAACAGGATTTTCTTTGCCTTTTACTTTTACTGAAGGCATTTGTTCAACAAGGACATGATCCTTGACCAACATATATGTATCTTCACTTATTAGTATATCTGTAGCAAAGGGCTTTGTCAAAGTTTCAGTCCTTGAGGCTAGGTTTACAGCATCTCCTATAACCGTATATTCCATACGAGACTTTGAGCCCATTTGTCCAGCAACAACAGGCCCACTATTAAGACCGCACCCAATTTTAATAATTGGCTTTTTGTCTCCACCTCGATCTCTATTAAATTCTCTTAAAGCAGCCCTCATCATTAGAGACGTCCTAATCCCATTTAAGGCATCGGCTTCTATATTCCCTTCTGTTGAAGAGGCTCCCCAAACAGCCATAACAGCATCTCCAATAAACTTGTCTACACTACCGTTTGTTTTCCGAACGCACTCTACCATTCTGCTCATGTAATCATTAAGAAACTCAATAACCTCATGGGGGTCAAGCTTTTCAGAAATTTCTGTAAAAGAACGAATGTCCGAGAAAAATATGGTAACGTTTTTTGTTTCGCCACCAAGCTCTAAGTCACCTTTCATAGCCTTTTGTGCAATTTCAAGATTTACAAACCGGCCAAAGGTTTCTAATCCTTTACACATACTTACAAATCGAGATGTTAAAAGACCTACCTCATCTTTACTACGAGGTTTAAGATCTAACGCAAAATTACCTTGCTCAATCTGTTCAGAAGCATCTGTTAGAATTTTTACTGGCTTAGTGATTGACTTTGAGAAAAATCGAATGAGTATAATAGAAAAAAATACAACAGCTACCGCAAGTAAAATATTTTGGTAAAAGATTGTGTTAACACTTTCAAAAACTAATGCAGATTCAATTGTTGTAATAATGGCAATATCACCAATAGGGAGCTTTGTATAAGCTCCAAAAAAATCTATTCCATTGTTATCTGTAAATATAATTTGTCTATTCGCATCATTATTTTGCCTCATTTGTTCAACAAGAGAAACATTTGACATATTTGCCATAGTTCGAATAAGCGCATGGTCAGGATGGATTAAGACATCATTTTTATCGTTAATCATATAAGAAGTATTTGTTGACCCACTCCCAAAAGTTTCGGTAAGATCTTCTGCAGAAAAAATTATTACAAGAGAACTTGGAAGACCATTTGTTTCCCAAGGTGAAAATAGTGCAATAGAAGGAACTACAAAAGAGGAGGTTGCATTAGCTGCAATAATTTCTCCATTTGTAGCACGTTCAATGTAATCTGTTGAAATTTCTAAATATCCATGAAATCCTTCACTGTCAATTCCATTTTCTAAAAAAAAGTTTGAGTTTACAATTTCGATTACACCTGGGATTGCTATGGATGCAATACTAGCATTTCTTTCAAAAAAGAGGTCTTTATAATATTTTGCCTCTTCTGTTTCAAAACCCATTGAAGAAAGTGCGTTTATCAACAGAATCGCGTTATCACGCATTCCTGTTATTTCATATTCAGCTATGTTTGAGGTTTGTATATTTATTGTATGGTTACTTTGTTCTGCTGCTAATTGTACATCCAAGCGCATTAAGTAAGTTGCAAGAACTGTAACAATGCCCAATGATAAAACTACTAAAAAGCTAATTATAATAATTAGTTTTAATGCTATGGGATATTTAACTTTTTTAATCATATTTTTTTTATAAACCTCTACTCAAATTATATTCTAACACATAAATATCATTTATGCATATATATTTAGAAAAAAACTCAAAAAAATCAAATTTCTTCCTATTAAATTAATGACTTGACTTTTTTTTTTAATATGTTATAATGACATTTACATATAGAAATGTCAATTAACTAGAGGTAGATATGAATAAATACACTTTTTTATTTTCAGGCCAAGGCGCCCAACACCAAGGAATGGTAAAAGAACTTTGTGAACAATATACTGCAGCACAAAACATCGTTAATTCTATGAGTGATATAACGGGAGAAAACATTGCAGACCTTTTATGGAACACAGAGAGCACCGAACTTTCACGTAGTGATAAGAGCCAATTGGCAATAACAGCGGCATCTCAAGCCTTATTTGCAGTTTTAAAAGACAAAGGTATTGAGCCTAGTGCAACTGCAGGTTTCAGTTTAGGAGAATTTTCAGCACTACATGCAGCAGGCGTACTCGACTTTGAATCAATGGTTCGCTTAGTACAACGACGTGGTCAAATCATGCAAAAGGCTTGCGATGAAATAGCTGCAGAATCTGTAAATGGAGAAGCTCCTGGAATGGCAGCCGTATTAAAACTTACTCCTGAACAAGTTATAGATACATTAAAACCTCATACAGAAAAGGGAATTGTATTTCCTGTAAATATGAATAGTCCAATGCAAACTGTTATTGCAGGAACAGCAGAAGGATTAAGTATTGCAGAAACAGCTTGCAAAGAAGCAGGCGCAAAACGCGTACTAAAACTAGCTGTAGCAGGACCTTTTCACTCTCCGCTTATGAAGAGAGCTGCGGATGAATTTGAAAAAGAATTAGAATCAATAACATTTGCAAACCCTTCAATTCCATTATTTTCAAATGTCACAGGAAAAATTGTAGAAAATGGTGAAGAAATAAAGAAAAATGCAGTTTTACATATAACACACCCTGTTCTATGGACCACAATTGAAGCAAACATTGCTAGCATAATGAACAATGATTCAACATGGAGCCTCTTAGAGGTTGGGCCAGGTGCAACACTTTGTGGCTTATGGCGCGATAGTGGTTTTGCAGCAAACGCCGATAAAACAGAAGGCTGGGCATGTAATGCTACAGGGAAAATTGATGAAATCAATTCTATAATAGAATCAAAATAAAATTTATATAAAGAGGTAATGCATGTTATTAGAAAACAAAAAGGCACTGGTGACAGGATCTTCACGTGGAATCGGAAAAGAAATTGCAAAACGTTTTATTGAAGAAGGGTGTACCGTTTGGGGTATTTGCACAAAACCTTCTGATGCAAAAGCAGAGCTAGAAGCCTTAGCAAAAGAGAAAAATGTAGCATTTCATGAAGTATGCGTTGACTGTAAAGATGCAGAAGCGTTATCTACTGCCGTAAAGAAAATTTTAGATGAATCTGGTGGATTAGATATTTTAGTAAATAATGCTGGTATTACAAAAGATGGTTTATCTTTCAGAATGAAACTTGAAGACTGGGAAGATGTACTAAAAATCAACCTTACTGGAGCCTTTATTGCAAGCCAAGTAGTGTCATCAGATATGATTAGAAAAAGAAGTGGCTCAATTATCAATATGTCTAGTATTGTTGGGATTCATGGACAAGGTGGACAAGTTAATTACGCTGCAAGTAAAGCAGGATTAATTGGTTACACAAAAAGCCTTGCAAAAGAAACAGCTAGTCGTGGTGTTCGGGTAAACGCCATTGCACCAGGATTTATTGCAACAGAAATGACTGCAGCAGTAAATGAAGAAGCTCAAAAAGTTTGGATGGAAACAATCCCATTAAAAAGAGCAGGAACAGTAAAAGAAGTTGCCGATGCAACCGTATTCTTAGCTTCAGATATGTCAACATATATAACAGGACAAGTTATAGGTGTAGACGGCGGAATGGGAGCTTAGGTAATTAATAATTAATAATGCATAATTAATTATTAGTTGCTGCATTATGAAAACTCTCGCAAGAACCACTTTAACTTTTGGTATATGAGAGACTTTTCTTTTTGCAAAATGATTACTATTAATTATTA
>CAYJKA010000061.1:0-10626 GCA_964370655.1 uncultured Treponemataceae bacterium | reverse complement strand
AAGATGAAACAATGGATATGATTGACGATATGGAATCTTCAGTCGACCCTTCAACGTTAAAACCTACGGCTCCTTATGCACCAGTAAACCTACTCATTAAACAATTTCAACCCATAGAACAATTCTTTGCAGAAGAAGCTCAAACAGATGCATTCGACGACAAAGAATATTACAAGAAGGCTCTTGCAGGTGAAAACGATAGTGCCCAAAGAGTTCATACGGTTCTGTCAAAATACCTAAACTGCCAAGACCCAAAAGATAGAACAGTATATAGACAACAAATGACAAATGCATATTGGGAACTACTTCGCTCCGTAGCACCAAAAATGACATCAAAAAATGTTCTCATGGCAAAAAAAATGTTAATGAGATACGCAGTAATCCTGCCTTCCCTCTTTACAATAGAAAATAAAGCAACATTTTCAAAGGCCTACATAGAAAATACTTCAAATGAACCTATCTACTATCTAGACGAATGGTTTAGAGATATAGCAATGGGGAGAATAGAACTATCAGCAACAGATGAAGCCCCAGCAAGCAGAAAGCCCGCAGCAGGAAGCACAGAAGAAACAAATAGACTCCTTCAACTAAAGGCAAAAAGTTCAGCAAAACTTCAAACAGCAGAAAATTTTCTAACAATGAAAGAAAGCGAAAGAGCAATGCTCGAAGCAGAAGTTAAATCAAGGCTAGAAATTATTTGCGACCACCCAACAATTCCTGGAGCACAACCGCATAAACAGCCAATGTCAGAAGCCCAGAAAAAAATGATTTCAGAAATAAATGAAAAACTAAAGGCTCTGCTTAAAAATGATAAAGAACTCAATAGCTACTACAACGAGTATCAAGATGCAAAAGAAACATGCACAAGCCTTGAACAAAAACTTGCAGTAAATGGAGAATCAACACTCCACGTAAGTGGCTCAGATATAAACACTGAAATAGATACCGTACACCAAATGGCAAAAATGACCGTAGGTCGACAAGGTAACCACTTCCCAATTTTTACTCGTGAATATTTCCACTGCCTGCCACAAGAAACAGGATTCAGAGAAAATATAATAGATATAATGAATTGGATAGAGTCTGTAGACCCAACAGCTTATTGCCGCGTTCACAAAAATGTCCAAAACAGAATAATTCCATTTGTAATCCTTATCCCAACATATGGTGAATATGGAATGTGCTGGGAACCATTCAGCCGTTACAACAGAATTACAAGTAGGGCTCGTATTGCAATCCCAATGTACTCAAAAAATATTAAAAATTCACTCTTAATGGCAACAGCAGACCTTAGATGGCAGGTTGCAAAAGAAAAAGCATCTTACTATTGGATGGAAGAAGGAATTACAGGACAATACTACCAATGGTTCGTGTCTCAAAAATTAAAGGGAGATATAAAAGACTACTTTGTAAAAGACTACCTCCTATGGATGACAAAAGAGGCCGATGGAGTTCAAAGACTCGAAAAAGAAATTAGAGGGATATTCTGGCGCCATATGCCATTCTCCCAAGAAATAAAAGAAAAACTAAAAACACGAAGCTTGGTATACCAAGAACTTTATCAAAGAGACCTCAACAGGGCAATGTCAGACGGCTATTAAGGGCGTTCCCTGCGCAGAACGCGGTTCGGACAAATAGCCTCACCTTCGGGGGAGGTGGCACATAGTGACGGAGGAGGATCGTAGCCATGCGGCTTCATTCGCACTCGTAGGCGCGTAGCCTTGCCACAACAAATACAAAACAGGAACTTGCCAATGAACTATGAAAGAGCAGAAAGAATACGAGATGTACTTAGATACGTTCGTAGATTTTCAAACAAAACAATAGTTATTCACATAGAAGATGAAATAATAGACTCTAACTTTTTTTTAAGCCACATTAGTGACATAGGCTTGGTACACGAAGCAGGCTTGCATATAGTTATAGTTCCTGGATCTCGAAAAAGAATAAACGAAGTACTAGAAAAATCTAATATACAATGGGAAATGCACAACGGATTTAGAATTACCGACGAAAGCGCGATACCTCTTATAAGAATGGCAGCCTTTGACACCTCAAATAAAATAATGTCTTTGCTAGCAGGTGAAAGAAAAACAGCCCTTATTGGAAACTGGGTAAAGGCACGCGGGAAAGGCGTTATCAATGGAGTTGACTATGGAACTTGTGGCGAAATAGCAAATATAGATGTTGCAGAACTAAATAAAACACTACAAGGTGGGGCAATACCGATATTTCCATGCATAGGATGGAGTGCAACAGGTAAACCTTACAACATTTCTTCTCTTGCATTGGCTTCAGAAATTGCAATAGCACTAAAAGCAGAAAAATTATTTTACCTAGGAAAACATTCTACTATTACAACAAGTCAATTTGCAATACCAGAAAGCATACAACCAGATGAAACAGGTAGCCTTTCTGCAATGACGGTAGAACAAGCAAAGGACTTTATAAAAGAAAACCAACCTCAAGACATAATAAATCTTATCGAACGCTGCGCTATAGCTTGCGAACATGGGGTTACACGCTCTCATATTGTAGACGGAAGCTTAGATGGCTCTATTCTAACAGAAATTTATTCTGATATTGGGCAAGGAACAATGGTTTACAAAAATAATTACGGTGGTATTCGAACAATGACAATAGATGATATCCCTTCCGTATTAAGCCTAATGCATCCTTCTATTGAAAAAGGTATACTCTTAGAAAGAACAGAAGAAGATCTTCAAAATAGCTTTAACGACTATATTGTATACGAAATAGACGGAGGAATAAAGGCCTGTGCAGCACTCCATCTTTACAAAGACAATGATATAAAAGCACAAGGTGAAATTGCAGCCGTTGTGGTAGATGAAAATATTTCACGTTCTGGAATTGGACCAAAGCTTATTTCATACCTAATTGAAAATGCAAAAACAAACACTTGTGAAAGCATATTTATTTTAACAACGCAAACAGCAGATTGGTTCGAATCTCTAGGATTCAAAAATGATGCAATTGAAACCCTTCCCCCAACGAGAAAAGCTCTATGGGAGAAAAAGAAGGCATCAAAATTATATCGATTACAACTACATAAGTGATGAGAAAAGCGCAGGAACAGCTATAAAGTTCCCTATTGCTCCACCTAAACTAGACAAGAAAAATACTAAAAGTACTCTTGAAATACGATTTTTGTAAATTCCTTTTAGCGAAGAAAAATCATCTACAAGAGTTTCCATATCTGCAACCTTAGGTTTTACAAGTGTTGCTTGCACAAGGCCAGTAAAAATCCCAACAGCTATAAACGGATTAAGTGTTCCCAATGGAGCACCTACAAAGCCTGCAACAACTGCAAGAGGATGACCAAATGCTAGCAATGTTCCAATTGCTGCCAAAGAACCGTTCCACAGGAGCCAATTTAAAAGTAAATCAAGCGATGTTTGAGTCCCACCAACAAAAAATCCTGCTACAATAAGAGCAACGATTAATGCAGGAAAAATCCAACCAGCTATTTTAGTCCCAACGCCAGGCTTAGGAACAATATCTATATTTGCTGTATCTGAAGTTTTTTCACCATTATTAATTTGATGTAAAAACTTTTCAACACCTTTTAAGTGCCCCGCACCTAAAACAGCAACAATTTTATTTCCCTTTGCTTCCCATATCTTTGAGGCAAGATACTGATCTCGCTCATCAATAAGAACTTCTTTTACAACAGGTAATTCTTTTGCAAGCTCTTGCATCATAGCATCCATTTCATTAGATTGCTTTAAGGTTTCAATTTGCTCTGCAGAAACTTCTTCTTTTTCAAAAACACTTGCAAATAAGGTTGCCAACAATTTCATTTTACCCCAAAAAGTGTTTTTCGCCCAGGCACGCCTTAGAGTAGTTTGAATGGGGCGATCAACCATTGCTGTTGGAATAGAAAGTTCCTTAGCTTTGTTAATTGCAGCGCGCATTTCATCACCAGGCTTTACACCCATGTCAGAACCAATTTTCTTTTGAAATGATGACAATACAAGATTTGCAATCATCATAAAGCCACGGCCTTCTTTTAAGACCTTAACAATATCAAGTTTTTTCCAAGACTCAGGATCCTGCATAGACGCATAGCGCCCGCTATCAAGTTCAATAGCAACACAATCTGGTTGCTGATTTTCAATAAGAGAAATAGCATCATCAATGCTCTCTTGTGAAACATGTGCTGTTCCCAACAATACTATTTCACGGTTTTCAAACTTTAAATGTATTTCGTTTGTATTTGAGTTCTCTTTTTCTGTTTGTTCCATCGTCATTCCTATTAATATGTTACATTATTTTTTTCCATTTCTTCAACTTCCCACTCGCAAAAACGGTACTCAAAGAACATTGGTGCTTGCATATCATATACTTCAATATAATACTTATTTGCAAGATCTTGCAAGCCTTTTATTTCATAAAAAACAGCCATGTAAAAAAGCATCTTACCACGTGTAGTACTGCTATCGTCGTTTACAACTTTTTGTAAAACAGAACTATCACCTAGACCATCATAATACAGTCTTAACATAAGGTAGTCAAGAGACGTTCTATCAACACCTTTCATTGCTTCTCTTAAGAATTCTTGATTCTCTAATTTTTTCCCTTCAAAAAGATATGTTGCAGAAATTAATAATGCATAAGAAACATTCTTAGGACTTGCACTATATGCTCGTAAAAAAGCGTTGCGTGATTCTGTCCACTGTTTATCTTTCCAATATAACATCCCTATAGATTCATAGGCAAAATAGTATCCAGGATTATACTTTATAACATTTTGATAATCTGAAAGAGCACCTTCATAATCCCCAACTTCGTCTCTTAATCCGCCTCTATATGCGTAACCTAGGAAATACTCAGGTTCAATTTCAATAGCCCTTGTCCAAGCCTTTTCTGCATCCTCTTCATTGCTCATTTTTCTGTACACATTACCCAAGTCAAGCCAGTGAGAAAAGTAATCTTCTTCATATTTTATTGCAGTTTGCAATTGTTCTACTGCATCTGCGTATTTTCCTCGCTCAGAGCTTAACTTTGCAAGATACGACCACGCTAAACTATTTTCTGGTTCCACTTCTACAAGTTTATTTAAGGCTTCCTTTGCATTGTCATCATTTCTCAAATACCAAGATGTTAGACCATGCCCAAAAAGAGAAGCTGGATGTTCGGGATCTGCTTTTAATCCTTCTACAAAGTGTTTGTTTGCAAGACGAAAATTTTTGGCACTCATATAGGTATTTGCCATTTCAACATTCGCTTCAACATTTGTAGGATCTTGCTTTAAGATCTCCTCAAGCATCTTTTTACTATCTCTTGCATTTCCTTGTTCTTTTAAAAGCAAGGCTTTTAAAAGTTTTAAGTCAGAATTATTAGCATCAGTTATAAGAAGATCATCAACCATACTATCTGCTTCCTCTAGTTTTCCTGCAGACATTAATAAAGAGGCTTCTAAATAATTTAAGTCTTTATCATTTGCATATTCCGCAGGTAAATCATTAAACAAGGACAAAGCATCATCAATAGAAGAACTTTCTAATGCGCTTTGCAAGCTTTCTGCAAAAGCTATTTCAAAAGGCACCTCTACTTCTTCAACAGGAGGAACTTCGACTACCTCAACAGGGGCAATTTCAACAGGTGTATCTTTTGGTTCATCAGGAACACTTACGGCTTCTTCAGTTGTTTCACATCCTGTTACAATTAGCATTACAACAAAAACACCGAGTACTAAAGTAGAAAAAACAGTCTTTTTCTTCCTTAAAAAATTTACAATCATTCTTAATCCTTATATTTTTAGATAAAACGTGTCTAAGGTGTTGATTTTAAGCGTATAATTAGGTACACTAAAGCAAATGGCAAAACACCTTGTTCGTAATTTTTTTGGACTTTTGATCCTTTACATTATTATTATTTTCGGCATTTTTGCAATTCAATTTAGGCAGGAATTGTCGATTTTTCAAAATTTTCAATCTCTCAACCTCCGTTTATCAGGAAATTCGTCACAAGATGGCTCTGAGCAGACAACATTAAGCAATAATTTTAGAGCCTCTGGCAATGGAATTGTAATATTTGCCTCCGAATCAAACCCTGTACTATTGCAAAATGCATCGGGAGATACAACTCCACTTGTGCTACAAAACTGGGAACAAGAAAGTGAAAATGCATTTACATTATTATTTTCAAACAATGTTTCTCTTTCGTTTCATGCAGATGAATTAGGATTTGATATTAGAGCAAGAATACCAAATGCAAACGACTCACTAATAATTCCATATGAAACAGAAGGTGCTTACAATATTACTGAAGTACTAAGAAATAAAATAATTGTAAAATCAAGAGAAAAAGCATTTTCAATGCTTGCTGGCAATGTAACAACAAATACTCTAGAGTTATCATCTCGGTCTAATCCAATTGCGCAAATCTCTTTACACGAAGAAACTAAAGCATTTTCATTTGCTAGCATTATTGGAATGGCTAATACAACAGACTTAGAACTTGACTCAGCAGTAACTATTGCCCGAAACCATATTGTTCGCGCCTATGAAACTTCTCAAGCAGATAGAAATAACGAAAAATTGGTAGCCTCTTATGTTGCAGAACTAGCTCTCCAAGGAAGATATAAAGAAGCACTTGCAAACGTTCCTCAATCTTTTATTGATGGAACAAACAGAACATATTTTACAGCGCCTTACTTTAACACACTTGCAAGCATGAATCAAACTCTTATACGTGAAAATGAAAACATACTTTTTTCTATGCAATATTCTCTAGAGCGTTCTTTACTTGATGTATACAAATTAGATACGTTCCCTTCATTCCTATTGCAACAGAACACTACTTTTATAACAGATATTTTATCGCTACCAGGTTCTATGACAAATTTTGAACCAACTGTTGAGCAAGCAGCAGGTATTCTTGATGTATATGTTGTGCTATCAAAAACGCTTCCTACATCTGCAGCACTGCTTGAACCTGTTATAGAAATATGTATTGATGTTATTCAAACTTCAACAACTCTTACTGAAACAACACTTTCAATAATTGGAGACGATGGACTTAACGATAAAACATTTACTGCTAAAGTTGGCTCAATCTTAAAAAGCTACGGAAGCATAGCATCAAGGCCTGAATTAGAAGCAGGGGGAACAATGTTCCTTATATCTTCACTTCAAGATGCAACTCTCACAAATGCAATTACATTAGCACAAATGTATCCTTACATTATTGCTGATAACCCGTACTACCCACATGGAGATGTGCTGGGATACAATAATGGTTCACCAATTTGGATGTGGAACATAGTTCCTGAAAAGGATTTCTCACAAGACGCAGAAGGAAATATAACACTACACTTAGATTTCCCTGTTACAGAAATATATCATAGTATTATTACTGGTATAGAGCCGTTTGAAGATATTAAAATATACGGCCTTATATATGCAACAGACTTTAGATTTGAAACATATAATGCCCCTGGTTATGTTTATGAGCCAGACAACAAAGCTTTATTGTTACGATACAGACAACGAAGCGAAGTAGAAGAAATGGAACTCATATACACTGTAATTCCAGAACCAGAAGAAGGAAGCACGGTAGAGGTAGAAGAAACAAGTGAGTCTATCTAGTTTACTTGTTTTCTTCGTTTTATTTGTAGTTGCTCTTATACTTATTTATTTTGCATTCCAGTACTTTATGAACTTTTTTGCTAAGCAGCCACCCAGAAAAAAAAGGCACGTTCCAACAGGCAGGGCAAAAAGTCCTTGTCCTCTTTGTGGCACAATGCTTTATGGGGGAGAAAATATTATTTCAAGAGTGTATAAAACAGGAAGTGCAAATGAACAGCCATGTACAATTCATGGATGCCCGCATTGTTTTCCAGACATTGAAAGGGGACTTGAAAGAGTTTGCCCTGTTTGCCACAAAAAAGTTCCAACAAAAGGGCATCTTACTGCCTATATTTTTACACGCAGCCAAGAAAAAAAACATGTACACGTAACGGGGTGTACAGAGTGTCATAAGAAAAAATAAGATTATAAAGTTGTTCTACCTCTAAAACTTCTTGCAAGAGTAAGCTTATCTGCATATTCTAAATCCCCACCAACAGGAAGACCTGACGCTAAGCGAGTAACCGTAACGGTATCGCCACAAGAAGTTGACAACAGCCTCTGAACATACAATGCTGTTGTATCGCCTTCTACGGTAGGATTTGTAGCAATAATAACTTCAGTTATTGATCCACTACTAACTCTTTTAATAAGTTTTGCAATAGATAGCTGGTCAGGTCCAATTCCTTCAAGAGGTGCAATAACACCGCCAAGAACATGAAAAAGGCCTCTATATTCATGAGAAGCTTCAATGGTATCAACATCTTGCGCTTGCTCAACAACGCAAATAACATTTCGCTCACGAAGTGGATTTGTGCAAATTGCACAAGGATCAACTTCTGTATAAGAGCCACATTCTGAGCAAATTTTTATCCTGCTGTGTAAAGTTACTAGTTCCTTGGCAAACTGCTCTAAAAAGCTTTGATCTACTTTTAAAAGATGGTGTGCTAACCGAGAGGCAGATTTTTTACCTATCCCAGGAAGTCTAGAAAAGCTATTTGTTAATTCATCAAGCGCTGTCATATTACAGGTTTAACCCCGGTATATTTAGCCCTCCTAGCATTGGGCCCATTTTCTCTTTTATAGTATCTTTTATTTTTGACGAAGCATCACGAGATGCAGCTACAATTAAATCTTGAAGCATTACAATATCTCTAGGGTCCACTGCAATGGGATCAAGTTCAATTGAAAGTATTTCCATTGTTCCATTCATTGTAACCTTTACTATTCCACCACCAGAACTACCTGTAGCACTAAGTGTTTTTAATTCTTCTTGGGCTTTTGAAAGCTCCCCTTGTATATTTCCAAGGTTTTTCATTAAATCAAACGGATTCATGTTCATATTAAATCTCCAAAAAAATTATATCTTTTAAAAGGCTTGATTATTCTCAGCGATATTGTTTTGCGGTACTTGAGATTGAACCGATACAACTTCTCCGCCAAATGTATCTACAACCATTTGTACGGCAGGAGGAACTTCTTCCTCTTCTTTTTCAGCAGTTATATGCTCTTTTACGTGTACTTCAATTGAAACTCTTTTTCCAAGAAAAGCTGATGTTATCTCATTTAAAAACACTCTCTCTGATACTAATTGTTGCTGTAAAAAAAGAGAGTTTACATAAATGTTTACCGCTTCACCATTTATACTCCAATCTTCCGATTGATTTAAAGCTGAGGCCAAAAACATTTTTGTAGCCCTAACTTCTTCAACAGTCATTGTTTTTAATTCTTCTGCATTCGATGCTATTTTTCCGCTAGACATAGCACTTGCAATCTGTGGCTCTTCTTGTACAGAATCAGACTCAGCACTGGACTCTCTAAAATCTTCCCTCGCCATTACAGGCTCAGGCATCGGTTGTGACTGTGAAACAGGAGAGGCAATAGGAGCTTCTCTTACTTGAACCGTAGCACCACCTAAAAGCTTTTTGGCATTATCTACAGCTACCTTTACTTCATCGTTAGAAACCCAAGATGAAAGCCAGCAAAGCCTTGAAATTGCAAGTTCTAATTCAAAACGTGGATTTAAGGAATATCTTACATCTCTGTATAATTGCAAAAAGAGAGATAAGGCTCTTTCCATTTGTACTGAAGTCCAAGCCGAAACAACGGCACTAGAAAATCTCTGCTCAGATTGCCCCAAAAGAGATTCTTTTGTTATGCCATTTTTTATAAATAACAAACTTCGAATATAATCTGATGCATTTGAAATAAATTGTTCTATTGAGACACCCACTTGAAGTACACCATCAATAAAGTTCATCGCTTCTGCAGTCTTGCCTTCAACACAAAGCTCACAAAGAGCATTTAATCGCTCAACTCCAACAAGCCCTAATTTATCCCGTATTTTTTCGTATGTTATGTTTCCTTCTGAAAAAGCTGCAACTTGATCAAAAAGTGTATAAGCATCTCTAAAGCTTCCAGTTGATTCCCGTGCAATCCAAAAAAGGGCTTCATCATCTGCTTGAATCCCCATTTCTTTTACTGTATCAGAAAGAAGTTCTTTTATTTGCTCCACAGAGCCAAGCCTAAAATGAAATTGTTGGCAGCGACTTTTTATTGTGGCAGGAACTTTATGCAACTCTGTTGTTGCAAATATAAAGATTACATAAGGTGGTGGCTCTTCAATAGTTTTTAAAAGAGCATTAAACGCATTTGTTGAAAGCATATGAACTTCGTCTATTATGTATATTTTATATTTAAATGCATTGGGAGGAAAAAGTATTTCATCTTTTATTTGCCTAACGTCGTTTACACTTGTGTTTGAGGCACCGTCTATTTCTATGACATCTAAGCTAGAACCTCGTGATATCTCAACGCAAGCAGCACATTGCCCACAAGGAACACCATTGGTTGCATTTGTGCAGTTTAAAACCTTTGCTAAAATTCTTGCAGTAGATGTTTTCCCACATCCTCTCGGACCTGAAAACAAATATGCATGGGCAATTTTACCCTCTGCAATTGAGTTTATAAGTGTTGCAGCAACAAAATCTTGCCCTACTAAATCTTCAAATTTTTGTGGTCGTCTTCTTGACGC
>CAYJKA010000060.1:0-10660 GCA_964370655.1 uncultured Treponemataceae bacterium | reverse complement strand
AGTCCATAATTTTTGCAACAACTTCTACTTTTTTGTCTTCAACAGAATCATCTATATGCGCAAGCGCATCTTTTCTAAACTCTTTACAGTCTAGTACAGGACTTGCTGTCATGATAACAGTATCTTCTACAATCATATCGGCAAGCATGTTTTCAATGTTATCAGGATCCATTCTTAAACAGTTTCCATTTACTGAAACCAAAAGCATCATATCAAACATTCTTAAATAAGAATCTATTTCGCGCAATCCCTTTCTAGTTTCAGGGTTCCCTGGTCTGTACCGTGTACCACTTGGGAAAACTAAAACAGGCTTACCATGGCGCCTACATTCTGTTAGAGCATGCATAGATGCAGTATTTATTCTCCTACTTTTTGCTTCTTCTTGAGCTCTTTCTTCAGGATCAGAAATTGATGCAAGACTTCTGCTTGGATAAATAACAATACGAGTAAAAGCCTCCGCCCATGCTTTTACCATAGGATTTTCTTCATTTAACTTCATTCCTGCTATCGCAACAATGCGCTTTGATAAATCAGGGCCAAAAGGCTTTCCACAGTTTTCTAATAAATAACACAGTGCCGGCAGATCCATATTACTGAAATGCTCTACAAGTAAAAGACCTCGTTTTCCTTCATTTAGCGCATTATAAAAAGCTTCGAAGTGCTCTATCCCCTCTAAATGAGAGCCTTCAAGGAGCCCATCATTTAACATTACATCTGCAAGCTTTCTTGTTTCTTTATTCGCTTCTTGATATACATTTGTATCATCTATTTTATGGTCATCATTTGAATGTTTAATTAAATCATCAAACATATGTGCATATTTTTTTCCAAGTGAATTTTCTTTCATTGTTCCTCCAAAGGTGCATATTTCTGTTCAATAGGATACTCCTAAAAACAGAAGTTGTCAATATAGTTAATATCGTTTAATTAGCTAACGTGAACTACTCGATTTTTTTTGCGCTTTACGCCGCTGCTTATCCTTATACATATTCTCATCTGCAATGCTTAACAATTCTTTCATATCTTTTCCATCAGTTGGAAAGACTGCAAAGCCTATACTTGAAGAAACACTAATATTTAATCCGTTTACAGAAAATGGCTTTTCAGACAAAGTTGCTAATCGTTGAACAACATCCTCTATTTCGTTTTCTCGTTGTACATTTGGCATAATAACAATAAATTCATCCCCACCTATCCTGAATATTGCCCCATCACTTTTTATATTACTTTGCAAACGCTTTACAAAGGCAATAAGCAAGAGATCCCCTACTTCATGACCATAAGTATCATTTACAGGTTTAAAATCATTTAAATCCACATAAAACAGGGTAAAGGCCAGTGATTGTGAAAGATGCTTAGGCTTAATATAGCTATCTAACATTCTTCGGTTAAAGGCCCCAGTTAGCAAATCCCGATTCAATCTTCTTTCTAATCTAGTTAGAACAATATAAATTACTGAGGACACTAATAGTAATGCAGCACCTAAAAGAATTGCAAAAACCCAAGAAGTAAAAGTATCGTCTCTTCGATAAAGAGACATAGCCCAAAAATTATCCCCAATAACAATTGGCATTGTCATTGCTTTTGCGGAATTAAAATTAGAACTTTTGGCAAAAACAATATCTTCCCCTTTATACAGTGCAGTTACTTCATATTCATAACCCAGACTCTCAAGTTCAAAAACACCTGTATCTTTTATTGCTTGAGGAACTGGAAGAACTATTGTAATAAATCCCCAAAAGTATCTTTCCGTTTCATTCTTTAAATACAATGGATTTCTTAGAGCCAAACCTTGACTCCCTTGCACTAAATCAAATGGGCCTGAAATTACAAACCTATTTTCATTCATTGCCCTACTAGCTTCAGCAGAAGTAGAGTCTTCAAGCAACACATTGTGTCCTATTGTTTTCTCATTTCCTTGCAATGGGTATGCATATTTTACTATTCCATCAGGCATAGCTTGTATTGCTATGTAATCAATCCCCTCTCCCACTGCATGCGCAAGCGCGTAAAAACTGTCTTGTGTTAGAATTCCATTACTAGCTTGAACAATTGTTTTTAGTACTTCTGTTGCATAAACCGCTCTATTCATTTCAGTACTTATTCTTTCGCAATGCAATGATAAAACATTTTCTAACCTATCTTCTTTGCCTTTTTTTTCGCTGTTCGAGAGGCTAAGTGTAAGAATTAAACTAATAATAAGTAAAGCAACATATATTTTTTTTGCTATTATCATACAGCCCCTTTTTAAAAATACATATATAACAATTGTAAAATGTCATATGTTACTTGTCAATAGAAAAAAATATTTTTTTTACTGTTTCTTCTTTATTTAAGGTTATTTACTACAATCCATATATATAGTATAATATTGTACTTATAGATTCACAAGGAGTATATGTGGAAACAGGAAATATAGTACTTCAACAATTAGTAAACGGTATATCACTTGGAAGCATTTATGCGCTTATTGCATTGGGATATACAATGGTATATGGAATTGTAAAGCTTATCAATTTTGCTCATGGAGATATTTTGATGGTTGGAGCATACTCTGGCTATTTTGTTATGAAAACATTTGGCGCAAACCCTATCTCAATGATGATAGCATTTTTGTTTTCTATGATTGTATGTGCACTTTTAGCTGGTGTAATAGAGCGATTTGCATACAGACCTCTACGTTCAGCACCAAGATTAAATTCTCTTATAACTGCAATTGCAGTTTCTCTAATATTGCAAAATGGAGCTCGAGTACTTCCTTTTATTGGGCCAAACCCGCGCCAATACCCAGCTATAGAAACAGTAAACATTAGCTTAGGCGCAATTTCAATCTCAAATATCCAGCTTATTGTTATTACCCTTTCAGCCGTTTTAATGATTGTCCTAAATTATATTGTAAATTACACAAAAACAGGAAAGGCAATGCGTGCAGTTTCGTTTGATATGAGTGCTGCAAGTTTAATGGGTATCTCAGTGAATAAAACTATTGTATTTACATTTGCACTTGGAGCGGTATTAGCTGCAGCGGGTGGTATTTTATACGCAAGCGCATATCCTCAAATTGACCCTGTAATGGGAACTATGCCTGGTCTTAAGGCTTTTGTTGCTGCAGTATTAGGAGGAATCGGATCTATTCCAGGAGCAATGCTTGGTGGCTATATCTTAGGAATTGGAGAAACTCTAACAAAGGGCTTTATCTCATCCCAATATGCAGATGCAATTTCATTTTCACTACTAATAGTAATTCTACTTGTAAAACCTACAGGTATTATGGGCAAAAAAATAAGGGAAAAGGTATAAAAAAATGAATAACAAATATAGAAACATACTGATTCCAACAATTTTTTCTCTGCTCGTAATTTTTGTTCCAGGTATACTTATACAAAATTTTATTCTTGATGCGTACACCGCAAGAATATTAACACTTGCTGCAATTAATACCATCATGGCAATTAGTGTTAATATAATTTGTGGAATTACAGGCCAGCTTTCACTCGGTCAAGCAGGATTCATGGCAATTGGTGCGTACAGCTGTATTATTTTTACCCAAAACTTTGGTATTCCAATGTATTTAAGCATGATTCTTGCAGGATTGTTTACTGCAGTTACAAGTATTTTAATTGGATTTCCAACATTGAAACTAAAGGGCGATTATCTTGCAATCGTAACACTCGGTTTTGGTGAAATAATTAGGGTTCTTCTTGTTAACTTTAAAGACCTTACAGGAGGGCCAAACGGAATTCGCTTTGAAGACCCTGCTGCAGTAAATATGACATTGTACTCTGATGTTGCATGGTATGCAATAATTATTGCACTTGTACTAATTATTATGTTTTTACAAAACTTTTTACGTTCAACATACGGTAGGGCTATTTTAGCAGTAAGAGAAGATGAAACTGCTGCTGCATCTTCTGGCATTGGCGTTTTTCGCTATAAAATGACAGGATTTGTTGTTGCATCTTTTGTAGCCGGCATTGGAGGGGCTTTATATGCACCTTTTATGAGCTTTATAAAACCTGATTTAGCTTCATTCAATAGAAGTATTGATTACTTAATCTTTGTTGTTCTTGGTGGAATGGGATCAATTACAGGGTCTGTTATTGCAACCTTTGTTCTTACTTTCTTACAAGAATTTCTTCGATTTTTGCAAGACTTCAGACTAGTAATTTACCCAGTTATTCTTATACTAGTTATGCTTTTTAGACCACAAGGTTTACTTGGAACTAAAGAAATTTCATTTGTACAGATATGGGATACAATTGTTCTTTTTGTGAAAACAAAAATTGTAGCAAAAAAAATAAAAAACACTGTTAAAACCACGGAGAATGAAAATGGAAAATAAAGAACTTCTTTTGCAAGCACATATTTCAATTGTTTTCGGCGGATTAAGAGCAGTAGATAATTTTAAATGTGAGTTACATAAGGGCGAACTAGTAGGGCTTATCGGACCAAATGGAGCAGGAAAAACTACCGTTTTTAATATGCTTTCTGGAGTATACAAGCCTACTGAAGGCGAAATATCTTTTTGGGGCAAGAATAGTCGTGTATACAGAGCAGGTAAAATGCCATCAAACAAACTTAACGAAATTGGCATTGCAAGAACATTCCAAAATATTCGACTTTTCAACAACTTAACTGTTGCAGACAATATTCGAATAGCCCTTCATAAAAACAGAAAAGTAAATCCATTTGATGTTCTTTTTAGAACCCCGCGATTTAGGAAAGATGAAAAACGCATGACGGATAGAGTTGAACAACTATTAAGCCTATTCAAAATGCCAGAAAAAAAAGATGAGCTAGCAAAAAATCTTCCATATGGAGAACAGCGAAAGCTTGAAATTTGTCGTGCTTTAGCAGGAAAACCAACTCTATTACTTCTTGATGAACCTGCCGCAGGCATGAACCCTCAAGAGACCCGAGAACTTATGGAACTTATTTCATTTATTCGCAAAGAATTTGATGTAACAATTCTTCTTATTGAACATGATATGCATCTTGTAATGGGAATATGTGAAAGACTTATTGTATTAGATTATGGAAGAGTAATCGCAGAAGGATTACCACAAGATATTCAGAAAAACCCCGATGTAATAAAAGCATACTTAGGAGAGGAGGCTGTGATCGATGCTTAATGTAAACGACTTAACTGTTCATTATGGAGCAATACAAGCTTTGAGAGGCATCTCTTTTGAAGTAAAAGAAGGCGAAATAATTACGCTTATTGGATCTAATGGAGCTGGAAAAACAACAACATTGCACGCCATATCAAATATTACAAAAAAAACATCTGGAAATGTAATATTTGAAGACAAAGATATTACTACTAGTGCACCAGATGAAATTGTTCGATCAGGGCTTATTCATGTTCCTGAAGGAAGGCGTATTTTTGCAAACATGAGCGTAAAAGAAAACCTAGAAATGGGCGCCTACACAAGAAAAGATAAAGCTGGAATAAAAGAAGACATGGAAAAAGTTTTTGGATTATTCCCACGTCTAAAAGAGAGAATAAAACAAGTAGGAGGAACTCTTTCTGGAGGAGAGCAGCAAATGCTTGCTATGGGTAGAGCCATAATGTCAAAACCGAAACTGCTTCTACTGGATGAACCTTCAATGGGATTAGCCCCCATTTTTGTAGATGAAATTTTTTCAATAATCTGTGAAATAAATAAAACAGGAACAACAATTTTATTAGTTGAGCAAAACGCATTTAAAGCACTTGCAATTGCACAACGAGCATATGTTCTTGAAACTGGAGCTGTAATAAAAAGCGATTCAGCATCAGTGTTAATGAATGATGCAAGTGTAAAAGCGGCTTATTTAGGCGGCTAAGCTAATACGTAAAAAAAAGAAAAACATTGACAATGTTGTTCAGTGGGTGTACAATTATTGTACACAGAAACAGAAATTTACTACATTGTTTTTTGTATAATAGAGGAGGGATTTTACACTATGATAATAGAAACAATTATGAAGCGAAATCCTGTATACGTTACTCCAGATATGAGCTTAACAGAAGTAAGGGAACTAATGACAAAAGAGGGAATTGAAAAATTCCCTGTGTTGGATGATGATTCAAATTTAGTTGGCGTTATAACAAAAAAAGATCTTATGAGAGCAGACCCATCATCGGCAACTACCCTTGATATGTATGAATTAAGTTATTTGCTTTCCAAAATTAAAGTAAAGAAAATAATGGTAAAAGATATTCTTACAGTAAGTGAGTCAGAGGTTATAGAAGAAGCCGCTCGTATTATGGCAGACAAAAATGTAGGGTGCCTCCCTGTAACAAGAGGGAATACAGTGGTTGGAATGGTTACAGAGACTGATCTTTTTCATGCCATGATCGCCATGTTCGGTGCATGGCACAAAGGGGTGCGCATAACATTTGAACTTGATGAAAAGCCAGGACAAATAGCAAAACTTGCTCAAGCAATAGCCAACAAAAACGGAAATATTATTTCACTTATTACAAGTGATGGAGTAGATGTAAAGCACAAAAGATGTACCTGCAAAACTGTTGGAATCAGCATTGATGAATTGCAATCAATTATGAATGACATGGGCGCAATAGTTGAAGATATTCGCTAATACTTAGTATTACAAAAACATTCACTACCCTTCAGGAATTTACACAGTACCTTTGGAAATATATGATTGATAGAATAGTAATAGGAACAATAGATGCATTTTTACGCGAAAACAATGGAGCCTTTTCTTTACCGGCTCTCAATAGGTTTTTAAGACCTTTAGTAACAGAAGATGTACGCTATGAAGTATCTACATATGTAAAATCTCATCCCTTAGTTTTTCAAATAAACGAAAAGGCTTTTGTATCTAGAGCTTCTATCTTTACAAATGCTCTTTTTAGCATTAAGCCTACAAAAGCAGAAATAGCACAAGGAATACTTATCCCAGGTCACAGATGTATGCCCTTTGTAGACCCAGATATATATCCCCATGAAATACTTTTTTCATACGATAACATAACCGTTCCTCAAAAAATTATTGAAACCCCTCTAGCTGACGTAATGGATGCAAGCTATTTATATGGAGAAGAATATATCCCCCAACTTTTTGCTTCAGATCCTGCAAATGAAGAGTTAGATATAGCAAAAAACGATTATGCAATTCCAAACATTATAAATCTTTCTGTTTTAGATATGAGTGAGATATATGCAAAACTTAATTTTAAATTTGGAGACCGCATTCTTGCATCTGTTAAAAATTGGGATTCTAGTATTGTTGAACTTGTGGCTCAAAAATCCACAAAGGAAACACCATTTGAAATAACAGAAGAAGATGAACTTCGCTCCACATGGTTTACCAATTTAGATGAATCCCTTAGAAAAACTATTTCAAAATATGGACCCTTATCGAGCATTGAAGAGCAATTGGCATACACTTTTTCTTCACACAAAGAATTATTATGTGGTGAATTTTCATCTTCAATTGAAGAATACATGAACAAAAAAATGTCAATAAGTATAGAATACTATGGTGTAGAAAGTCGTCTTTGGATAAAAGATGAAGAGATTCCAGCCATAGGAGTTTGGAATGAAGGCTCTAAAGATAATGAAGACCTTATAAACACCTTGTATGATGAAATTGGAATACCTATTCCGTACTATATGCTTGATGCGTATATTTTTGATTCATTATACAGACAAGAAAAAAATATCATGGGAATTTATGACAGAATAATACCCGACAAAGCTGCTTTACCTGCGAAAAAAGTATCATCATTTTTAATACATGTGCAAGAAAGATTTGATAAGCTAAAGAAAAAATATAATCGTTTCATTGATTTTGAAAAAGGAGAAATACGGTCTCGTTCGCTTGATTTATATTCACAGCTAGTAAAACTAATTTGCGAACTAGATACATGTGGCTTATCAGTTGAATCCCTTCCACAACAACAACTTGTAATTGTTTCTCAACTTTTTTCGCATACAACAAAGTTTTTAGAGGCTTTTATGGCTGACGCTCAACTTTCAAAAGATGACATTGAAATGATTAGTTCTTCGCTTGACGGCATGGTAGAAAGTTATGAAGATATCTCAACAGATTTAAGGCAGTCTATGGTTCACAAGAAACGAGACGGTTTTTCAATTGTGTAGAGCATCTCAGCACTTACATATAGCAAATCATTATTAAGAGGAAAAAAAATGAACACAAAAGCACTTGAAAGCGTAGCATTATCTGTACGCAGTTTAGCAATGGATGCTATTCAAAAAGCAAACTCAGGGCACCCAGGTCTCCCACTTGGATGTGCAGAACTTGCAGCCTTACTCTATGGGGAGATAATGAAACATAATCCCAAAGACTCAAAATGGGCAGACAGAGACCGATTTGTATTATCTGCAGGACACGGATCTATGTTCAATTACTCAATTTTACACCTAAGTGGTTATAAAGTATCTCTCAATGATATTATGAACTTTCGCCAATTACATTCAGTATGTGCAGGTCACCCTGAGTATGGTATCACTGATGGCGTTGAGGCCACAGGGGGCCCTTTAGGTCAAGGTATTGCAATGGCAGTTGGCATGGCACTCGCAGAAAGTATGCTTGCTGCAAAATTTAACACAGCAAAACACAAAGTTGTAGACCATTATACATACACGCTCCTTGGAGAAGGTTGTTTAATGGAAGGTGTTTCATCTGAAGCAAGTAGTTTTGCAGGTACAATGAAACTAGGCAAACTTATAGCTTTTTACGATAAAAACCACATATCAATTGATGGTTCTACAGATATAACTTTTGCAGAAGATGTAGCTAAACGTTATGAATCTTATGGTTGGCAAGTACTTTCAGGATCAATGTATGACATGGAAAATACTGCCTCTCTTATTGCAAAAGCAAAGGAAGATGACAGACCTACTTTAATTATGCTTGAATCAGTAATTGGTAAAGGAGCTCCAACAGTTGCCGGCAAGGCTGCTGCTCATGGTGCCCCGCTTGGAAAAGAAGGTATTGAAGCTGCAAAAAAAGAACTTGGTCTTCCTACAGATAAAGATTTTTATGTGGTACCTGAAGCTTATACATATTTTGAAGAAAAGGCAAAAGACTTTTCAAGCGCTCAAGAAGAATGGAATACTACATTCAATGCATGGAAAGAAGAAAATCCAGAACTTGCAAAAGAATGGGAAGCATACCACAGTGGCAAAGCCACAGGAAATGTAAACCTCCCAGAATATAAAGAAGGTGATTCTCTAGCCACAAGAAACGCTTCAGGGGCAGCTCTTTTAGAGTTTAGCAAGGTATTCAAAAATTTAGCTGGTGGAGCAGCAGACTTACAAGGTCCAAATGTAACAAAGCTAGCAGACACAACCGATTATAGTGCTACAACACCTGAAGGACGATATGTGCGTTGGGGAATTAGAGAGTTTGCTATGGCAGCAATGTGTAACGGTATGCAATTACACGGTGGGCTAAGAGCTTTTTGTGCAACATTTATGGTGTTTGTTGATTATATGAGACCAGCTCTTCGCTTATCAGCACTCATGAAACAACCAGTAATTTATGTGTTAACTCATGATTCAATCTTTGTTGGAGAAGATGGGCCAACACACCAACCAATTGAAACATTGGCAAGCTTACGCTGTATTCCAAACGTGCAAGTACTCAGAGCTGGAGATGCAGAAGAAGCAAACCTAGCATGGGAAATGGCAATGGAAAGCACAGAAACACCCGTTTGTTTAGGTTTTACACGCCAAAATATAACAGTTTATGCAAAAGACGACCCAGACTGGAAAAACACAGCGAGATGTGGTGCATATGTTGTACAAAAAGGCTCCGAAAATGCAGATGTAACTATTTTAGCAACTGGCTCAGAAGTATCTCTAGCATTAGAAGCTGCAAAAATGGTTACAGGAAAAACTGTACGTGTTGTTTCAGTCTTGGATAGAGAACTATTTTCCCGCCAAGAAAGTATTCTTAAAAAAACAATTATTGGCCAAGGTCGCGTTATTGTTGCTGAAGCTGGCTCAAAAATGGGATGGGAAGGATTTGTTTCATCTCAAGAAGACTTGTTCTGTATTGACCGTTTTGGTGAATCAGCACCTGGTGGCACTGTAGCAAAAGAACTTGGCTTTACAGCTGAAAACTTAGCAAAACTTATTGCCCGCTAAACAGAAAAGGTTGCCACTCGGCAACCTTTTTTGTTTCATCCTTAAAATATCGCAAGAGCATTATTTCTACCGTATCCGAGAAATCTCCTTTGCTAACGAGACCTCCTCGCTACATATCTGCTCTAACGCGCAAGGGCGGAGACGGAAATACCACAGAAAATGCAAAGCATTTTCGAGGAATTGGAGTCGCAGACCGACCCCTCCGTCAACTTCGTTGACAACTCCCCAAAAGGCAAGCTTTCTATTCACCTATGCCCTAATAATTATGCATTATTAATTGTTAATTATACATTAACCTCACTCTGCCCTCAATGATGTATTTTTCACCACAACGTCGTGACTTGAACCTTCACTTATAGAAGCTTCTGAAACGAGGGTAATTTTTGCCTTTTCTTGAAGTTCTGCAATACTTAGAGAACCACAGTTACACATTGTGTGCCTAATTTTATTCATAGACATTGAAACATTATCATGAAGTGTCCCCGCATAAGGAACATAAGAATCTACTCCCTCTTCAAAAGAAAGTTTTG
>CAYJKA010000059.1:0-10752 GCA_964370655.1 uncultured Treponemataceae bacterium | reverse complement strand
TAGCAGTTGTATCAAAAGAGATACGAAAGCATTTTAAAGAAATAATTATTCATACGGGTCAGCATTATGACCCAAATATGTCAGACATTTTTTTTGAAGAAATGGATATACCAAAGCCAGATTATAACTTAGGTATAAGTGGCGGAACTCATGGTAAAATGACTGGCGAAATGCTTATTGAAATTGAAAAAGTGTTATTGACTGAAAAGCCAGATGGCATGCTTTTGTATGGAGACACTAATTCAACGCTTGCTGCAACACTTGCTGCTGTTAAGTTACATATTCCCATTTTTCATGTAGAATCAGGGAATCGTTTTGGAACCCTTGAAAGCCCTGAAGAAGTAAACAGAATTGTAACAGATCATACTTCAAGTTTATGTTTTGCTTGTACAGAATCATCTTATGATTTTTTATGTAAAGAAGGCTTGAAAGAAAGAAGCTTTGTAGTTGGTGACCCCATGTATGATGCATTTTTACATTATTCAAATATGGTAACTGAAAAAGACATACAAGAAGTAAAAGACTTTGATGGAAATATGGTAACTATACCAGAAAATTTTTACTACATGACTTGCCACCGACAAGAAAACACTGATACCGATGAAGCTCTAACAGAAATATTTTCTGCAATGAATAGCTTAGATGCGCCTACAATATATCCTGTACATCCTAGAAACAAAGCGAGAGCATTAAAACTTTGTACAGAAAACAACTATTCTAACATTGTGTTAACACAACCTGTGGGATATAAAACATCAATTTATTTAGTAAACAATGCAAAAAAAATTGTTACAGATTCTGGCGGCGTACAAAGAGAAGCTTTTTTTGCTAAAAAGCCTTGTGTAACCGTTTTAGACTTTGTTGTATGGCCTGAAACCATGAATGATAAGTGTAATCAGCTAGCAAAACCAAATAAAGATGATATACTACAAAAATTAAATGTTAACATAGTTTTTAATGACAAGTATCAGCCTTTTGGTGATGGTGAATCTGCAAAAGTAATTACAGATAAGATTAGAGAATTTTTTAGGGAGAATTAATATGAATTATGCATTAATAGGATGTGGGAGAATATCTACAAACCACATAAAAGCAGCCGTTGAAAACAACATTACAATAGCAGCCGTATGTGATATTGTAGCTGATAATATGGAAAGTGTATTAGCAAAACATGGCTTAGAAAACAAAGGCATTGCGCGATACGCTGACTACAAAGAAATGATAGAAAAAGAAAACATAGACTTTGTATCTATTGCAACAGAAAGTGGAAATCATGCAGAAATTGCCCTTTATTGTATTGAAAAAGGCGTACACTGTATTATAGAAAAGCCAATGGCTATGAGCATAGAAGATTGTGATAAAATTATTGCCTTATCAAATGAAAAAAATATTAAGGTGTGTGCTTGCCACCAAAACCGTTTTAATATTTCGGTTCAAAAACTACGTACAAAAATTGAAAATGGTAGTTTTGGAAAGCTTTCACATGGAACCGTTCACGTTAGATGGAATAGGGGAAAGGACTATTACACACAAGCACCGTGGAGGGGAACTTGGGAGCAAGACGGCGGCGCCTTAATGAACCAATGTATTCATGGTATAGATCTTTTACGCTGGATGCTAGGAGACGAAATAGAAGAAGTATACGGCGTTACAAAACAAGTAACACATGACTACTTAGAATGCGAAGATTTAGGAACAGCCATTGTTAAGTTTAAAAATGGTGCTGTTGGTACTATTGAAGGCACCACAAACGTATACCCATCTAATCTTGAAGAACTTTTATACATTTTTGGTGAAAAAGGGACTGTAAAGCTTGGCGGTAAAAGTGTAAACACAATAGATGTTTGGAACTTTGAAGGTAGTGATGAAGACCTTGCAGGATTTGAAGAAAAAACAGAGAACGTTTATGGAAATGGACACACATCTGTATGGAAAGACTTTGTAGAAGCAATAGAACAAGACCGAAAACCATATATAGATGCAGAAGCTGGAAAACGTGCTGTTGAAATGATTTTGTCAATTTATAAGTCTGCTGCAAGCGGTACACCTGTAAAATTACCACTTGCAAAGGTAGCCTCTACTGACTTTGTTGGCAGGTTTGATTAAGTGAAAATTTTATTTTTAGCCGCAGCATCCAGTATTCATACCGTTAAATGGGTAAATAGTCTTTCAAAAAAAGGGCATGAAGTTCATTTAGCTTTTAACAAAGGTCATGCGCCAAAACAAGATGCAATACATGAGTCTGTTTTTATGTATGAACTACAATATAAGGGAACACTTGGATACTATCTAAATGCTAGCGAGCTAAAAAGACTATCACTAAAAATACAACCTGATATTATAAATGCACATTATGCAAGTGGATATGGCACACTTGCACGCAAAGCAAAACTTTCTAACATTATTTTATCCGTTTGGGGAAGTGACGTATACGATTTTCCGTATGAAAGTATTGTTAAAAGAATAATTGTAAAAAAGAATCTTTCTTATGCTACAAAAATTGCTTCTACAAGTTACTGTATGGCAGAACAAGTTAAAACAGTGATGGGCAATAAGAACTTAGACATAGCTGTAACGCCCTTTGGAGTTGATTTAGATTTATTTAATGCAAACTTATATAGCAAGACAGACAAAGAAAAAATTATTATTGGAAATATAAAAGCACTTCTTCCGAAATATGGAATAAAGGAATTAATTTTATCAATAGAGACTTTGTTACACGACACTAGAATATCTAACAGCATAAAAGAAAGATTGCGATTTGAAATATATGGTGCGGGCGAGCAAAAAGAAGAATTGCAAAATCTTATAGAAAGCAAAAATCTTACTAATTATATATTTTTAATGGGTAGCATTCCTAATACAGATGTTCCAAATGTGTTAAGTACTTTTGATATTTTTTGCGCACTTAGCCAAAAAGATAGTGAAAGCTTTGGTGTTTCTGCAGTTGAAGCTATGGCAATGGGCGTTCCAGTTGTTTGTTCTGATGTTGACGGGTTTAAGGAAGTAGTTGAAGACAACAAAACAGGTCTAATTGTTAACCGCAATAATATTGAAGATGCTAAAAATGCTTTAATAACATTAATTACAGATTCAAATTTGCGTAAGAAGTTTGGAGTAAACGGAAGGAAGAGGGTACAAGAGTTATATAATTGGGAAGATAATGTAAAAACCATGGAAAAAGTATATGTAAGCGTGCTAGAAGGAAATAGGAAGTGAGTCAAAAAAACTGTATTTTTCATGTTCCAAACTTTATAGACCCTTTAGCTACTTCAGGTTCACACGTGCGTCCTTTAAAAATGATTAACGCATTTAAGGCTATAGGCTATAATGTTGACATTGTTATGGGTTATGGGAAAGAGCGCAAAGAGCAAATACGTAACATTAAAAAAAATATAAAAGACGGAATTATATACGACTTTATATATAGTGAAAGCAGCACTATGCCGACATTACTTACTGAAAAAAATCATTTACCTACATATCCTTTTTTAGATTTTGGATTTTTTAAGTTTTGTAAAAAGCACGGAATAAAAATAGGCCTTTTTTATCGTGATATACATTGGAAGTTTCCTGTGTATAAAAAAAATGTTTCTTTATTAAAACGTATTATTTCCATTCCAATGTACAAGTATGACCTTACGCAATACAAAAAGTTTGTTGATATATTATATTTACCTTCAAGTGAAATGAAGGAGTATGTTCATAGTTCTAACATTATAGGTCAACTACCTCCTGGCTGCGATATTGCAAGTTCTATTACAAAAAAAAGCACTAGCAATGTTACGCCAAATATGATAAAATTATTATATGTCGGCGGAATTCAAGGCATATACGACCTATCATGTTTATTAAAAACAATAAAGGACTTGGATTTTGTTTCTTTAACTATTTGCTGCCGTGATTTTGAATGGGAAGCATCTAAGGCGCGATATAATTCATACATGACTGATCGTATTAACGTTGTACATACATCTGGGGAAGATTTAGCAAAGTATTATGTAGATGCAGATATTTGCATGATATTTTTTGAAAGTACAGGGTATTGGACATTTGCCGTACCTATTAAGATGTTTGAATATTTAGCCCATACAACGCCTATTATTGCTTGTAAAGGCTCTGTGGCAGGCGATTTTGTTAAAAAAAATAATATAGGCTGGGAAATAGAGCATAGCGAACAAGAGCTTAATAGCTTACTTAGCACGCTACATAGTAATCGCTTATTTATAGAGGACAAGCAAGCAAATATGCTTATTGTCGCGCAGGAAAACACGTGGGAAGCTAGGGCGAAACAAGTGGTAAGAGATATTTCAGCATTAGAGGAAATTGAAAAAAAATGAATATATTAGTTATTCCATCATGGTATCCGAGCAAACGCTATCCAAACAATGGAAGTTTTTTTAAAGAACAAACAGAAGCAATAAGGAATGCAGGAGTAAAAACGACCGTACTGTGTGTAGAAATCCCATATAGAAAAACAAAAAAAGATTTTTCATATTTTAAGAAAAACGTATATACTGAAAATGAAATAACAGTATATCGCTATGTTTTTCCTGTAGGCATTTTGCACCGTTTTCCAAAACTGTATTATATATTTCTAAAAATTATTTCAAACTATATCTATAACAAAGAATTTAAGAAAAGTAAATTTGATTGTATTCATGCTCATTCTTTTTTTGTTGGTGGCTATATTGCTCATTGTTTGCACAAATACCTACAATGCAATTACATTGTGACTGAACACAGTAGTAAGATCTTAAAAAAGCAATTAAAATCTTACGAGTGCAAAGTGTTAAAAACTTGTGTTAATAATTCTAGCCATTTTATATGTGTTTCAAATAATTTAAAAAAACATGTTGAAATCACAACAGGAATAGAAAAAAAGGTAGAAGTTTATCCAAACATGGTAAGTCCTATATTCTGTGCCCAAAAAAAAGATTACAGGCCTTTTACTTTTGTAAGCATTGGAAATCTAATTCCTTTAAAAAAAATGGATTTATTAATTGAAGGATTTATTAATGCTTTTAATGAAGAAGATACTGTTACCCTACGTATTATAGGTGATGGAATTGAAAAAGATAAACTTTTGCAGATAATACAACTGAATAACCGAGAAAAGCAAATTACTTTATTAGGCGCCCTTCCTAGAACAGAGGTTGCAGAGATTCTTTCAAAGAGTAACTGTATGCCACTAGTAAGCGAAACCGAAACCTTTGGCATAGTATACATAGAAGGCCTAGCCTGTGGTAATGTTTTGATTGGTGCTCATAATGGTGGCGCAAATGATATTATTGTACAAGAAAATGGTTTAATAATTGAAGATTTCACAAAAGAGTCAGTAGCGAATGCATTGCAATATATTTATACTAATTACAAGCAATATGATGTGTTACAGTTAGCAGCCTCCTGTATAGAAAAGTATGGTGAAACAAGATTTACACAAAAATATATAGATTTTTATCACAATTAAAGGATAATATGAAAAAAATAGGTATAATTACACATTATTATGAAAGTACAAATTATGGAGGATTACTGCAATCATATGCTTTAGCCTTTTATATTAATAACTACACTATCCACAATGCAAAACAGATATCTTACAAGTTGTCAGAAAAGATAGAAATTATTGAAAAAAAAACCATTTTTCAAAAATTTTCTCAAATGACACCAACAAAGTTTGTACGAACATTGTTAATAAGACTGACTAATTGTAAATCTGTTAGTATTACTAAAAAAGTTAAGCAACAATTTCAATTAGAATTTGAGCAGCGAAAAAAGAGTTGTGAGATTTTTGAAAAATCAATACCTCACACAACAGATAAGTATTATACTAAAGAAAATATTGTTGAATTAAATGATATTTTTGATATTTTTATTTCAGGTAGCGATCAAGTGTGGAATCCAAACTGGTATAAAAAGCCCTTTTTTTTAGAATTTGTGCATGATACTATTCCTAAAATTGCATATGCCGCAAGCATGGGGGTTTCTTATATAAGTGATAAGCAAAAAGAAGTACTATTTCCAATAATTGAAAATTTTGATTTTATTTCGGTTAGGGAACCTACAGCAAAAAAATTATTAACGGAGATTCAAAAAGAAGTTGTAGCAGTACTGGATCCTGTTTTTTTGCCTAGCAAAGAAAATTGGGTTGAGATTTGTGCAGATAGAATAGTAAAAGAGCCATATATGTTTCGACATTTTTTACAAATAAACAGAAACAAAAAAAAGATTGAAAATATATTAGCAAGGTCAAAACATTTAATTAAGGTGAGTATACCATATTTAAAGGCACCTTATAATACGTATGAAAAATGGAGTGAATACGCTCAAATAAACTCAGCAGGTCCAAAAGAATTTTTATCATTAATTATGCATAGTGATTGTATTGTAACAGATTCTTTCCACACAGTTGCATTTTCAATTATATTCAATAAAAATTTTTATGTTGTACATAGGAATAGCGATAATAGTAAGCTCTCAATTAACTCACGATTAACGGATATATTGCACACTTTCCAGCTTACGCAGAGAATGGTAAGTAGTATAGATCAACTTACACCAGAATTATTAAATGAAACCATTGATTATACAATTGTAAATAAAATTTTGATAGAGAAAAAAGAAGAGTCAATCAATTTCTTATTAAAAGCACTTGGAGATGCCTAAAATGATGAATACTTACCCCTTGGTTAGCATCATAACTCCCTGTTACAATGGCGAAAAGTATATAACAATGCTTTTAGAATCGGTCATAAATCAAACATACAGCAAACTTGAGCTAATAGTAATTGATGATGGGTCTACTGATAACACAAAAGAAGTTATTGAATCTTACAGAAAAGATTTTAATGAAAAGGAAATATGCTTAGTCTATAAATATCAGGAAAATGCAGGACAAGCAGCAGCAATTAATCTTGGCTTAAAAACATTAACAGGTGACTACTTTACATGGATAGATGCCGATGATTTTTTAAAGCCTACATCAATTGAAAAGAGGCTGCATGCATTACAGAATGCAGGTATCGGTTATTTTTGTATTACCGAGTACGAATTAGTGCAAGAAAGTAATCTGAATAATGTAATTTCAATTGGCAAAAGAGTTAAGCCAGATGGGAAAGATGATTTTTTTACAGACTTATTATATGTAAAAAATGTCGTTTTTGCTAGTGGTGGCGGTTTTTTTGTTAAAACGTCAGACTTTTTAAAAGTAGTACCTGAAAATTATATATTTGAATCCAGAGAGGGACAGAACTGGCAACTAATGCTTCCAATTACATATCATTTTAAATGTATATATATTGAAGAGCCTCTATATGTAGTACTTGATCACTTGGATAGTCATTCTAGAACTAAAAGAACTATTGAAAGTCATATTAAGAGAAAAGAAAATTTTATACTTTTAATATCAGAAACGATAAAAAAAATGCATATACCTGATGAAAACAAGTTTTTAAAAATTGTAGAGGATAAGTATTATAAAGAAATAATTATGCTAGCAAAAGCTAGTAATAACAAAGAACTGTGCCAAAATTATTATTCTATATATAAAGGAAAATATGGGGACAAAGAATACAAAAAATTAAGAAAAAGTTGTAAAGAGACTTTTGTAGCTTTATTAAAAAGAAATAAGTATATTAGGAGATTAATGGGTAAAAACCCTTTGTAAGCTTATGATTTCAATAACCGATAAAACAAAATGCAATGGGTGTTATGCCTGTTATAGCATTTGCCCCAAAAACTGTATTTCTATGAAAGATGATTCAGAGGGATTTTGGTATCCCGAAATTGATAAATCGAAGTGTATAGATTGTGACCTTTGTGAAAAAGTATGCCCAGAATTACATCCACCAATCTTAAATAAAGATGAACCGAAAGCGTATGCAGCATACGCAAAAGATGAAAACATCCTTTTAGAAAGTTCCTCTGGGGGTATGTTTACCTTACTTGCACATGAAATACTTCGAAAAAAAGGTGTAGTATTTGGTGCTTGTTTTAATGAAAGTTTTGAAGTTATACATGATTACACAGAGACAGTAGAGGGGCTTGCAAAGTTCAGAGGTTCAAAATATGTTGAAAGTGAGATTGGAGAAACATACAGCAAAGCTAAAGATTTCTTAGACAATAATCGTTATGTTCTTTTTACTGGAACACCTTGTCAAATTGCAGGCATAAAGTCATTCCTCAAAAAAGACTATGATAATCTTCTTTGTGTAGATATTATTTGTCATGGTGTTCCATCTCCAAAGGTGTGGAGAAAATATCTTTTAGAACAAGAAAGAAAAATAGGTAGTATGGTCAAAAAAGTTTCATTCCGACATAAACAAAATGGCTGGATAAATTTTTCGCTTATGCTCAATTTTAAGAATTCTAAGTGTCATTTTGAGTCTAGATATAAAGATTCAATGATGGTATCGTTTTTAAAAAATATATGTTTAAGACCATCATGTTATAAGTGTACATTTAAAACTGTTAATAGATGTAGCGACATAACACTTGCGGATTTTTGGGGTATACAGAATGTACATCAGGATTTCTTTAATGAAAATGGAGTTTCATTGGTTATAATCCAGTCAGTGAAAGGGAATAAATTATTTAGTGAAATTACAGTAAGATCTACCTATATTGAAACTAATTTAAATTACGCAATAAAATTTAACTCTGCTAGTACTAGGTCTGTAGGCATACATCCTAAGCGAGAACTGTTTTTCCAAAAATTAGATAGAAAATCTATAGATTCACTAGTGAAAAAGTATTGTACTGATACTATATATGTACAATGTAAAAAACTAGTTAGGAAACTTCTTTCTAAGTGTAAAAGGCTTGTTATGCGTCTACTAAGGAAAAATTAAAATGAGTAGAGTTACCCATGTAAAAAAGAATATTTTCTATGGCTATATTTCCACTATATTGGTTTCAATTTTAGGTTTTGTTTCTCGTACAGTATTTCTAAGTGTTTTAAACACATCATATCTTGGAGTTAATGGGCTTTTTACAAATATTCTAGGGGTGTTGTCTTTTGCAGAACTTGGTATAGGGACAGCAATGAATCATGCACTCTACAAACCTGTAGCTGAAAATAATTTACCTAAAATAAAATCACTTATGCAATTCTATAAAAAGGCTTATAGAATTATTGCGATAATTGTTGCAGGAATTGGATTAACAATTCTTCCTTTTTTAGATATAATTGTAAAAGATCCAGGTAATGTTGGTAATATTTCATTATACTTTGCAATTTTTTTGTTTAATACTGTTTCAACTTATTTTGTTAGCTATAAGCTTTCACTTGTAAATGCAGAGCAAAAAAACTATATTGTTACTAATATTGATAGTGTTGTGAACACAATAACAACTGTTGTAAACATTATTGTATTATTAGTATTTAAGAACTTTTTATATTATCTTTTATCAACTTCAATAATTGGTTTAGTACGCAGAACCTATCTTTCTATGTACCTCAATAAACGCTACCAGTATTTATTAGAAAAAAATGTAAATAAAATTACAAAAGAGGAATTAACACCGATTAAGAATAATATAAGTGCTTTATTTTTTCATAAGTTAGGAAGTATTGCTGTTCATCAAACAGATAATATTATTATATCATCATTCATAAATATAGCTACTGTTGGTATCTTAGCCAATTACACGCTATTAAAAACAACTGTAGCAAAATTTATTGACATAATATTTAATTCAGCTGTAGGTAGCTTTGGAAATTTAATTGCAACAAGTGATGCTAATAAGCAATATGAGACATATAAGGTGTATAGGTTTCTTGCTTTTTGGATTTATGGATTTTCATGTATTGCACTCTATATTTTATCCTCTCCTTTTATAAGTATTTGGCTAAAACAGCCTTCCTTAATTATTAATGATACAGTAATACTCTTAATTATGATTAATTACTACATGGAAGGACACAGAAAAATAATTGTAAATGTTAAATCTGCAGCAGGAATTTTTCAGCAGGATAAATATATCGCTATAATTCAATCAGTCTTAAATCTTGTTGTATCAATAATAGGTGTAAAGTTAATTGGTTTACCAGGTGTTTTTATAGGTACAATAGCGCAAGGGCTACTAAGTACCATTGCAAAACCTATTATCTTGTATAAAGCCTTATTTAATAAACCATCAATAGAATACTTTATTACATCATTAAAATATCTAGTACCAGTGGTTATTGCTGGGGGTATTTGCTATTATATAAAACAAAATATTTTTAATTCAGGAAATGTATTAGATTTTATTTATCTAACACTTATTACAGCTTTTATACCGAATGTACTTTTCTTTATATGTTTTTTTAGAAGTAAGGAGTTTAAGAAAGTTAAAAATATAAATTTTAAAAAAATAGCATAAAATTCTAAAATTTAGACTTGTAACTTCTTTACATCGAGCAAGTACTTATTTTAAGTGCTTTTCTACTGTGCTTGCAAAAGTTTAGAATAATATATATAATGATAAATCACCAAAAAGGATTTTGTATGCTCTATCAAATAATAATATATCCTATTCAAATTATTCTGGAAATAATATACTTCGCTTTAAATAGAATAGTTAATAATGCTGGACTATCTATAATCGGAGTAAGTGTTGCAATACAAATATTAACACTTCCACTTTACAGTATGGCAGAAAGATGGCAAACTGTAGAGAGAGACATGCAAAAAAGCATGAAACCAAAGATTGACAAAATAAAAGCAGTGTTCAACGGCGATGAACAATATATGGTTTTATCAACAT
>CAYJKA010000058.1:0-10893 GCA_964370655.1 uncultured Treponemataceae bacterium | reverse complement strand
ATAGAGGTAAAAATGAAAAAAATAATCCTTTTAGCTTTTTTTGTGTCTTTTTCAGCACTCACCTTTTCTCAAAGTAAATCTATTCATGAAGATTATTCTACCATCCTTAAAAACTATGTTATTGACGGTCTTGTAGACTATTCAGGTCTAAAACAAAATAGGGAATCTCTTGACAATTATGTAACGGTTCTTTCTAATGTAACTAAGAGCGAATTTAATTCTTGGTCTGAAAATGATAGACTTGCTTTTTTAATAAATCTATACAATGCAGAAACACTACAGTTTATTATTGATAACTATCCTGTAAAATCAATTAAGGATATTGGAGGACTGTTTTCAAATCCTTGGAAACAAGATGTGGTGAGCCTTTTTGGTGAAATGATAACATTAGATAATCTTGAGCATGACATTATTCGAGTTGAATACAGCGAGCCTAAAATACACATGGTATTAGTTTGTGCAGCCCTTGGGTGCCCGCCTTTACTGAATGAAGCCTATGAGGGTTCTACACTCATTGCACAGCTGGATAGGCAATCTACATTATACCTACAAAGTGATAAGGGGATGGTAATAGACAGGGATAGGGGACAGGTGTTTCTATCAAGTATTTTTAAGTGGTATGGAAAAGATTTTGATTCTGTTCAAGATTTTGCAGAAAATTACAGTGGCGAAAACTTAAATGGGTTAAAAATTAAATGGATTGATTATGATTGGAACTTGAATGAAATAAAATAGTATTATTGCGTTAGCGATTGAAGTGGTATCCTTTTTTCGTGTGCGAAAAAAGATACAAGCGAAAAGCGCGGCCCACCAAGGGTGGGAAACGCCCTAATTTACACAAGAAAATTACTTAGGGCTTCTTGTATTCTAGTTGGGAGCCAAGCTTCAATTTCTATGCTACTGTCTTTCCAATCAATTGATTTTATGCAACCGTGTTTTCGAATTATGCTTTCGACTGAGCTTTCAGCTAGTGGGATTTCGTAGCGCTGTAAACTTCCAATTAGTTCTTCTAGTATTTTAATTTTTAAGTCTTCGAATCCTAGTTTTTCTTTTGCGCTTACTATTAGTGCATTGTGCTCGCTACAGTAGGCAAGAACGCGTGTTTTTAAGAACTCATTTTCTTCTAAGGCATCTATTTTATTGAACACCAGTATTTTTTTTGTGTTTTCGGCACCTATTTCTGACAGTACGTCAATTGTTGTTTGATACTGACTTTCAAAGTGAATATCGGATGCATCAATAAGGAGTAGGATTAGGTCTGCACTGGAAGCTTGTTCTAATGTAGATCGAAAAGAGTTTACCAATGTATGTGGTAGGTTTCTAATAAAGCCTACTGTATCGCTTAACAGGATTTCAGGTGAGCCATTAACGGAAAGTTTTCGGGTTGTTGGGTCTAGTGTTGCGAACAGCGCATCTTGTACAAACGTATCAGAGCCTGTTAGTGCATTTAATAGACTTGATTTTCCCGCATTTGTGTATCCTACAATTGCACACGTATATGCCCCTGTTTTAGACCGTCTCTTTTCTTGGACTTGTCTTTCGCGGGACACTTTTTCCAATTGGTTTTTTATTTGAGCAATTTTTTCTAATATGGCTCTTCTGTCTAGTTCTAGTTGAGTTTCTCCGCTTCCTTTAGACCCATAGTTTCCACCACGCTGTCTTGACATGTCTCCATAAGAGTGTGCAAGGCGAGGCAGTGAATATTGAAGTCTCGCAAGTTCAACTTGCAATACAGCCTCTTTTGTTTGGGCTCTACTTGCAAAAATTCGAAGTATTATTTCTTCTCTGTCGTAGACAGGGATATTTACAAGTCTTTCCCAGTTTCTCTGTTGGGTTGGAGATATTTGAAAATCAAACACTATACAATCTGCTTCTGTTTCTTCGGCCCATGCTGCAATTTCTTCAGCTTTTCCAGAGCCTAGAATATAGCGTGCTTGAGGTTTTTTTATTCGTACATATTCAGTATGAACGGTTTGCAAGCCTAGTGTGTCTGTGAGTCCTTGCAGTTCGTTTGCATGGTACATTGCCTCATCATCTGTTATATTGTAAACGAGTAAGCATCGAATTTTTTTAGTTTCTTCTTCTTGAATCTCTATCATAGGGTTACCGGTAGCCATTTTTTTCGCATATAATAAATGCTAATTGAAGTTGCTGCTAAAAACCATGTAATAGGGTAGCAGAGCATTATAGTAAATATAGTTTGGTTATTAGGGACTACAAATGAGAGCCACACAACTCGAAACAGGCAAATACATAGAACACTAATTATTGTTGGAACAAATGTTTTTCCCACGCCTCGTAATGCTCCAGATAATACTTCAATTGGAATAAACATAATAAAGAACTGTGCAAAAAAGCGTACCATCCCTTTTCCGACTTCTATTACTGATTCATCAATTACAAATATTGAAAAAATTTGCTCTGCAAAAATCCACATTAGGCTTGAAATACAAATGGACATGCTTAATGCAATAAATGTACACTGTTTTGTACCTTCTACTACTCTTTTATAGTTTTTTGCCCCATAATTTTGTCCTACAAAAGTTGTTAGTGCTAGTCCAAAAGCATTTAAAATCATCCAGTAAAAGCTATCTATTCTTCCAAATGCTGCCCATGCTGCTATTGTATCTGTACCAAGTGCGTTAATATTTGCTTGTACAATTATATTTGAAAGAGAGTACATTACAGATTGTATTCCTGCTGGGAATCCTATACGTAGCATACTTTTTAGTATTGGTAGTGAAATGCGAATTTGTTTTATATTCAGTTTATATGAATCTGTTGTATTAGTGAGGCACCTACAGGTTAATATCATACTAACTGCTTGTGCAATTACTGTTGCATATGCAGCGCCTGCTATTCCCCATTTTAATACACCTATAAATAAAAGGTCTAGAATAATATTAACAATCATTCCAACAATTAAAAAATAAAGAGGCCTACGCGTATCTCCTATTGCCCTTAGAATTCCTGATCCTATATTGTAAATCATTAAAGGTAAGATGCCAGAAAAATATATTCTTAAATAAACAGTGGCTTTTGCAGCAATATCATCAGGTGTGCCAATTATTTGTAAAGCTAAGGGTGATAGAGTCAAACTTATAACCATTAAAAGTGCACCGCCAATAATAGCAAGTGCAAAGGCTGTATGAACGGAGTAGTGTACTTCTCTACTACTATTTGCACCATAAAATTGAGATATTATAACCGTAGCTCCAGTACTTAATCCCACAAAAAATCCAACAAGCAAATTAATTAATGTACTTGTACCGCCACCCACGGCAGCAAGAGCCTCTTTACCTAAAAATCTACCGACAATAATAGCATCTACAGTATTGTATAATTGTTGAAAGAATATCCCAAGTAAAATAGGAAAAAACAGGTATAATATTTGTTTCCATATTGTGCCTTGAGTAATACTGTTTATATTTTGGGATGTATTATTTTTTATTTCCATTAAAATAGTTATATACCTATTTTTACTTTTAGTAAAGCATATTTTTTACTTTTCTTAATCTATTGCTTAGGATACTTGAAAAAAATAAAATTTTTGACTATAATAACTTAGATAGTATGGGAAAGCGAAAACATATATTTTCGTTTGCAGAGAAAAGCGTTGCTTGTTTTTTGCTCTATGTATGATTTCCATTCTAGTACAAATTTGTGCATAATAGTGAGGGTAACAATGATTACTAAAAAGAATTTTGTAGTTCTAGCAGTACTAATTGCTAGCGTATTGATGTTTGTAGGTTGTGCATCTACTTCTGATGAACAAGTTGCAAAAGAACTTGAAGGAACTGTAAAGTCTGAAGTTTTAGAACACAAAGGTTCAGCATTAGGTTTAAATGAACTTCCAATATGGGTTGAAACTTATATTTTAGAAGGCATTAATGGCCTTGAAGAAATGAGTGAATTCTCAAACGATTATTGTTTTGTTGCAGAAACAACAGCTGAAAATATTAACGCTGCTCAAGCTTGGGTAGAAGGCTTTAATATGCCTCAAACAATAGCTCGAAATGTATCAACACGTGTTGAAGGTATGTTTTCTGGTGCTCAAAGTGGTGGAGCTGAAGGCGAATACGGTACATATTTTGAAAATGTTGTAAAGACTGTAACTGAAACAGAATTTTCAGGTGCAAAAAAAGAAAACGATTGGTGGGTACTAACACGCCGATATGATGCTGATACAAAGTCAAAGTTTGTTGATGAATACCGTGCATATGTATTATATACAATTCCAAAAGATCTTCTTGATCAACAAGTGCTTTCAGTAATTGAAAGAATTGAACAAGAAAATGTTATAACAGCCGAAGAAAGCTCTACAAGCGATAGAGTTAAAAATCTTCTTTCAACTTCTGGTCTATAATAAAAAATGGCTATCACAGATTGTGATAGCCATTTTTATATCTTATCTAATAAATTCTTTGTATATATGTTTGTCTCGGAACAACTGTAATTTCAACACGTCTGTTTGCAGCTCGTCCTTCTTCAGTGCTATTATCCCCTATAGGTATTTGTCCACCATATCCTCTATAGGTAAATAACTCTTCATTAAGTCCTCTTTCTACTAGCTCATTGACAATTGTTATTGCACGTTCTACAGAAAGATTTTGCTCTCCTTCGGGCTTTCCTACGCTAGCGGTATGTCCTTCTACAAGGATGGTACTTTCTCCACTTTCTGTTGCTATTGAAAGTGAGCGAGCAAGGATATCTAGGCGTTCATTTTCTTCTGGTAAGAGTTCTGCTGAATCTGGAATAAATTTTAAGTTTCGAAGAGGAATAAGCATTCCCTTGTCTGTGTCAATAACCTCAAGGTCTTCTACAATGTTTTCAAAAATAAAGTCAGAAACTTCTTGTACCATGTAAAAGTAGGTATCATCTTTTAACGGAGCCTTTACAGCATACTTTAATTCTTCTTCATTTAGTAGTATAATTACTTTGCCTTGTTGTAATAATTCTATATTTTCAGGAACCGATAAAATACGAAGTGCATCAGTTTTTGAAATTATTGGGTCTGTTCTATGAATACCAAAAACCCCTCTTGCTCGTATGCGAAGTGGATCGTTTCCAACTCGTTCAACATAGCTTGAATCGTTTGTTTTTGAAGAATATTTAACCAACGATGATTCTTTAACTACTTCTGGCTCTACCATATTAAGTTCGTATAACAGAGTCATTTCATCGTCCCATACCTTGGGAAAGAGTGCTGGCTTTGCATTTTCTTGAATGAACTCGCCTTTTACAGGTAGTTCTCCTCGTGCATCAATAATTATACCAGTATAAGCTCTTGATGAAACCCTACCAATTGGAATATTTGGTGCATACGGTTCTTTGTGTTGTATAAGTGTATTTGCTAGCTCTTGTAGCGATATTGTATGATTTGTTGTAAGAGCATCACCTGAACGAGTGAATACAGTTGGTGTTTTTTCTCCATTTGAAATGCTATCTGTTACTTCACTTATTGGCAATATATTCCAAAGTACTGCATCACCAACTTTTGTAGATGAATTTATAGTAACTGTTAGAAGAGGGCTTTTTATTAAAAGAGGTAAGTTTTGATCAATTCTGCTTGTAGCAACATTTCTTCCCGATGGGAGTGAAATGTTTGCTTTATCAGTATCAAGAACAACATTTGAGATAAACATTCCATCTTCCCAATTGATATAACTTTCAGAGCTAAGTGCATCCTTTATGTGTGAGCTTTGTGCAAAAAGAGAAAATGCAAATACAATAATTGATAGCAGTGTTACAAGCCTTTTTTTTGAGCTTAAAACACACATACCTTTAATAAAAAATAAGTTTTTCACCGTTTTATCCTTATTTTAGTATCGGCAAAAAAAGGACAGTCCCTATACTTAAAATTGCATTTGGACTTCGATTATTTATTTCGCAAAGTACTTCAACTGAAGTATTGTATTGTCTGGACAAGCTCCATAAGGTGTCACCTTGTTTTACTCTATGTGACTTTAAGTATGTTGTGCTGTCATGCTTTTCTATAGCATTAAGTATTGTTTCTTTTGACTCTGTTGGGATACGTAATGTGTATTCTGTTGGAGGAGTAAAAACATATTCAAATGCAGGGTTTAAAAAAGAGTAGGTGTCGTATTCAATATTAGTTACGCTTGCCAAAACTTCAAGGTTTAACTGTTTGTTCACTGTAATTTCAGTGAAATCAATTGCAGCATTCTCATCATATTCTGGAATATCAATTCCATAGTATGCTGCATTTGATATCAAGTCTGCTACTGCAATAAACTTAGGAACATAGTTTTTTGTTTCAGTTTTTAAGTATCCATTTTCTGCTAAATACCAAAAATCGCTACTTCCTGCACTCTTCATAACTCTTCTTAAGCCATTTAACCCCATATTGTATGCTGCAAGGGCTAGTTCCCAGTCATTTAAGACGCTGTAATTATATTTTAATTTTTGAGCTGCAGCTTCAGTGCTAAGCCAAGGATCATGTCTTTCATCAATCCACTCATTTTTTTCCAAAAACCCTGCAATGCTGTTTTCCATAAATTGCCATATTCCTGTTGCACCTGACTTTGAAACTGCTGTTGTCTTAAAATCTGATTCAATAACAGGTAAAAATTCTAGTGCTAAAGGAATGCCTTCATCCGCTAGGGTTTGCCTAATATGAGGTCTGTATGGTTGAGCCCTACTCATAATTTCTGAAAGCCGTTTTTTTCCAAAATTTGACAAGTACTCGCGTCTGTATTTTTCAATTAGTGCGTGCTCTGTGTAGGGGAGGTCAATTTTCTTATGCTCTATTAGCATTTTTTCTACAGTTTCTGATTCCCCTTGTTTTTCAAGCACTGTATTTTCGCTATGTATTATCTCTACAGATGCCTTTGTTTCCTCTGTTTGCTCGCTCGTTATAGTATTGTCTTGATTTTTTATTTCGCTCAATTGTATTTCTGTAGGTTCATTTTCAGTTGACAATGTCTCTAAAAGTGGTTGTAAGGGGTCAGTTGTGGCAAAAGCGGTTATGCTACAACAAAGGGAGAGGAAAATATGTATTTGTTTTTTCATAGCTTTTCACCGTAATATATGCCTGCCCATTCCCATCGTCCATGAATTTCTGGGTCGAGTGGAAAGTTTACTTTTCTAAAGTAGAGGTACCATACATCAACATATTGTCTCCAACCCCATGTTCGAAGATATGCTTCATCGGGTGTTGAAGATTGGTCGAGCTCTTGGCTAAAGCGAATTCTTTTTCCTGATGCGTAGTCACTAATTAGGAAGTCAGCTACAGTATTTGCTCCTTCTGAGGTTTGTGTCCATGACATGGCAAAAAAGTTAACCTTAGACTTATATTGTTCTAGTCTCCAGTATTGATAATTGTACAAAGCTGTTTTTACGGCACTTTCAAGTTCTTCCAATGTTTCAAAAGTCCAATCTTTTGGTGAATTATTAAAGTCTACTTGTTTGCGTGCTTTACTGTATGCGTCAGGGATACCAGAAACTTGTGTTGTTGGAGAATCGTCTTGATCTAAAAAATTTGAATGCGCTTTAATGGCTAGTTCCCATTCTGCAAGTGTTTCATATTCATTTGCAAGTCTTGCGTATAGTTCTGTTTTATTAACTTCATCTGGAAAATGAGTAATAAGCTGGACAAGGTAGTCTACTCTGTTTTGAGGGTTCTGACTAATTTGCAATAAATTCTGTAGGCATAGAACGTGTATTGATTGTCCTTGTATAGACAAATCTTCATAATTTTTAATTATTCTTTCAAAATACATTTCTGCTATAGGTGCTGCCTTTTCTTCAAGATACACATATGCGGTAAGTAAAAGCCAGTATGCATTGTATGTGTCATTCGGATTACTAGCCACATGGTTTGTTAAAAAAAGAATAAGCTCGTTATTCATGCTTGAGTTTCTATAAAATGTTGTAATATGTTTAATAACGGCAAAGCTTTCTTCGCTACTTGGTTCTGCTTTTTCTAATAATTTAAATAAGTCTTCTTGTGAGTTAATTATGGATTCAGTAGAAATATTCTGTGATACTTGATTTGAGCATGAACTAAAAAATAGGGTTAAAATCGATATAATTAGTACTATCTTATACATTTTTTTATTATATCATGCTTGTAGGTTATTGGCAAGATGTCCATCATAGTGTATGCTATATATATGAATACTCGTATTGAAAAATATGCTTTTATGTTAGCATTGGGATTATTTTTTATATTTTGTGGAACAACGTTACTTGTAATGTTTTTGTCTCCACTTGAAACCTATTCTTATTTACTTCTTCCAACGGGTGTGCTTGTAGTTGGACTTGTAATGTTGTATCTTACACTTAAAGGTAATAAAAGAGCATTCTTTACTTTTACTGGATTGTTTTTATGTGCATCATGGCTTTTATTGCTCTTGGTTTCTGCAGAAATTTTTGATTATAGCATATATGAATTATGGCCTATTTTTGTTATTATTTCGGCTATTGTATTAGTACCCTTAGGATATATAAAATATAATTTTTTGCCAATTACATTAATTGTATCTGCTGCAGTATTAGCAATAGTTGGTATAACGCTGTTGCTTTTTTCTCTAGATATTATTAAAATGTCTATGACCGAATTTGCAAGTCAATGGTGGCCATTAGCAATAATTCTATTTGGCTTTTCATTAATTATGTTGTTTTTTTATACTCAAAAACACGAAAGAGAAAAGTGGGTCAAAAACTTTGATGATGATGAGGATTAATCATTTATGATTAAATGCCTAGGGCTATTTAGTATTTTTTTTCTCTTTTTTGCTTGTGCGACAGGGCAAAATGCTTCTCAAACAGGAGGCGAGGTACCAACTATAAGTGCCCTTCCAACAATTGAGGCAAAAAAGACAAATTTTTCACCGTATTTTAGCACAATTCAAAGCGACATACTCCTAGATATACAAATTGGCTCTCCTTCTTCTATTCAACGAGCTATTTCAAGTCTACGAAGCGGCCCAGATTCAGAACAAGCGAATGTTCTATTAGCAGTGTGTGAATCAATTATGAAATTTGCATGGCCTTCTTCTAGATTGCCATCTATTCAATACGATGCATTGCCTGTGAATGTATATACTTCAACACTTGAATCTATTGAGCGGGGCATATATGAAGAATCGTTTGGAGAAGGAACATTTTTAACGCTTACGCTTCCATCCTTAGTTCTCTTTTTGGAAAATACTAATACTACTTATTATGATTCTGCAAGGGCCTCTTTAGAAAAATCATTAGCACTTACAGGAGACTCTGTTCTAGCACTATATCTTTTAGGTATTCTAGAAATGAGAACGAAGGACTATTCTCAATCAAAAGAATATCTTCAAAAAGCAATGGCTTTAAGTGGTGAAAATATTGACCTTATTTATACGTACTTGGATATGCTATTAGAGTCTGGCAATGCACAAGAAGCTTATGATTTTGCAAGCGAGGTTATTAGTCGGTATCCTTCTGATTTAAACATTCTTGAGTTTTTGGCTATTGCAGCGTACGATATAGGAGATTATCAAGCTTCTGAGTCTTTTATTGCGCAAAGTCTTCGTTTTGCACCAGATAATTCAGAATTAATTTTATTGAGAGCAAAAGTGCTCTTTGAATTAAAAGACTATTTAGATGCATCTTCTTTACTTGATGTGTATGCTAGAACGGGGAGCCAAGACAAAGATTACTTAATTATACGTGCTAAGCTACAAAGTGAATGGAATAAAAACGTTCCAGCTGCAATTAGAACAATTCAAGAAGCACTTACACTTTACCCCAATGACTTAGAAATACTACTGCATGCAGCAAATCTTTCTTCAGTTAGTGCACAGCGAATTGAAGGGAAAACTGCGAGCGATTTTCTTGAAATAATACTTGCGATTGACCCTGAGAATATTCAAGCACTTGAAATATTGGTTACAGAATCCATTATGCAACAACAGTGGCACACAGGTTATGATGCAAGTATAATTGTAATGGCTCAAGATACTAAGACAGTTGAGTCAGTGCTGCAGCATACAGAAATTTGTATAGAACTAGGTTTATTAAATGAAGCAAGGATTGCTTTAGATAATGTGTATACTGCTTCTTCAAATAATGAACGTATGCAGCAATGGAACATTAGGCTTTTAATAGCAGAAGGCAATTATACTGAAGCTGGAAATATAATCGAAACGCTACTTAGCAATGCAAATGCAGCTATGAAAAGTATGCTATACTTTGAGCGCAGTAGGCTTCAAAGCGCCGATACACGTATTTTGTCAGATTTAAGGGCAAGTCTTACATCTAATCCAAGAAATGTGTATGCATTGTTCGGATTATACACATATTATTTTGACCGTCAAGATTACAGTAAGGCACAATATTATCTAAAGCAGGTAATAGCACTGAACCCTTCAAATACTGAAGCTCTTGCAAAAAATGCCGAGCTTGATAAGCTTTTATAGAAAATAATATACTTTCTTTCCTAAAAGTTACTTTCCAAGTTTTACAGTAGGGAATTCAAATTTGAATAACTAATTAAATTTAGCCGTAAGATCTATCAGGATGTAAAGGATGTTTTTTTGTGGTGTAATGGGAAAAATACCATTATCCTGTTTAATCCTGTATATCAGCGGCTATAAAAAAAACACTCTTGGATGAAAATTGATTTCCCTGATTTTACAGAAGGGCATATTGACTGTATACAGTGTTTTGTGTTATTCTGTTTTGACACAAAGGGAAATATCTCTTGTGAAAATTTAGCTAGATTTAAGGAAAGGAAGGTACCTCTATGAACGTAGTATCATTATTGCAAACAAGCGCAGCCCCAGAAGGTGGGTTGTTTAGCATGATTTTGCCATTCGCAGCAATTTTCGTAATTTTTTATTTTTTTATTATTCGTCCGCAAAATAAAAAACAAAAAGAAACAAAGAAAATGAT
>CAYJKA010000057.1:0-10899 GCA_964370655.1 uncultured Treponemataceae bacterium | reverse complement strand
TCAAAGGGGCTCAACTAAAAATACTTTTCAATACTGGTTGAAAAACCTTGTCCCTTGGCTGTGTTTTGTGTATACTTATTGTATGACAATTTGGGAGGCAAGAAGTATTGCCGTAAAACAGTTACAGTATTCTCAAAATGAATCTAACAATAGAATTGTATTTTCAACGCCCTCGCTTGACGTAGATTGCCTTTTGGGATATTTGTTGGGATATGACCGTTCTAAGCTTCTTTCTTGTAATCAAGACTTTTTAGATGCAGGCGATGAAAAAGAGTTTTTTGAGCTAGTACAAAAACGGTGTACAGGCATCCCTATTGCCTACCTTGTTGGGAAAAGAGAGTTTTTTGGATTCGACTTTTTTGTAAATGCTGATGTTTTGATACCAAAAGCAGACACAGAATTGATTGTTGAAAAAGCATTAGAAATTTACAATAGCCATTTTAAACATCAAAATGAGCTTTTTACTTTTGCAGATATTTGTACAGGCAGTGGTTGTATTGCTCTTTCGATTTTGAAAACAATTTTTAATGATTCAAATAAAGTGGACTCTAGTGAAGTAAAATGCAATGCTGTAGATATTTCGCCCAAAGCTTTGATAGTTGCGAAAAAAAATACTCAGACTCTGTTAAATCAGGACCAGCAACAATATGTTCATTTTTTTGAAGGTGATTTAGCACAAGCACTTCCTGAATTTGAAAAATATTCAATTATAGTTTCTAATCCTCCTTATGTACCTAAAAATATTGTAGATGAACTTTTGCAAGATGGACGAGGTGAGCCCAGAATTGCACTGGATGGAGATATTGGAAGTGATACAAGCTGTGATGGGCTTTTTATTATAAAAAAGTTAATTCCTCAAGCTCATAAGCGCTTGAATTCAGGTGGTTTTTTATTAATTGAAACAGGCGAATATAATGCTTTCGAAACAGCTTTAATAATGAAAGAGAATGGATTTACTGATGTAACAACATATAATGATCTCTCTGGGCAGCCTAGAGTAACAATAGGAAAAAAACTATGAGCAAATTTCAACTTAGTTCAGAAACACTAGACCCGTCTCAAATTGCTAAAGATTTTTTCTCCTTTTTTCCAACTTATTCTGATGAAGAAAAGAAATTATTTGTAGATGCTCTTTTATTTTTAGTTTCATTTTATGAAGAAAAAACACAAGATTGGGGAGAGTCATTTTGTGCACATCCTTTGAGGGTGGCAGCAATATTGGCAGAAAATAACTTTGATATAGAAACTGTTATTGCAGGATTATTGCACAATATCACTTTGCATGATAACTTTGATAAGGATGATACTGAAAAATCTTTTGGCTCTGACGTGCTAGGGCTTGTTCTTTGCGTGAAACGTATTACAGGTTTGAACCTTCAATGTGCTACGCTAAAGGAAGCAGATTCAAAGAGAAAAATGGTTTTCGCTCTAGTTGATGATATACGGGTAATATTTATAAAATTAGCAGACCGTTTAGATTATATTCGCTTAGCACAAAATTTTAGTGAAGAATTTCAAAAGCAATTAGCAAGTGAGGTTGTATATATATGGACACCTTTGGCTAATAGGCTAGGGATGGCAAATTTAAAAATAGAGTTAGAGGATCTATCGTTAAAATATTTAAACCCTGATGTTTTTGCACATTTAAAACAGCTTGTTTCCCTTAAAAAAGCTGATAGAGAGTTATACTTAGAAACTGTTCAAAAGGATTTATATAAGGCAGCAAATAGGGCTGGTATAAACATTGTGGTGCATACAAGAGCTAAGCATTTTTATTCCATCTATCAAAAAATGAGGAAAAAAAACAGGACTGCAGAAGAATTGTTAGATTTATTTGCTGTTAGAATATTGTGTGACAACGATGCCGACTGTTATACAATGATAGGTCTTGTGCATAATTTGTGGAAGCCTCTTGACGGAAGGTTTAAAGATTTTATTGCAAATCCAAAAACAAATGGATATCAGAGTATTCATACAACTGTAATACGTTCTTCATCCCCGTTGGAAATACAAATTCGAACTCATGATATGCATTCTATTGCTGAGTTTGGGGTTGCTAGTCATTGGCTGTACAAAAAAGGTTTTAATAAAGATTCTGTAAGTGAGGGTGACCTAGGTTTAGTACAAGATTTGAAAAATTTGAAAAAGAATCACATAGAGGACATCGAATTTTTTAATAAAATAAAGGCTGATCTCTTGGCAGATTCTATTTTCGTTTTTACACCTTTGGGAGATGTTAGAGAACTTCGAAAAGGTGCAACGGCAATTGATTTTGCTTATTCTGTTCATACAACCATTGGTCAAACTATTGTTGGTGCAAAAGCAAATGGGAAGATAATTCCCTTGTCAAGAGCCCTTGAAAATACAGAAGTGATAGAAATTTTAACAAACCCTCAAGCTCATCCAACTGTAAACCAGTTAGGCATGGTTTTTTCGAACAAGGCGCGAGCAAAAATTAGAGCTTGGTTAAATGAACATGAAAATATATTTGATATTGATAAACCTATTTCAAATAGCGCCTCAGTGGAGCGACAAGAAGACCTTGAACGACGTGTGCATAAAAAAGCTGCAAGTGATGGTAAATCTGCACAAAGTGCTGTAGAAAGCCTTTGTGCAGGTTCTGTAAGGATAAAAGTAGACGAAAACGCTAAATACATGGTGCGTTTAGCGAACTGTTGTATGCCTACCCGTGAAGATACCATTGTAGGATATGTTTCTCGAGGACGAGGCATAATAATTCACAGACAAGGATGCCCTAACTTTAAAAATATTCAGAACATTGCAGAGAGAAACATCGATGTCGAATGGCAAAATGTAAAGGGTATTGAAGAAAGTGTAAAGAGGAAGAAATAATCTATTTCTTTAAGTATTCTTGTTTTTCTTCATCATGGGCATGAATGTGTTCACTTTCATGGTGTACGTAGGCCCAAAACTTTTTGCTAACATCTTTTTTATTGGTATCGCTAATTCTATCCCATTGATAGCCTTTAAAGAGATCTCTTAATACAAATTTTTCACCTGATTGTAATAAATGAGATTCGTGTTTTGCCATATCTAATAAGTTGTTTACATCTTCATTTTCTAATGTCATTGTCTTCTCCTAAAATGTATCATTTGGGTTTAATCGTTTTGTTTAATTAAACGAATACTAATATAGATATTGTACTACTTATAGGTGCTTTTAGCAAGATATTTACTTGCAGTTTAAAAAAGAAAAACCAAACATATTTCGTTAGAAAATGTTTGGTTTTTTGTTATGCAGTTATTAAAACTAAATTGTCATTATAAAAGATGTTCCAACACCCTTTGATGATTTAATTTTAATTTTTCCACCATATTTTTTTACTTTATCTACTACAAGGCTAAGTCCAACACCTCGTCCTGCGTATTGTGAAACTTCTTCAGCTGTAGAAAAGCTTGGTGAAGTAAGTAGCTTCATGAGTACGGCTTTGTTTTCAACAGTTGTATCGCCAGGAAGAAGGTTTAATTCTTTTCCCTTTTTAAGTACTTTTTCATAGTCGATACCGTTTCCATCATCACCACAGTCGATATGAAGGTGGTCACCTTCTTTTTCAATTGATAGATGAATGGTTGCTTGTTCATTCTTGCCTTTACTCTTTCGGTCTTCTGCTTTTTCTATTCCGTGAGCACAGCTATTGCGTACTAGTTGGAAAACTATATCTTTGATGTCTCTTCTTTTTTCTGTAGAAATATCTTCCCATTCTAATTTTTTGACATCAAGTTCGACAATTTTATATATTCCATCTTCAGTACTTGCAGTGACTTTGTCAATTGTATTTAAAATTCCTTTTACAAAGATGCCTCGGCTGTCTGTCGCAACCCCTGTAGCAGAAAATTGTGTAAGTCGTTTTACAATATTTTTCATTACATCTATTTCTGTCATTACATTTTCTAGTACAAACATTAAAGAGAGAACATCTTCGTATCTGCCACCCTTTTCTATGCGGGAGTTTATTTCACCCTCAACTGCGTGTAGCTTATCTGCTAACGTTTGCAAGCCTAAAATAAGAGCATTTGACTTTATTGCATGAACACTTTGATATACTTGTTGGAATGTTACAATGTGTGATGAAGTGTTTGCTTTTAAAGTATTGTTTATCTCTCCAAATTCATGTTCGGTATCTGAAATAAATTCTGCCAATGCTTCTGGTGTTGCATGCATAACTTCTGCAATAACCTTTATTTCGTTTTGACGTTTTGCTTCTTCTTCTGCAACTTGTCTTTCAAGTTCTACTTCTTTTGTAGAGTCTTTAATAGTACCCAAAATGAGAGGTTCGCCGTGCTTTTCAATTCTAGAAACTGATATGGATAAGTGTTTTATCCCATTCACAGATTTCCATTGAGTTTTTTGCAGTGGATTTATAGTTTGTAGAAGTGTTGTGTCTGGTGTTGTAAACATCATATCCAAAAAGTCATACAATGCATCAATTTCTTCTGGTAAAAGAGAGTTTCTAAAAAGCGAAACAAAATCTGCACCTGTTAAATTCTCTGTTTCGAAAATTTCTATCAAGTGTTTTGAATATAGGGGTTGAAGTGTAAAATCTCTATCGAGAAGGAAAATTCCTAGGTCGATATTATTTCTCATAGCATTTAATTCTTCTTTTTCCTCTTCTAGTAATATTGCAGATTCTACAGCTTTTTCTGTTAATGATGTAAGCCATTTATTTACTACCACACCGAATGCATATAAAATTATAAATACACCAAAGTATCGTGCTCCGAGAGCTACATCATATGTTTGATTAATAAATAGAGCATAAAATGAAAAACCCACCGACAACCAAAAGACTATTATCGAAAGTGTTCTTTTCATTAAATAAATAATTACTGTTGGAACAAGCAAAAGCCAAGCTGGTGAGCTCATGCCAGATGCCGCTGTAAAAAGCATATACATAGCAAATATTGTATAAAACCCTGATGCAAGCCCCGCGGGAACCCATAGGCTAACTTTTGTTCGCGCTAACAGAGTCATAAAAATCAATACTACAAATAGAATAGCATCTAGGTAAAGCATAAAGTCTGATACAGTTCTTGTAATAATATTCAATATGAAAAAAATTAGAACACCAAGAATACCTGTTAGCATGAGTCCATTAAATAAAGCGTAAGTGGTACTTTCTCTTGTATCGGTAACTTTCTCGCCACCAATATGGTCATATTTCCCAGAGAAAATAAGATTCGTAAAAAATGCTTTAATCAAATTTATTCACTTCCTTTTAATGCTACTGTTAATACAAAATTATATTTGTCATCTATGGTAAAAGGTATACACACAGCACGGGCATTTTTATTAGGCCATATTGTTTCATGTTTTTGACCTTTTACAATTGTAGGTAGGGAAATAACAAGTTTGTACATTTCCTCAAGGTCTTTTTTTACATTACCGGCAATAATATTTATAATTTCACCAATACCATCAACTACTAATTCATCCATAGTTGAATGCTCTTCGCCTGTTAATAGTGTTGCAACATAACAAGCAAAGTCTTCCTTCATTGAAATAGCTACAGCTCCCTCTGCTTCCCCTGAAAGTCCAATTAAGCCAGAAACATCCCAATTTGTTGTTTCGGACCTTTCAATGAAGAAAGGCATTTGTGGCTTAGCACTTAAAGAAAGAAAGCTTTCAAAGACACTTGAACAAGTGTCGATAAATGGTTGAACGTATTTCTCCATAAATTTCTCCTTTAGAAATCGATTCCTTGAATTGTCTTTTCAAAAGCAGCTTGGCTAACAGGTTTAACAAGATATGCTGTTATACCATTTTTTACTGCTTCAACAACATTATAGCGTGCAGCCTCACTTGTTATCATGACAACAGGTAATTTTGCATAAGCTTCTATTTTTCTGACTCTTTTTAAAAAGTCTAAGCCAGACATCATGGGCATATTCCAATCAAGTAACACAAGGTCTATTTTATGTTCTCCTAGAATATGCAGTGCTTCGGCACCATTTCTAGCTTCAAAGAATTGATGGGGAATTGAAAGAGCTGTAAAAGAATTTTTTACAATATTTCGCATGATGCGAGAATCATCAACTACAAGTACGTTTTTCATAAGCTCTCCTATGTTTTACATTTAAAACATTTTAAGATAAATACCTTTAAGTATATAACAACTCTAAAAGTAAAGAGTTACAAACTCACTATATTGAATAGTGCTTTATATTAAAATTAGTTTTTATAATTTGTGAGTTTGTTTTGGCCCATAGACGATTCGAACGTCCGACCTATTGCTTAGGAGGCAATCGCTCTATCCAACTGAGCTAATGGACCTGAATTGGGTTTCCCCTATTATTTTTTCCAAACTAGTAGTAGCGCACCTAATACTAATAAGTGTGCAGACAAGCTTTTTAGGAATGTTAGGAATGTTGCTAAACTAGAAAATGCACCATCTAATAATCCACCACCACCAACAATATCAACTAGGAAAATAACTACAATCCATACGATAACAATAATGAATACGAAAAGGTTTGTAATTTTTCCAGTGTTCATAAAGAAGTTTAGGAATAAAAATACACCAGCTATGATTTCGCAAAGTCCTAGAAGAATAATAACTAGGTTTGCAAAGTCCCCATCGAAAATACTGTATACAGCGTTTGCAATTTCATTTCCTGAAAAGCCAGCTTGTATACGGCCTAAAAAACCACTGTCTAGTTGAACAGTTAGGATTCCAGATACAATTAGAAATAAAGCAACTGCTAATTGTAGAATAATTGAACTAATAGCTCGTTTTGATACTGCCATTTTTGTCCTCCATGTAAAAAGTCTACTCAGTATATCGAAAAAAATACAAAGTTTCAATAGTTCTTTTTTTAATTTCTATGATTTTAATTACTATTCATTTTTTATGTAGTTTGCTAGGTTGTGGCTTGTACACCTGTTAGCGATTGTAGGGGCGCCGTAGGCGTTCGCGCGCACTAAGCGCGAATGAAACCCCGAAAAGCGCGACCCTGCCGCTTGTGGCAGGGTAACAGCCAGAACAAAAATAGCTTAACTATGATTTTTTAGTTTGGATATAACGGACTATGAGGAGTGCAAGGCCTCCAGCTATCATTGCTAGGCAAAACAGTTGTCCTGTTGATAGGTTTAGGAGGGATTGATTGAAATAAATTGGGGCTCCTGGGTCTGCAACAATTCTGTATCCAATATCTGCATCTGGTTCTCGGAAGTATTCTATTACGAATCTGAAAAGGCCATAGCCAATTGTGTATAGGGCTGTTAGGAATCCTGTGAAGGGGCTTTTGTTTCGTAAAAACCATAGGATCAGGAAGAGTACTACACCTTCAAAGAGGGCCTCGTAGAGTTGGCTTGGGTGTCTTGGAAGGTTTACAAGAATTGTTTCTGCTGTAATTGGGATACCTGCTTCTTGGGCTACTTGTTGTACCCAAGGAATTGAGGCCGAAAATTTTGGGGCTGTTGGGAAAATTATACCCCATGGGGCTGTTGTTATTCTTCCATAGAGTTCTGCATTGAGGAAGTTACCGAGTCTTCCGAATGTGTATCCAAGAGGGACCGCAACTGACATTGCATCTATCCATTTGAGTAGGGGGCGTTTTTTTAGAATGCACCATAGAACCATACCTAGGAAACCTCCTACAAATCCTCCGTGGTAGGACATTCCTGAAAATCCCGTAAAAACACCTGCTTCATTGAATGGCCAAAAGATGAGCCACGGTTTTTGCCAGTATATTCCACTTGTATCGTAAACAAGAGTTCCGAAAATTCTTGCTCCTAATAGGAGGCCGACTATTCCATAGGAAAAGAAACTGAACATGTCGTCTTCTGTTGTTTTTAGTCCTTTTTCATCGAGGCGTCCTTCTTTTGTTAGTTTTCTAAAAATATATATTGCAGTTCCGAATGCAAATATATACATGAGCCCGTACCAGCGGATTAGGCCTAAAAATGGAACTCCAGGAAAAATTTCTGGAGTGATCCATGAGGGATATTGTAGTGATAGAATCATAGTTTAAATCCTTGGGAGTGTGCCTTTAATATTTTTGATTTTAGTAGGTTATTAGCATTACGAAGTTGTGTTATTTCATATTGCTGTGACTTTATTGTGTCTGCAAGGTCTGCCGTTGTGAGTGCCCCTGTTCCAATTAGGTCTTCTATATATGACATTTTTGATTCGTAATCTGTTTCTGCTTCTGTTTCGATGCTTTCAAAGCTACCTAGCTTTACACCGCCTCCTGGGAAAGATGTGCTTTTAGATTGGATTACCTTATCTGCAATTCTAAACACTGATTGGGAAAGTATTGACTGTGGTTTATACATTGTGATTGGTATTCTTGATGCTAAGGAAACATCTTGCATTGGGTCTCTAAATATTATTCCGAGGTAGTCTATATCTAGCCCTAGGTAGTCTATGCATGATTTTCGAATTTTTAGTGCTCTGTCTGCAGTTTTGGGATCTTCTATCATGTTCATTATTAGTCTGGGTTTAAACTGGTTCATATGTTGTACAAAAATTTGTGCATTGTGTGGGTCTACCCGTGTGATATTTTCAATAAGTTTAGGGATGTATATTCTTTGTAGTTCTTGTGGATTTTTTTTCATTTGTTCTAGATACTTATAGGCTTCTGACTTTTTAGGGAAAGAGTTATACATAAGTCTAAAAACTGCATTTTTTAAGAATAGGTATGCATTAAGTGTAGCTGTTACTGTTGGTGCTGTTACCAATATTCCTTGTGGTGAAAGTAAAAACATATCAAGTATAGTGAGGTGAGTACCTGCCCCTAGGTCTAGCAAGAGAAAATCTGTTTGCAAGCTTTGTAAATTTTTTATCAATGAGCGTTTTTTTGAGTATGGTATTGCTGTAAGGCCTGGTATTTCTGAATCTCCAGCAATAAAACGAACATTTTTATATCCAGTTGGGATTATTATATCTTCAAATTTAGACATTCCTGATAGGAATGTTCCGAGTCCAACTTTTGGTATTTGTTGCCCAAATGCGAGGTGTAAGTTTGATGCTCCAATATCTAAGTCTGCAACTATAACATCTTTGCCTGCTTTTCCGAGTGCTATTGCCAAGTTTGCCGCAACGAGACTTTTTCCAACTCCACCTTTTCCACTTGCAATAGGAATAATTTGCATATTAACCTTCCGATTTTTTCTCTTGTTTTAAAATAATAGTTATACATAGTATAACATCTATTGTAAAAAAAATCACCATAAAAGGAAGTATTTTTATAAAATAAAGTCCGTCTGATAAAATATTTATACTTAAGTTTTGTATATATGCTACGGCGAAAAAGGCAAAGCCTGTTGTTGTTGCCGCTTTTTGTATTGCGTAGATTTGCATAATAATTTTTTTTACTTGATTATTTTCATTGAAATGTATTTCATCTTCGCTTGCTGGAAGACTTGATTTGTATGCTATAAATAGGAGTAAAAAGGGAATTCCTAGTAGGGGAGCTGTTATATACCAGCCAAAGTTTTGAGAAACTATTTCAAATTTTGCGTGAAGACTTAATAAAAAAACAAGTCTTATAATTTCAAAGGCGCCGAGCAAAGGGAGTACAATTTTTTTCATTTGTTTTAGTATATACTATTAGTGTAATAGTCGCAAGCTATTTAAACAAAAGCCTTACGTTGTAAGATTACAATGTAAGGCTTTTGTTTCGCTTGTTTTTAGTTATTTATATAGAATGTTAGAATAAATGTTTTCGTATAATTCTTGTTTTCCTGATTCAACTTTTAAGTTATTGTATTCAGGAGCGAGTTTTGCAAGTTCTTCTAGTGTTGGCTTCAAATTTTTAATTAAGTGACAATTTATTTTTGATGCTATTCAAATAAAATTAGAAAACCTATTCTATATGATATAAATCAGTGTAATAATACATTTTTGTATTTATTACCTAGCTAGTCAGTATAATTAATAATTGTTACTTATTAATTGTTAATTATTAATTATTAATTATATAATGGCATAACCGCTTCGAGCTGTGTTATATATGCCTTATATGCTTCGTTATACTTTGCAACATTTTCTGCAATTGGTAGTGCGCCAGACTCTTCATTAAGCTTAATGTGTTCTGCGCAAAGTTCTCCCATTGGTTTTGGCTGTACTGTATCTTTGTTTTGTAAACACCACAATGCTTGAATTGCAGCGCCAAGCGCTGCAGCTTCATCTAAAACTGGTGCTTTTACAGGAACGTTTAGAACATCCGCTACAATTTGTCTCCATAATGCACTTTTTGCCCCGCCGCCAATGAGTCTTATTTCTTTTGGTGAAAAACCAAGCTTTTGGAATGAATCTAAGCCACCACGCATAGCAAATATTGCACTTTCCATTGCAGCACGACAAATGTTTTCCCTTGATGTGTTTGCTTGAGTTAAACCTGTAATACTTGCCCTACCGTTTGGAAGGTTTGGTGTTCTTTCTCCATTAAAGAAAGGTAGAACTGTTACGCCTTCTGATCCACAAGGGGCTTTTTCTGCTAGTCCATCAAAGTCTTTTACACTTACTTGTAAAAGGTCTCTAATTTGTTCTTGTGCTACGGTACAGTTCATTGTACAAAGAAGTGGTAACCATCCTCCTGTTGATGAACAGAATCCCGATAAACCGTTTTTTGGATCAGCAATTGGTTTTTCTGAGTATCCGTACAAAGTACCAGATGTTCCAAGGCTCATTGTTAAGAATCCATCCGATACAGTTCCGGTTCCTATAGCACCCATCATATTATCACCGCCACCAGAAGAAACAGGGATACCTTGTGGGAGGCCATAAAACTCACTTGCTTTTTGGCTAATGAATCCACATGCTCTATGAGCTTCAATAAGTTTTGGCAGTTTGTTATATAATCCTTCATCGATGAGGTCGCAAGCTTTTTTTGACCATGTTCTTGTTGTTGGATTTAATAGCGCAGTTCCCGATG
>CAYJKA010000056.1:0-10987 GCA_964370655.1 uncultured Treponemataceae bacterium | reverse complement strand
CCCTTTTGGCAAGATGCAAGATAATTTTTTTTCCATAGTGCATTCTACTATTAAACGTACTATTTTTCAAGTGTTTAAAAATCGGCGCATACTAAAATCTAAATCTTAGTGGTAGATGCAATAGGTTTCATAAATGCAACCGAATTATTAATTATTACTTGTTAATTATTAATTACCTATGTTATACTACAAATATGACAACAGAACTAAAACAATTTTCATTATCCACTCCGAGAGAGGGATTCATTGACATTACTCATTACGTTAGAGAGTTTATTACAGAATTGGGCATAGAAACAGGATCAGCGTTAGTATTTTGTCCTCATACAACAGGCGCTATTACAATAAATGAAAATGCAGACCCTGATGTACAACACGATATGCTTCTAGGTCTTAATACAATATATCCACAAGACAGACGCTTTCGCCACGGTGAAGGGAACTCTCCTGCACACTTAAAAAGTTCAACACTAGGTGCAAGTGAGCAACTCATAATACATAACGGTGACCTTGTTTTAGGAATATGGCAAAGTATTTATTTTTGTGAATTTGATGGTCCTAGAAATAGAAAATTTTTTGTGCAAATCACATACTAAAAAGACCTCCAACACAGTGGATGGAGGTCTAAAAAAGGAGGAGTGTAGTGTGTTAACAATTGCTTGTTATAATAACTATACTAAACAAGCCTTAAAGTAATCTTAAATTATATTTTTTTTTACTATGTTTGTGTTTTATTGAAAAAAGACCCCAACACAACGTGAAGGGGTCTAAAAAAGGAGGAGTGTAGTGTGTTAACAATTGCTTTGTTACAAATAATATACTCTACCACCCTTAAATCAATCTTAAACATATACTTTTTTTATTAAAAAATCGCAACAACTTCTATTCGCACAAATATAAAAAAGCCCCTTCCACGACGTGAAAGGGGCTAAAAAAAAGAGTGTGTAGTGTGTTAACAATTGCTTTGTTACAGATAATATACACTACTACCCTTAAAACAGTCTTAAACGAAACTGTTTTTATTGTAACTTTCTCACTATTTTTTTTACGTGCTATGTGTTATTATTAGAATAAGAATAAGATTTCTAACCAACACATGAGTGTTGGCATTATACCTAAAAAGGAGCCGTATATGGCAGCATTAGTATTAACAAAAGATAACTTTGAACAAGAAGTTCTAAAATCAGACAAACCTGTATTAGTAGATTTTTGGGCACCTTGGTGTGGACCTTGTAAAATGGTCGGACCAATCATTGAAGAGGTTGCGGGCGAAGTTACAAATGCAAAAATTGGAAAAGTAAACGTTGATGAACAAGGCGAATTAGCTGCAGAATATGGAGTAATGAGTATTCCAACATTAGCCGTTTTTGTTGATGGAAAAATTGTAAAACAAGCAGTTGGAGCAAAAGACAAAGAAGGCATCTTAGAATTACTTAAATAAGTTATATTACGTAAAATATAAAGCCCCGAACCATTTTTGGAACGGGGCTTTTTCTTACTTTAAAGCAAGCCTTGATATTCTTTTTTCTAACTTAGACTCATCGAGGATTGTTACCCCTCCTCTACTTAGACTAACAGAGCCTTCTTCTTGAAAATATTTTAGTAACCTTGTAACTACTTCTCTAGCACTACCCAAATGTTGAGCAATTTTTTCATGGGTAATGCTAATTGTATCTTGTCCTTCAAGCATTTTTTCAGACAACAAGAAATCAGCCAGCCGTTCATCCATGCTCTTAAATATGATTTGCTCCATGAGCCACATTACATCTGTAAAACGGGATGCTAAGAGATCATTGGTATAATTTGCCAAAACTGCAGATTCATCCATAACTTTTTTATATACAAAAGCTGGAATTAACCAAAAAGAGGTATCTTTGTCTGTTTCTACATACGTTTCGAATTGAATACTATCCATCATGCAAGAAGCAGAGAATAAGCACATATCCCTTTGAAAGATTCTATACAACGAAACTTCTTTTCCTTCTTCTGACATCATATAAACACGAAGCTGTCCTTCGTATACTATCATAACGCCAATACAATCAGCATCTCCATTATGAAGAAGCTGCCCCTTTGGTGCTGTCATAAAGGATGCAGAATCTAGAAGTATTTTTTGGTGTTTTGGATCTAACTTTTTCCACCCTGGGAAATAATCTTCCATGTTCGGTTTCATACGTATAGTATACACTTAAAAATTGTTTAAAGCAATTGCTTATTTTAAAAAGGCGCACATATAGCAATAAGAATATAATTTTACAAAAAACACACTCTCAAGCTTTTTTATAAAGCCCTTGCAAGAGATGTCAAATAGGTATAAAATTATTATATGATTTTTCAAAAAAAAATAATAAAACCAATTGATTACTTCATTATTTTAACAGCAATTGTATTAGTAATCGTATCAATAAATATGGTATTTGGAGACAAAAGAATTGGGGCAAATGTAATAATATCCGACCCAGATGAAGAATGGATATATGATCTATCAAATGATCAAACCTTTGGCGTAACAGGAACTATTGGGGTTTCTAGAATAGCAATTAAAAATGGAGAAGCTTTTTTTGAAAGTTCTCCCTGCACAAATCAAATTTGTGTTATGTCAAACCCTATACGCCATAATGCAGGTTTCATAGCCTGCCTTCCAAACCAAATTTTTATTCGTATTGAAGCCGATGAAAAAGAAAATAGCAGTGAAAATACGATAGATATAATTGGATACTAGTTAAAAATTTAAAAAATACCTTTATTTTTTTCTTTATTTATTGTATAATAAAAATGGAGTATTCGTGTACACAAGACCTATATCTAATCCGCCTGAAAAAATAGTAACAAATGGAAAGGCGGTTTTTGGCGATTTTAACTTTCCTCCTAAACGGCTTTCGATTCAAAGATTAAAACAACCTTTTAGTCTTATGCCTCTTCCGAATTTTATAACAAAGCTACGAATACGGGCAAATCTTTGCTTTTCATTTTCTATTGAATCATATATAGGAACAATTGAAGTAATAGATGCTCGCTACTTTGCATTTGCAGAAATTAATGTTTGGGACAATAACTTAAAAAGAAAACTTTCTTATAGAACAATAATATTAAGAAGAAGAACAATTCCTATAACAGCACAAAAAGGTGCTTGTAAGTCTTTTAAAAAGCATAGATTTATGTTAATAAAATGGGATTATCAAAAAAACAATTTTTCAATTGTATGCCGATTAAAAAGTGATAAAACTCGCCCTGACTTGCATTTTGCATTTTCTGCCAATTTAGCAAATGAAAATACAGGTACAAACATTTCAGTTATACCATCACCTACTACAAGAAGGTGCGCAGCAATTCACCATATTGCGTTTGAAATAGAAGGAAACATTTCAGCTGAATCGTCTGTATTAACCGCAAGCCCATTTGTGTCAAATGGATTAGGATTTTTTTCTGTTAGACGAGCTTTTTACAATTTGAGAACATTTTGCCATTCTATTACCGCGCAAGGAATTGTAAACGGTAAAAGCGTTCAGTTTAACCTATATGTATCTAGCCAAGATCCATATAATCCTGATGTATATAATGAAAACATACTTTTTGTTGACGGAAAGTCAACTCCTCTACCCCCTGTAACAATTACACATCCTAGAGGTATATTAAAACAATGGTATATTCAAGACACAGAAAGCATGATAGATTTAACCTTCGTTCCGTTCGCAAGCACAGTACGAAAAAACAGTATTCTTATACTACGGACACAGTATAATACACTTTTTGGTTCCTTAGAAGGAAGTATTTCAGATAAAGACGGTGAGTTATATCCTGTAAAAGAATTTTCAGCCGTTGCAAAAAAACAATATTTACGATTATAGAAATGAGTGGAAAAAAAACTGCCCGCTATGAACCGGGTGAATTAGAAAAAGTACGAAAAAATCTCGGAGAATTAGACCCTATTGAATCCCAACGAATGGCAAATTTACTAGGGGGAGAAGTTGGTGTAGAAAAATCTCGCCCAGCGGCAGCAGATACAACAAAACCAATATCAAACAAGAGAAGGCAATACATCCCCACCAAGCCCCTTTCAGAAGAAGAGCAAAAACGCTTAAGAGAGGAGCAGGAACAGGCTGAGCAAATTGCAGCATTAAAGAAAAAAACAATACCATACCTATCTTCTGAACAAAGAAAAGAATATTACAAACTCTTAACATCCCAAACGTTTAAGATTTCTAAAAAAACAGGAATAATAAAGTATCTTTTAAGCTTTGGAAAGGCAAGCCCCGACGACTTAGCGCTTTCATTTGTTAAGACAAGACTTCCTTCTCATGTAAAACATATTGACAATTTTATTGATGCAATGAAAAACCTCATTGATTCAGCTCCCGGTGAATATAAGAAAAAAATAACAACAGAAGATGACCCGTACTTTAAAACTCTGCGTTACATATATGATTGGAACACTATAATGCTTACAGAGCATTCTAAAAACCTTGCAGGAACCATTGATCCTAACATGGAAGATGCTATTCCTGCTACAAAAGAGCTTTTTAAGCATCTCATGAGATTTTACTTTTTGGGCGAGTCAAAAATGGCGGAGTCCATAAAAAAACTATATGTTGCAGCGACAAAACCAAATTCTACAAATAAAGCGAAAAATCTTGTCTATGCAAAACAGGCAACTGGCGAGTGGATTTATATTGTAAGTAAAATTTTCTATGAAACATACCCTCTTCTAATGAGAATGACAAGTGCAAAATGCTATCCTTTCCCAGAGTTTTATAGCCAAAACATATCAAAAATTTTACCCTTTTTAGGAATTACAAAGTTTGACTTAATTTTACCAAAAAAAGAACAAGAGAAAGCAGAGGAAGCAAAAGTAGTACCAACTGCCGTTGTTCAACCTGAAAATGATGACAATAAAGTTCAAATACCACACGACATAAATCAATCATTACAAGTACTCGATAACCTATTTCCAAATGCAGGATGGAATGATTTAGAAAAACACCCTGATATGTACACATACTTTCAGCCACTGTATCAGTTTAGAGATGGCTTTAATGTACTTTCCCCATCTAACCCATTACAAGTAACTATCGTTTTACTTAGAATAATAGAAGATTTTTTCCAAGGATGCCGAAATATTTTCTTCAATATTGATGCCGAGAATCCAGAGCATGCCGACTACATCCTTGGTGATGACAGCTTGCAAAAAATAATTGCAGAATGGTCTCAATACAGAGAAATTATGTTTAATAAAATGCTTTGTCCTGAGCTGCGCGATTATGTAAATCGTATTTATGCACAAAATGAATTTAAGAATTCAAAATATGCAAAAAAGCAGCTATCGGCATGGCTTTGGCAAATGAAATATCTTTTTCATCCTCATTTAACATTTGAAATAGTATTTCTTGAACGCCCAGCGCAAGATTCAACATACAAACCCCTCCCCCACAGACTGCATCAAATTACTACAATTTTTTCGGGTCTTGTGCAAGCAGCAAAAAATGATAATCAAGATAAGAGTGCAAATTTCAATTCCCCTTATCGCTTTGATGTAGAAAATCAAATTGACTTCAGATTAAATGTGTTATTAGGTGGAGACAAATCTGGTTTAAAAACAAACCTCAATCTTATAAAATATACACTCCACGCACTAAAGGTTCTTGACTGGTGGGTAAACAATAAAACCTCACTTGCCTACAAAGAACAAATTGTTGTACCGTATAGAACAGAAACAGAAAATGGAGAGCCATCTTTTTCAGCACCTTTAAGAAAGAACCAAAAAGAACTTTTTTTACACTATGCAAAAAAAAGAAACCTAGCACAGGCAGAAGAAACACAGGCAAAAACTGAACAAGAAGAGTCTAAAAAAGATGAGCCACCAGAAGACAAAACAGAAGAATAAGGATGCAAAACTCTCGTAATTTATAACTGAGGAAAAACTTTCCCAATAATTTTTTCACTCTTTGGCAAAAAGAATTGAACTACAGGACCGATGAGAATTACTGCAGCCAAGGTACCGGCACCAACAATGCCGCCCATTAAAAATCCTATCCCTGCAAAAACTATATCACAGGCCATTCTCACCCAACGGAATTCTATATTTTTCCATTTTAAGACCAAATCAGCAAGAACAATAGAAATAAGATCATTTGGTCCTGTACCAGAATTGCTTTTAATAACAATAGACATACCAAAACTTAAAATAATACAACCAGCAACAAGGGTAGCGTAGCGAATCCAAAGTACTGAATCAACATTTATTACACCGCCAAGTGCCCACATAAAAAAATCAATAATCCATCCGCCTAAAAATGCACAAACAATAGTGCCAGGCTTTACATAATTTTTTGTGGTAAAAAAAAGAAGAACGGTAATAAGACATAATAATATAACATGACAAGTTCCTATTGATAGCCCAACATTAACAGAAATACCTTGCACAAAAACAGTAAAAGGATCTGAACCTAAAGCCGAAAGCAAAAATAAAGTTACACCCAAGTGTGCTATTGTTAATCCTATAACTAGCACTAAAAGCCCTTGAATCCACTGTTTCAATGTTCTACTTGATGTATCTTTTGCAAAGCCTGTTTCTGCCATATTTCATCTCCCTTATATCTATTGTACCACGATATAATAAAAAAAACTATACTAATATTTTAGGCTTTCTTGCATTTTCAATTATTTTTTGATATGCTCTTTTAAGGCTCATTTAAGGAATGCCCAATATACTAAAATTTGTATATGTAAAATGAAGAGAGGAATCTATGATTGAACTAAAGCACGTGTCACGGTCTTTCGGTAATTTCAAAGCCGTTGATAACGTTTCGTTTTCAATTCAAACAGGCGAAATTGTTGGTTTTCTAGGCCCGAATGGAGCAGGAAAAACAACAACAATGCGAATGATAACAGGGTTTTTAGACGCTAGCGATGGTGAAATACTCATCGATGGAGAAGCAATAACTAAAAACGAAAAAGCATCTAAGAAAAAAATAGGATACATGTCTGAATCAGCGCCTCTATACGGCGATATGATAGTGCAAGACTATTTAGAATATGTCGCTCAAATGCAAGGTGTAAAAGCAGAAGAAAAAATACCAGTGCTGAGTGCATCGTGCGGACTTAAAGAGGTAATGCATAAAAATATTTCTGAACTTTCAAGAGGTTACAGACAAAGAGTTGGCCTTGCACACGCACTTATGAATGACCCAGAAATTTTAATACTCGATGAGCCAACAAGTGGACTTGACCCAAACCAAATTACTGAAGTTAGAAACTTAATAAAAGAAATTGGAAAAACACGAACAGTAATTATTTCTACACACATTTTAGGAGAAGTAGAAATGATTTGCGACCGTGTTGTCATTATCGCCAATGGAAAAATTGTTGCTGATAGCCCAACATCAGAACTTCGAAGCCGCTATGCAAATGCATCTAGCGTGTGCGTCCAAGTTGGGGGAGCAACAATTGAAGATTTACAAAAAACGCTTTTAGATATAGACGGAATAAATGCAATAACAAGTTTTTCAACAGCAGAAGAAATAACAATACCAGAAAATATTTCAAAACAATGCGCAATACTAGCAGCAGTTTCAGAAACTAAAGAGGCACGACCTCAAATTACCAAGGCTATTGAAAGCAAGGGGTGGGATTTATATGAATTATCACTTCGCAGAAATAGCTTAGAAGATGTGTTTAGAGCACTTACAACGGGAGGTGATCAATAATGGCAAACATTAAATCAATAATAAAAAATCCTGCAATAATAATTATGAAAAGAGAATTAGCAGCATATTTTACAAGCCCTGTTGCATACATAGTTATGGGTCTTTTTTTAGCGTTTTCTGGATTTTTATTTTTTTCTATTTTCTTTTTAATTAACATGGCAGATTTACGGCCATTTTTTACTAACCTACCATTACTTTTTGCTTTTTTTATTCCTGCAATTACAATGCGACTCTTTGCAGAAGAGCAAAAAACTGGCACAATGGAAACCCTTATGACACTTCCTGTTACTACAGCAGAAGTTGTAACAGGGAAGTTTTTAGCAGCATTAAAATTTTCGGTAATAATGCTTGTACCAACTATTTGCTATGCAATAACTGCATCAATATTTGGATCTCTTGATGTTGGGGCAACTGTAAGTGGTTACATAGGGGCTATCCTTTTAGCCTGTGCCTTTTGTGCTGTTGGTATTTTTGCATCAAGCATAACTAAAAATCAAATTGTGGCCTTTTTTGTTGCCTTTACAATTTGTATCCTACTTGCAATGATTGACCAATTTTTACTTTTTTTACCAGCAGGAGCTGTAAACTTTTTTCAATTTATATCTGCAGGAAGCCATTTTACTTCTATTTCTAGAGGAATTATAGACTCACGAGACATCATTTACTTTATTTCAGTAACAGCAGTATTTTTTACACTCACAGTTAAAACACTCAATGCACAAAAGGGGGCAGCATGAAACTCATAAATTGGATTAAAAGCCCAAAAAGCGATTTTTTACTTTTTATTATACTCATTGTGCTTATAAACCTTGTTTCAACACAAGCATTTTTTAGAATTGATGCAACTAAGACACAAAGTTTTTCTCTATCAGAATCAAGTGAAGAGTTGGTAAAAAATCTAGAAGAACCTTTATCTGTAAAAGTTTTCTTTTCAGAAAATCTTCCATCACCGTATAATACAACATTCCAATATGTTACAGACCTCTTAACAGAATATTCAGGTTCTGCAAATGAAAACTTTTCATGGGAAAAATACGACATGGAAGACCCTGAAAATGAAGAAATTGCACGAAATTACCGCTTAAGCCAAATACAAATTCAAGAAATAAATAACAACGAAGTTGGATTTAAGAATGTTTGGATGGGAATTGTATTAACATACGCCGATAGAATAGAAATACTAGACGGTATTGCTACAAGCGATGGCCTCGAATACAGACTCACAACTACAATGACATCAATGATAAATGCCGTTAGTTCGTTAGCAGGGCTCAGTGGTGAAGTTACATTAACATTATATGTATCTCCAGAACTTGCAGACTTTAACATACAAGGTTTTTCAGATATTGAACCTACAGTGCTAAATGCATTTTCTACCCTCAATGCAAACCATTCAGGCAAAATCCGTTTAAATACTGTAAACCCAGATGTAGAAGACATACCAACACTTGTAGAAACCTATGGGATTCAACAGCTCGATTGGGAAGAAGAAAATGGGAACAAAGGAACAGGCGTCCTTGGCCTAGTTCTTTCCTATGAAGATAGTTTTAGAGTTGTTCCTTTAGAAATGGTAAGCCAATTATTTTTTGGTAATGCTATTGCAGGACTCGACACACTAGAAGACAACGTATCAGTAAGCCTAGATTCACTACTGTCAAAGTCAACAACTATTGGTTATGTAATAGGCCACGGCGAAATGGGCATTACCGATAGCCAAACAGGATCTGGAATACTTGCAAGTCTTATGGCAGACCGCTATACATTCGAAGAATTAAACTTACAAGAAACAGAAATACCTTCAAGTATAACTACACTAATGATTAATGGACCTAAAACAGCTTTTTCAGATGTAGAACTTTATAAAATAGACCAGTTTGTTTTAAAAGGTGGAAACCTAGCTATCTTTTTAGATCCTTACAATGCGGTACAAGATGAAATGGCAGCAATGTACGGACAGCAAATGCCACCACAATTCGTTCCAATAGACACAGGACTTCAAACACTTTTAACAAAGTATGGACTTGAAGTAAATAATGAATACGCTATGGATACAATTAGTTTTTCAGAGCAAAATCCACAATTTGGTAAAATAAACTTTTATTATATTCCAGTTGTGCACCAAAATGCAATGAATGAAAAAAATGCAATTTCACAAAACTTGTCATTCGTTTTTTTCCCTCAAACAGCGCCCATTGATGTGACAATTGAATCTGGTGATAAAGAAAAAAGAGCAACAATACTGGCAAGCACAAGTGATGAAGCGTGGACAATGAGTGAAAATATACAGCTCAATCCAATGTATATTTCTCCACCTTCAACCCCAGAAGAAAAGTCAAAGAAAAACTTAGCAGTACTTGTTGAAGGAAAATTTGAAAGCGCTTATACAGAAAAACCTGCAACAGAAACAGATGTTCAAAGTACAGCTTTATCTTCAAATACCCACATTTCAAAAAGTGTGCAAGAATCAAAAATATTCATAGCAGGTACATCACAAATTACAAGTGCAATGGTAATTGACCAAGATGGAACAAGCCCTAATGCAATGTTTGTCCAAAATACTCTGGATTACCTCAATGGCTCTGAAGACCTTGCAAGAATGAGAACAAGAGGAATATCTCTTAACATACTCACATTGCAAAACCCGGTATTGGCACAATTACTTCAAGTTTTTAACCAATATATCCTGCCCCTTCTTGTAGTTGTTGCAGGTCTTATAGTTTGGAGAATGCGTTCAGCAAAGCGTAGAAAAATTTACGAAATGTATAACAAGAAAAATGATGAAAAGGAAGTATAAGCAATGACAAAAAGAAAAATACTACTACTTAGTTTAATTGCATTATTCACAATAGTATACGTGGTACAACTTACCCAAACAGGTAAAAGCACAGTTCAAGATATCACAATAGAGGAAGACATAACCGGCATTCGTATCGGTAAGACAGGTATTGAAACTCTTACATATTTGAAGCAAGAAACTCCCGCAACAGAAGGAACAGAAGCAAGCGATATGTGGACAATTGAAGGGTCTTTCCAAGTAGAAACATTTCCAATGAGTAGAATGGAAGAGCAAATAAAGAATATTCGCGTACTAGGTAAGGTATCTACAAAGGAAAATGCTGAACGCTACGACTTACAAGAAGGAAAGGCGCTCATTATTGAAGCTCTTAACGGTCAAGAAGTGCTTCGCACAATAACGATAGGAAAAGCTTCAACTACAACTAGCCAAACCTATGCAATCATTGATAATGCAAACGATGTTGTACTTGTTTCAGGCGACCTCAACG
>CAYJKA010000055.1:0-11177 GCA_964370655.1 uncultured Treponemataceae bacterium | reverse complement strand
TAAATTGCTTATCAAGATTTTCTTGAAAAAAAGAGTATAAAACTTTTCTTTGCTGTGTCATGTACGAACTCATGAATAAAATCCTAATTTGCGAATCATTCGCAAATTATGGCATATATAAAAAAAAATGTCAACAGGAGTTAGATAGATTTGACATTTATCTAATTCCTGTTCTACTAAATAAATGAGTTACATTTACAAAAAGTTAGTCTTATGATACAATCATATAGACAAAAAAATATAATAAATAAGGAATAAGTTTTTGGGATTTTTTACAATAGTAATTATGGCGTTAGCTTTAGCAACAGATGCATTTGCTGTTTCTGTTGTAAATAGTATTTGTTATGTCAATCAAAGCAAAAAAAGCATTCTATTTGCATGTCTAATGTTTGGACTATTCCAAACATTCATGCCATTGATAGGATTTTTTGCAGGCTCTGCCTTTGTCGATATTATAAGCGACTTTGATCAATGGATTGCATTCATTTTATTAAGTGCCATTGGCGGAAAAATGACTGTTGAATGTATTAAAGACTGGAAAAAAGATGCTTCCTGCCCTACAAATAAATCGCCCTCTGTAAAGGTTATAATATGCCAAGCCTTTGCAACAAGCATAGATGCCCTAGTAGTGGGAGTTAGTCTTGTAGCACTTGAAGCAAGCATTGTATTTCCCTCAATTTTGATTGGACTCATAACCTTTACAACCTGCCTTATAGGGCATCTACTAGGAAAAAAACTTGGCAGCCTTTTTAGTAAGTGGGCACACTTAGTTGGCGCTATTGTACTCATTGGGATTGGAATAAGTATTCTACTTAGAAATTAGATTTTATTTTACTTGGCTATATAAACCTGCTATCTCATCTCGCCAGTCTGATTTTGAATCATGATTTTCCCACTCAATTGTTTTCACAATTGTAAATTTTCTAAGATCATGTGGGTTTTCAAAATAAATAACAGCAAAGCGTCCTTGTCCTATATAACTAATTTTTTGATTTTCTTCCAACTTTTCAGTTTCATTTAACTTACTAAGAACGCAGTCAAAATGGATAGCACCACCAGACTTTTTGTCTACTAATGCAGAACTAAGTTCATGAATAGGTCTAGAACAATACTCACATGTTTTTATATTTTCTTTATGTAATCGTATGGCTTCTGAATTTTCTGGAACAAAGGCAGCCTCTTGCTCGTTATTTTGTCGGTCTTTTTTATGACCATCTTTTTTATTTTTGTTATACCACTTTTTTTTGTGTTTTTTATTGTATTCCACAGATTTTTCCTTTTCAAATTCGTTATCGTATAATCATGCGACACCCATGGATGATTAGCAAAATGCAAAACATCACATGGATGATAGTTTAATATAGTCGCATGATATACGCAACGGTGATTTTGCCCCAAGTGTAATTTTAGTATACCTTTGGTTGCTCGACAATTCTTCTACTGAGAACAAGTGCAATAACTTGCACCGCATTACTCATATATGAAGAATCTTCAATTTTGTTTCTCATTGCGAGAATTTTGTCAGAAACACTACTTACACTGGTTAGCACGCTAGCGTTTTTTTGACCTTTTTTTGAATCACTCATATACACTCCGAAAAGGCATCTTCTATGTGATACACTGATGAAAATCCAGGCATATCTACAATAAGCACATCAAATCTAATGTAGCCCTGTATATATTGTCGATTGATATCTAAAAAACGTTTAGCCGTTTCGACAATTTTTTTTTGTTTTCTTTTGCCTAATATGATTCCAAGTGTTTCTACATCCCCATTCGTAAGTGTTTTTACTTCAGCAAAGACTAAAATATTATTAAATGTTGCAATAATATCAATTTCTCCGCGTTTATCTCGCCAATTACAAGCTAGTATAGTATACCCTTTTTCAACCAAATAGGCTTGCGCTTTTTTTTCGCCCTGAAGCCCACGTTCTTTAGTTGATTCTTTAGAGGAACTATTTTTATTCAAATTGGCTTACTTCACTTTGTTTTAATGCACGAGTAATAGTTAACTCTCCTTGCTCTTTTAAATCAAGTAAAGAATTTGTAGGAAGCTCAGGTGATTTTGATACAAAGATTCTTACCGTAGGGAAAAATGGTGCACTAGGGTTTATTTCTGCAATTTTTGCTATAGACCCATCACTCAAAAGAACATGAGAGCCAATAGGATACAATCCTATGCAAGAAATAAAAGCCTTTAAAACAGTAGGATCAAATTTTGTATCCTTTTCTGCTAATAAATTCTTAACCGCATCGTGAGCATCAAAAGAGGTTCTGTATGGTTTATCAGAAAGCATAGCCTCAAAAGAATCTGCAACCGCGAGTACACGAGCTGGAAGATAAATTTGAGCCCCAACTTTTGCCTCTGGATACCCCTTTCCATCCCATCGTTCGTGGTGTTGGAAAACTATCAAAGCAACTTCTTTTGGATATCCAAGTGACTCAAGTATTGGATTAATAATCTTTTGAGAGTGTGTGCGAATTTTTGAAAATTCATCTTCAGTTAGGTGCGCAGGTTTATTTACAATTCTTTCTGGCTGCTTTAGCATGTCTATATCGTGCAGTATAGCTGCTATTATTAAGTGTTGAACATCTTTTTCAGGAAACTTCATTTCCACAGCAAGTATTCCAGATACAATAGCAATGTTCACAGCATTTACAGCAATAGGTAAATGCTCTTTCATTGGAATAAAACTTACAGATACAGCTGCAGCCTTTTCTTCCTTGATAAAAGTAATAATATTCTTAGTTGAACTATCAATAAGTTGTTTATTAATTGGCTTTCCAGCTGCATAATCATTAAACACAGTTTCAATATCAGCTACTGTTTGCATATAAAGAGAAAATAGCGAACCTACTTCGCCTTCATCATCTTCTTCAAGAAGTTCAAGGTCATCTAGTCCATCATCTGCAGAATCAATTTGTTTACCATAAGTAATAAGCTTTTTTATGCTCCATCGACGTATTGCATCTAAATGCATTTTTCCGATTGGCATTCTTTCCGCTAAAAACATATTTTTCCCATCGTCAAAAAGTATTGGTGATGAAAAAAGCATACCTTCTTGTAAAGTTTTTGTGTCAAGTTCTGTCATAATCTTCAACCTTTTTTAAAAAAGCAAAAACTCCTGCTAAAACTTCATAAGTTTCAGGGGGAATACAATTGCCTATTTCGTGAAGAGAAAGTACAAATGCTGTTTCAGGCTCACTAACAATGGGGATGTTGTTTTTTTTAGCAATTTCGATCATTTTTTCGGCTTTACTACCACATCCTTTGAATGTAATGAACGGAGCCGGTGCATTTTCGGGGTATTGCAAAGCAATTGCAGTCTTCTTCATTATGCATCTAGCTGAACAACAGATATAAGTGAATCTAGCGTAAATATACCATCGTGTAAAAGATCTTCTGCGTATGTAATATCACAGTTCAAACTTTTAGGCAAACTTGACGCAAGTAAATCACACAGTTTATTTGTATCATACGAAGTATCATTTCTATCGGTACAAAACTGAATTACACATCGTTGTCGATTTGTAGCATCTCCTTCACCTCTATATTTTACCACAAATTTATAATTTTTTCCACAAAAAAAAGCAGAAATAACTAACTTTTCACTGCTTTTTTTAGTATAATTAAGCAAAATTCGAACAGATCCAATAATTTTACGCTCATCTTCACCATATTCGAACGGTAAAATTATCCAGTGCAAGGGATTTTGTCTATTATGATTGACAAATGTTAAAAGGCCCTCTGGCTGCTGTGCTACGTGTTTAGGATTAGCATACAATGAAGTTACGTGGTTTTCACCTTCACCTTCTGCATCATCCATGTTTTCTTCAACTTTTTCATTATCTTGATCAACACTAGTCTCTTCGCTGTCGCTTTGTTCCTTTGAGTTATCTGAAGAAGAATTACTGCCGTTACGATCCTCACCATAAAGGACACCAAGCAACTCCATAACAGAATCAACATCAGCACTTATACCTCGGTGCTCTAAAAATAGTGCAATTTCAGCTGCATCCGCTTCCTTACCAGGGAAATGTAAACCTATTGCTCGAGCCTTGTTTGCTAGCTTCATATTAAAACTTAGGCCAGAACTATGAAAATACTGAACAAGACGAAGTGATATTCCATCGCTTTTTAAGCCAAGATCTTGTAAAAGGCCTGTCAAATTTGATATTGACTCAGAATTTGTTGCAGAAAATTTTTGAACACTTTGATTACCCTGCGATTGAGGGCTTAAAAAAACTTTCCCATCTTTTATCGTTACAAGAGCTCTAAATGCGTTTCCTGTTTGAAGTTCCTTTTGCGAATAAACATTAAACTTATTTCCTGCAAAGCTTACAAGATATTCACCACCTTGCCCCTTTGCTAAAACCCTAACAAAAACATTACTTCCATTTTTTAAAGCGTTAGGATTTGACGTTATGTTAGTAAGTTGAACAGATGAAACAGAATTACTTTGAGGCATTAAGCTTTACCACCTGTTTGCAATTGATTTTCAATGCTACTAATTACATTATCAGGAGTTGATGCGCCTGCACTTATGCCAACCTTTTCCAAAGCAAAAAAAACACTTGGTATTTCATCTGCATTTTCAATATGGCACACAGGTTTTTTTATGCCTTTTTCCTCGTTAAGTCCAAGTGCTATTTGATATAGGCGCTCCGTATTTGCTGAGTTTTTTCCTCCAATAATAATTAGTCCATCTACTTGATTGTATAGTTCGCATAAAGCTGTTTGCCTTTCAAGTGTTGCAGGACAAATGGTATTAAAAACAAGTACATCCTCAATTGAAGATTGGATAACCGAGCTTACTTCCTCATACTCATCTTTTGTGATAGTTGTTTGGCTTATAACAATTGCTTTTTGATTACGAAAAGAAGTGCTTTTTAACATAGCTTTTGCTTCTAGCGCATTTTGAAGAACAAAACAAGATGAATTATTTGGCACAGAGCCTTCTAGTGCAAAGACCTCGCCATGAGACTTATCGCCCACTATAATTATCGCGTAACCTTTTTTAGCATACTCATGAATACGTCGCTGATTTGCTAATACGCGAGGGCATGTTGCATCAATTATTGTAGAGCCCACGCGCAATAATTCTTCTTTTATTGCATCAGAAGTTCCATGCGCGCGTATTATTACAACAGTGGGCATAGCACTATCTTTCAGCGTAGGTATATCATCCTCTACCAGAATATTTATGCCCTTTCCCTTTAGCATTTCAATTGCGTTTTTGTTATGAATTAGGGGGCCAAGTGTATATATAGCATGATTAGGGTATTTTTCATAGGCTTTAAGGGCTAGGTTAACAGCCTTTCTTACTCCCATGCAATATCCTAGTATCTTAGCGCGTATTACCATACTATATAGTATAGTCAAAAACGTTTTTTTTTGCTATAGTTTTATATGGTAAATATTTTACAAACTGGGGACTTACATCTGGGAAAAGTTTTATATGAACACTCCTTGCTTGAAGACCAAAAACACATGCTTGACTTACTTATTAAAGAATTACAAGCTTTTTCGTATGATGCGCTCTTAATTGCAGGAGATGTGTATGATAGGTCGGTACCTAGCCCTGAAGCAGTTCGTTTGTTTGACGAATTTTTAGTACAAGTCAATGCTTTATTCCCGTTGTTACCAATATGTATTATTTCTGGAAACCACGATTCTCAAACAAGGCTTTCGTATGCAAGCTCTTTTTTACGGTCAAAAAATATTTATATATCTACAGATGCAGAAGAATGTAGTAATGCTATTATTATTGAATCAAAAGATGGCCAAAAAATTGCTCTGTACCAAATACCTTTTTTACAAATAGGCTCATTACGTTCAGAAGATGGCTCAATGCTTCGAAGCCAAACGGACCTTATTACAGAGGCAATTGCAAGAATTAAAAGATCACATAAAAAATTGCAATCAAAGTCAGAACACAAAGATACTTCAGCCATAGTAAACTGCCACCTTTTTACGCTACAAGGCACTTCTAGTGACTCTGAGAGGCTTTTTTTAGGTAATGCGGAACTTATAGACCCAAATGTGTTTAAACCCTTTTTATATACCGCTATTGGTCATCTACATAAAAAACAAAAAGTATTAGAAAATGCATACTACGCAGGGTCTCCTCTCGCCTATTCGTTTAGCGAAATTCAAACTGATAAAGTTTTTTTACGAGTAGTTCTTAATACAGAAAATAAAGCTGTAGAAGTTACCCCTATTGATATTAAACCTCTTAGAAAATTAGTTCAAGTAGAGGATACTTTTGAAAACTTTGAAAAAATGGTAGAGCACAAGGATGACTTTATTGAGTTTACTTGTACTAATTCAATGACAATTGAAAATATAGCACCTCGCCTCAGAAAATTATTTCCTTATTTACTTTCAATAAAGCAAAAGGCAATTACAAGCATATACCAAAATGCAGAGGAATCTATATCAAAAAGGCGCGCCTTATTTGAAAAAAAAGATGCACTTCCTGTAAAAGAAATTTTTACAAATTTCTTACAAGACCTTGGCCTCATGTCAGAAGATGATACCGATAGTTCAAACAGTGACTGGAAAGAATGCATTGAACTATTTGAATCTATTGCAAAGGAACTAGAGGGAGAAAAAAATGAAGCCAATTAAATTACGTATTATAAACATTGGCCCCTTTGTAGGCGAACACATAATTGATTTTACAAATCTTGATAATATTTATGTAATTACTGGAAAAACCGGATCAGGAAAGACAACAATACTAGACTGCATTACATACGCATTATACGGTAAACTACCTGGCTCAAGGGCAGCACCAGATAGACGCTATATGAGATCAGATTTTTGTAGCACAAGTGACATAAGTAGCATTGCATTTGATTTTTCTATAGTGGGAAAATCTTACAGAGTTGAAAGAACATTACCTTTTAATAAAATAACAAAAAAAGGCACACAAAAAGAAGAAGGAGAAACAGCCACTTTATTTTCCATTGGAACACAGTCTAATTCAGTTCAAACAGATCTTTTTTCTCAAGATAATGGAATGACTATTTTAGAAAGCCAAAAGTCACTTGTAGATGAAAAAATTGAAAAGATGTTGCTCCTTTCTATCGATGAGTTTACGAGAATTGTCCTACTTCCACAGGGCGAGTTTGCTACGTTTTTAAAGCAAAACTCACGAGACAGAAAAGGGCTTTTATTAAAACTCTTTCCAATAGAGCAATTTTCTCGAATATGTGAAAATATAAAGGAAAGAAAAGCAAATTACGAAGCAGCAGCTAAGGAAATACAACTACAAGTAAACCAGTTACAAGCTTCATTTAACCCAGAAACTGCAGAAAAAGAAAAAAAAGAGTTAGAAGATTCCCTATTAAATTTAAAAGTTATATTAGATAAGTACCAAAAGGAAATTTCAGCGCTCATGATAGAAGAACAAAAACTTCTTGATTTATGCAAAAAATTTGATGAAAAGAAAGCTATCGAACAGAAATTACTTCTCTTAGAATCCCAAAAACAAGAAATTGAAGAACTTGAAAAAAGAGTGCTTTTTTCTTTTGATGCAGAAAAGCTTCTCCCCTTAGCAAATAATTATACTTCATTTTCAAGTGAACTTGAAAAAAACATTGCTGATAAAGCAGAATGCACAAAACAACTCGAAGAATTTAATGCTGAAAAAAAAGCACTTGCAAATGAAGAAAGCACACAAGAAAAAAATTCAAAAAGACTTTCAGAACTTGATATGTTATTACATGACTTGCAACGCTGTGTAAAACTACAAGATGATGTAAATTCATTTGAAATGGAAGCAGAATCCTTACAACAAAAGGCTACTGAATGCGCACAAGAACTATCAAAGATTTATGAAGCTGAAAAAGAGTTTAAGATTCTTATTGAATGTGAGCAGTCAATTATAAGTGACTGGGAAAAAGCACACATAGAAATAAAAAAAATTGCATATAAAATATTACTCTATAAAGATGCCTCTCTTTCTTTCCTAGAAAATGCAGCAATTGAAGCACATAAAAATGCAAATGAAATTTTAGAAGCTTTTATCAAGGAAGAAAGAGAACAAAAACTTTTTAATACAGCTTCTACCCTCGTAGATTTATTAGAAAAAGATACTCCCTGTCCTGTATGTGGTTCTCTTGAGCACCCAAAACCAGCTCTACAAAGCAAAGAAATACTTGATATTGGCGAAAAGATAACTAAGCAAGAAAGCATTGTAAAACAAGCAACATTGGTTCTTGATGATTATAAAAGAAAACGCTATACCATATCGGGAACAATTGAAGAAAGCAAAAAGTCACTAGCTGATAGCAATGTAGATATTGAGCCATGCAAATCAAGTGATGAATGCATTAACAAAATTGCAATACACGAAAAAGCCCATTTAGAGGCTCTAGAAAAACATAAGAAATTTGAACAAGATCTTCACAATGTAAACACTGCAAAAGAAAAAATAAAAACAAATGAAACACTAATACAATCTTTACAAGAAAAAAACACTGCATTACAAATTCAAATTGCAAGCAAAACAGCTTCTATAGAACATACAAAAAATGAACTAGAGGCCGTATTAAAACAAATGGATGGTAATAGCGAATCTATTTTAGAAAATATAAATAAACTTACTTTAGAAAAAAATCATTTAACACAAGAATGCGACAAATTTATTATAAGAAAAAAAGATAATGAAAATGCGATTCTCATATTAACAGAAAAAAAAGTTTACATTGAAAAAAATATTGAAACACAAAAAGAAGGAAAAGAATCTTCAGAGACTCAACTTATTACAGCCTTACAAAACTCTAAGCTTTTTAATTGTGACAAGAATAGCTTTTCAAATGATAACATCGAGAACTATTTAGAGATTATTAAAACATCTGTTATGGACAGCAATAAAAAAAGTAATGCACAACAAAACATAGACCAATATAAAAATGAACTTTTAACGCTTCAGACTTTACAAAAGAAATTAAGTGAAGAAATAAAGGGAAATGAAGAAGATATTAAAGCAAAAGAATCTCTAATAACAAAAACTATAGAAGAAAAAAAACAAGAACTAGAACAAAGTCAAAATGAGTTTTCAAACGCACAGCAACGTTTAGCACAAATTACAACCTTACATTCAGAATATAGCATAATTATAAAACGAGAGCAAGAAGCAAGTGCAAAATGTGAATTGTATACCAAGCTATATAATATTCTTTCTGGAAGCAATCCAAAAAAAATACCACTGGACTCATGGATTTTAGGAATGTACTTACAAGAGATTACTATTTATGCAAACTCTCGCCTAAAGAGAATGTCGAATGGTAGGTACGCACTTTACTTAAAACAAGATGCCGAAGGCGGGAATGCACACAAGGGCTTGGATCTTGAAATTTTTGATGATTACACGGGAAAACTACGCCCTACTTCAACACTTTCAGGTGGAGAAACATTTATGGCATCAATAAGTTTAGCCCTAGCTATAAGTGACATGGTTCAAGAACAAAATGGTGGGGTGCAGCTAGACTCAATGTTTATAGATGAAGGATTTGGTAGTCTAGATGCAGAATCACTTGAAAAGGCATTGGGAATATTAGATGAAATTAGAGAAACAAGATCTGTAGGTCTTATTTCTCATGTAGAAAGCCTTAAAAACAGAATTGCATCACAAATCCGTGTAAATAAGTTTGCTAGTGGTAGCTACATAGAAATAGCAAATAACTTGTAATACATTTACACTTTTTTTCTTAAAAAGAAATATATAGCTAAGCCGATAAGAGGCAGAATGCCAAAAAATGTGTAAAGTTCAGCATAGCCATATTTATCAATAATGTAGCCACCTAAAAGACTTCCAACAACACTTGCAAATCCAGTTGCCCCAACCGATGATATTGCTTGCCCAAGAACTGCATTTTTAGCATCTTTTACCTCCTGTGCAATGAAAATTACTGTTGCTGGATGCAAAAAGCCAAACGTTAAACAGTGAAAAAGCTGCGCAAAGGCTGCTCCTCCAACAGAAGGGAACAATACATATATGAAGCTTCGAAAAGAGTTCATAGCAACACTAAAAAGTATTAAATTTTTACTTCCATATTTTCTTACAAATCTGTATGAAAAAAACATTGCAGGAATTTCAGTTGCTACAGATATTGCCCACAGCAAACTAAATGAATCGCTATGTAAATATTCTTTAACGTACAATGAAAAGAATTTTGATGAACCATGCTGGGTTAAATATCCAAATGTTAGAACAAGGATCATAAGCCAATATGATTTTGAAAATTGTTTAAAAATATTTTTAGTACCTGTTTGAACGTTAGATTTTTCCTGAGATGTAGTGTTTTGTACAATAGGTGTGTGGTGCATAGGTTTTAATAATTTTGGAATAAAAACCAATGAAAGGCACATTAAAAATGTAGGTGTTGCAAGCCATAATGCGCTACTCAATTTTGAAATTGTATCAGTATTCACGCAATTTTGCATAAGCAAGCTCATAACTACAAAACCAAGAGAACCAAAAGAGCGAATCATTCCGTAGCGGTCGCTTTTATCTTGTAATCTCAAATGAATGAAGGCATCTGATATGGGAATAATAGATTTAACAGGAGCTGCAAAAAGTATGAGTGCTATAGCCATAAATGGAAGAGGTAGCAATATTGTTGGAAATGCTAGCAAGGTACAAAGCAATCCTAATCCTAGTAGCCATAAACCATATTTCCCACTTTTTGCAGGATGTCTACAAAGTAAAAATGTAAAAAATATTCCAGCTACTTCAAAGACACCTAAAAGCCCCCCAATTAATGTTGCAGAATAGCCTGCATTTCTAAAGAAAAGAGGAAGATATACATTTAATACACAGTAAACTGAAAAGAAAAGAAAAGTGGGAATTGCCATACTCATAGTCACTTGTACCACTATTACAAACAATTGTCAAGCGAATTGAGAATTTTAAAAAAATAAAAGCAAATCAGTTCGATTGCATTGACACAAAAAGTAATATTTGATATACTTTTTTCTGTTGCCACCTATTAAGGTAAATACACGCGGGGGTGGTGGAATTTGGTAGACACGCTAGCTTGAGGTGCTAGTGGCGCGAGCTGTGCCAGTTCAAGTCTGGTCTCCCGCAACTTTTAACACAGGAATCACCAATCCTGTGTTTTTTTTTGCTTTTTTTCCACGAAACTATTACAGTTTTTTTTCATCC
>CAYJKA010000054.1:0-11333 GCA_964370655.1 uncultured Treponemataceae bacterium | reverse complement strand
CTGCTTCTTGTGCAAATCGCATTAAAATATCTAAACGCATAAAGAATTGTTTTTGAGCTTTAAACTCATTTGAAAGTTTTTCTTCTTGTGAAATAGCTCTTTCACGAACATTATACATTGTAATATCGTTAGGATTTATACCAAAAGTAGGGTCGTTATCTATTTGTTTGCGGGCTGTATTACTCCAACTTGTCCACTCACTAGTAGTTAGAATTGAAGGAACAAGTTCAGCTTTAATTCTTTTGAAGTCACAGTTATTGTCAAAACTCTTAATAATTGTTTTAAGTGTCCAAACTTTATCTGCTTTAACTAATTTTGAAAGCTCTTCTTTAGATTTAGTTGCTTTTAACACCCAAATATGATCTCTTTGGAGAGGTTGTAATGCATTAACAGCCATTTTTAATGTCATATCACGCACGCCATGTTTTTTTCCAAAGTTTATAGAAATTTCATCGTTTTCAACTTTACGGATAACACCTACACCCCATGTTCTATGGAATACAAAGTTCTTAGCGTCAAAAGCAATGTGTTTTTCAAAGTCGCTTATGGCTTCAAAAACATTTCTCCAGCTTTGATTTAAGTTAGAAACCTTAATGTAATCATCAAGTTGGCTGTGCGCTGCATATTTTCCCTTAAAACATTCAACAAGTTCTTTTCTTGCCCAAGAATCTTTTTCATCAATGCTTAATATAAGTTTTAGAATATCGATTGAAGTGTTCCAATCTTTTGTATCTTTGTAATGCACGTATAGGTCTTGCATTAATGTTGCACTGCGTACATCTGAAATAGTTTTTGCAATTTTTCTTTGCACAAGTAAAAAGAAGTCAATTTCATCTGGAATAAGACTTACAAGCTTTGACCAAATTTCTCTAATCTGATTTTCACTTTTTCTATTTACGTAGCGAAGTAGTGCTTTTTTGTAGTAATCAATTGCATCTTTTTCGTTGTTTTCTTTTTCGTAGTGTTCAGCTAGTAATTTTGCAATATCTGCTTCTTCATAATCTAAACGAACAATTGATTCATAAATTTCCCATACGTTCTCGTTATCATCTTGGCTATATGCATCAGCTAATGTTCTTAGCGCGTATTTGTTGCTGTCATCTTCAGCTAAAATGCTTTCGCATAAGTATACTACTACATTGCTTTTATGGTTGTCTTGAAAAATATTAATAAGTTCGATAAGTGAGGAATTGTCAAGAGTTTTTTTCTTTAGGGCGATCATACCTGAAATATATAAGGCGATAATACTGTGTTTTGTGTGAGCTAAATGCTCATCACATAATGCTTGTACTTCGTCCATACAATTTTCTTGGTGCGAATTTTCTACAACATTTGCTAATTCAATAAAATGCGTTTTTGTATAGTTGCTGATTGTAGCACGTGTCCATTTTTCTTCATTCAGCATATCCTGAACAGATTTTATCAACGTTTCTGACATTTATTCTCCTACTGTATATCATTATAGATATAATAAGCTTCTCGAAATTGTACTAAGCAGATGTACTAAATTATAGGTTTCTGACTATAGTCGTACTATTATTGTATCATTTTTACAAAATTTACTCAAGTGTTATAGTCGATTTCATAGTCTTTTTTATGTATTATAACGATTAAAAGATTTATCTATGTAGTGTACATATCATAGATATCTCTATCAAGTATCTTTATTTTTAAAAGAATTTCATTTATTTTAGATCTTTCACTAGTTGTTGAAACATAATGGTCAATTAGCCAAAAATAATGATTTATAAGCTTAGGAACAAGAATCTCTTTGTTTTTGTCTTTTAATTCATTTTCCAATGAAAAAATTGACTGGCGTAATTTACCTATTTCTAAAGCACGTAGTTCGCGTTTTACATTAAACACTCCATACAGTACTCCGTAAACAGGAATCCACTCAAGTAGTGCTTCCCCTGAATAGCCTTTTTTTGATGTTGTGTCTTTTAGTGTTTTATACATTTCTGCTTCTAGTAATGTATCATCTATGTCTTGTGGATTAATATAAAACGCTTCTCTGAATAATACCTTTGCAGTTTTTTCTTCTCCACAAAGAGCATAACAGTCACCAAGCTCTGCTAGAATTGAAGCAGAATTTTGTTTAAGGGAATTTGCATCCTGCAAAAAACGGATAGCCATTTCGTAGTTTCCTAAGGCTTTGTGGCATAATCCAATTCTTCCTAAAAGCTCAGCTTTCAAAGCCTTATCTTTTTCATTAACCATACATTGATAGTTATCTAGTGCTTGTAAAAAAACACCTCTTTTTGTTGCGTATAAGGCTTGAGGAAATGCTTTTTTACTGTCTTTTATAAATTTATTAAAGTTTGACCATTCATTTAAAAGGTATTCTCCAGCTTGAAATTTGCTGGGTAAAGATGCTTGTTTATCAAAAGCTTCAGACCAGTATTTTGCGCATTTTAAGGCAAAAATTACTTCAGGATTATCGAGTGTTCGGTGTAATACGGATTCTAGTATTGGCTTTGCACTTTTGGGATTACCTTCTTTGAGAGCGTTGTATGCTTCTTGTAATCCTATTTCTGTTTCACTACTCATGATACATAATAGTATGGCAGATAATATTCATTTAGTCAATTAGAAAAATTTAGTAGATATTTAAATGAAAAAGGTAAATTTTATGTTGTTTTAGTAAATATAATTTTTTTATATGAATACTGACTTGTTATTTTGACTATTTTTTTTGGAATTTTACATAGAATTTACATTTATCTACTTTTAAATTTAACATTACAAAACTATAGTGTGTTCAAGAATTAAGTGCGGCACAAAATGACGTGAAGCACAAAACCAAATAGAACTCTCACAAGAAGTTGAGGTTCATAGGGAGATAAAAATGAAAAAGGTACTTTTAGGAGCACTCGTTGCAGCTGTTGCAACAACTGTATTTGCTGGTGGAATGTCAGATAATGATACAATTTCAGTAATTACTCGTGAAGAAGGGTCTGGAACTCGTGGCGCATTTGTTGAATTAGTAGGTTTGGATGAAAGCGGAAGCGATGATACAACTTTAGATGCAATTGTACATGATGGAACAGGAAAAGTAATGACTGCAGTTCAAAATGATAAAAATGCAATTGGTTACATTTCATTAGGTTCACTTAATGATACTGTGAAAGCAGTTTCAATTGATGGTGTTATGCCTTCTGTTGCAAATATCCAAGCAGGTAGCTATAAAGTTGCTCGTCCTTTTAATATTGCATACGGTGATAATCTTTCTGCATTAGCATTAGACTTCATTGACTTCATTAATTCTGCTGAAGGACAAAACATTGCATCTGAAGAAGGTTTTATACCTGTATACGAAAATGCACCATATTCTGGTGGAATTAGTAGTGGAAAACTTTCAATTGGTGGTTCTACTTCTGTATATCCTTTAATGGAAAAACTTGCAGAAGCTTACAAACAAAGAAACCCTAATGTTACTATAAACATTGAAGGTATTGGTTCAAGCGCAGGCGTTAAAGGTGCTATTGATGGTACATTTGAAATTGGAATGGCAAGTCGTGCACTTAAAGATTCTGAACTAGCACAAATTAATGGAATGGTAATTGCACAAGATGGTATTGCAGTAGTTGTAAATACTGAAAACTCAATAACTAATCTTTCAGTAGAATCTGTAAAAGAAATCTACCTTGGAAATATAGTTAACTATTCAGATATTAAATAAATAGGAAAAGAGATGCAGCTTAAGGAAAAAGTTTTTGAAAAACTATTTTTACTTACAGCCTTAGTATCAATCCTTGCAGTGCTTTTCATTTGTGTATTTTTATTCGCAAATGGATTGCCTGCAATGGGTAAAATTGGAGTGCTAGATTTCTTATTCGGAATGAATTGGAAACCTAGTAGTGACATGTACGGTATATTCCCCATGATTGTGGGGAGTTTGTACATTACAGCACTTGCAATTGTTATAGGTGTTCCAATTGGTATTATGACGGCTGTCTATATGACACATTTTTGTCCAAAGTATATTTACGCATGGTTAAAGCCAGCCGTTGATCTTTTATCTGGAATACCTTCAATTATTTACGGTTTTTTTGGAATGACCGTTCTTGTTCCATTTGTACGTAACTACATTGGAGGAAACGGTAATAGCATTTTATCAGCAGCAATATTATTAGGGATTATGATTCTTCCTACAATAATAGGGTTAAGTGAATCAGCTATAAATGCAGTTCCCTCTGCCTTATATGAAAACTCGCGAGCCTTGGGAGCGACTCATGAAAGAAGCGTGTTTATGGTTGTTGTACCAGCAGCAAAATCTGGTATCTTAGCTTCTATCGTTTTAGGTATTGGCCGTGTAATTGGTGAAACAATGGCAGTTATTATGATTGCTGGTAACCAACCAAGACTTACTGGAAATATCCTAAAAGGGATTAGAACTATGACAGCAAACGTTGTTATAGAAATGAAATATGCAGCAGGCTTACATGAAGAAGCGCTTGTTGCAACAGGCGTAGTACTATTTGTGTTTATTCTTTTAATAAACATAAGTTTTTCATTAATAAAGAATAAGGTAAACAAATCATGAAGCAAGAACATACATCGAGATTTTTACGTATATTCGTAAACCTTGCCGCGATACTTACCATAGCAACTGTCATTTTTATTATAGGCTATGTTTTGGTATCAGGTATTGGCCCCATTATTGATGAAATTCAAAAACTTTCTAATGGACAGCCTTCAATTTTTAATTTAGAATATACATCGGACAATGTGTCTCTTGTCCCTGCAGTGATAAATACTTTTATTTTAACTATCTTAAGTGTGTCGCTTGCAGCGTTATTTGGAATTTTTACAGCAATATATTTGGTTGAATATGCAAAGCCAGGAAGTAAGCTTGTTGATATGATTCGACTTACAACTGAAACATTAGCAGGTATTCCTTCTATAATTTATGGTCTATTTGGTAGTATTTTTTTTGTTGTCTTTTTAAGCATGGGAATGTCCTTGCTTTCAGGTATTCTAACAATATCTATTATGATTCTACCATTAATTATACGATCAACTGAAGAAGCTTTGAAATCCGTACCGATGGAATTTAGAGAAGCAAGTTTTGGTTTAGGTGCAGGTAAATTAAGAACAATCTTTATTATTGTGTTGCCATCTGCAATAAATGGGATAGTAGCAGGGATTATTTTAGCAATTGGACGTGTTGTCGGTGAAACAGCATGTTTGATTTATACAGCAGGTACTTCGCCAAATGCTGGGAATATATTCTCAACAGGAAGAACTCTTTCAATTCACATGTATATGTTGACTTCTGAAGGTTTGTTTATAAATCAAGCATACGCAACTGCTGCCATATTACTTTTTATTGTAGTTGGTATGAATATGTTTTCTGCATATATTGCAAAGAGAATGGTAAAAATAAATAATAGGGAAGTGTAAAATGAAAATTTCTATAAAAGATGCACATGTTTATTATGGTGAAGCTCATGCTTTAAAGGGCGTAACACTAGATATTGAAAAAAACAAGGTAACTGCATTTATTGGACCATCAGGTTGTGGTAAATCTACGTTACTAAAAAGTATAAATAGAATGAATGATCTAATTCCAGCTTGTAGGGTAGAGGGTGATTTTCTTTTAGATAATGAAAATATTTATAAAGAATTAAATGTTAACACTTTACGTAAAAGAGTAGGGATGGTATTTCAAAAACCTAATCCTTTCCCAATGAGCATTTATGATAATATTGCTTATGGACCTAGGACACATGGTATTCGAAAAAAGAGCCAGTTAGACGATATAGTTGAAAAAAGTTTACGAGATGCAGCAATATGGTCAGAAACAAAGGATAATTTGCGAAAGTCAGCGTTGAGTTTATCAGGCGGTCAACAACAACGTATATGTATTGCACGTGCTTTAGCAGTAGATCCAGAGGTTCTATTAATGGATGAGCCAACTTCTGCATTGGATCCAATTTCGACTTCAAAAATTGAAGAGCTTGTTTTATCCTTAAAAGAAAGTTATACTATAGCTATAGTAACACATAATATGCAACAAGCATTGCGTGTTTCTGATAATACAGGTTTTTTCTTATTAGGCGATTTGATTGAGTTTAATAATACAAAAGATCTTTTTTCGTTACCAGAAATGAAAGAAACTGAAGATTATATAACAGGGAGATTTGGTTAATGAGTAATTTAATAGATTTAGAAATTGATGCACTTCATAAAGAAGTAGTACTTATGGGAAACCTTTGTGAGAAGTCTATTGAACAAGCTTCAAAAGCATTATTAGATTTTGACCGTGATAGCGCTAAAGATGCTGTAAAACTTGAAGAAAAAATTAATGTAAAAGATAGAGAAATAGAAGATCTTTGTTTAACATTTTTGTTAAAGCAACATCCTGTGGCTAGAGATTTACGCAAAATTTCTGCAACATTAAAAATGCTTACAGATTTAGAGCGAATTGGAGATCAAGCGCGCGATATAGCAGAAATAGTATTAAAACATGATTTATCTAGTTACAAAAATAGCTCACATATACAATCACTTGCTGATGCAACTATAAAAATGGTTCGTGATATTATTGATGCACACGTAAAGAATGATATGAATCTTTGTGAATCTGTTATAAAATATGATAATGTTATAGATGGTTTATTTGAAGATACCAGAAATGATATTATCGCTATAGTCCAAAAAGACAGTAGTGAAATTGAAAATGCAATGCTATTACTTATGATTGCAAAATACTTTGAACGAATTGGTGATCACGCTACAAATATTGCCGAATGGGTAGAGTTTTCAATTACTGGCAAGCATAGAAGAGAAGACTAATTATGATATATTGTGTTGAAGACGAAGCAAACATTCAAGAACTTATTATATATGCATTAAAAACAGCAGGATTTGAAGCTGCTGGCTGTTCTAGTGCTGTTGAGCTTGAACAACGTTTAGAAAATGAAATACCTAGTATGATTTTACTGGATATAATGTTACCAGAAAAAGACGGCTTAAGTATTCTAAAAGGACTTCGTGAAAACACACGTACAAAACATATACCTGTTATTTTGATTACAGCGAAAACAAGTGAGTTTGACAAAATTAAAGGTTTAGATCTTGGCGCTGATGATTATATTTCTAAACCAATTGCGGTTATGGAAATGATTTCTCGTGTAAAAGCAGTGCTACGACGATGCGAAGCACCTTCACTTGAGAAAACTGACATAGTTACGGTTGGAAATATAACATTGGATAAGAAAAAGAGAATTGTTCAAGTTAAAGGTAGTGAAGTAATACTTTCTTTTCGTGAGTTTGAACTTTTGCAGTTTTTTATGGAAAACTTAGGCCTTGTTTTTTCAAGAGATAATTTACTAACAACTGTTTGGGGATATGAATACTCAGGTGAAAGTAGAACCGTTGATGTTCACATACGAACATTACGTCAAAAAATTGGTGATGATGGAAGCATTATTCAAACAGTGCGTAATGTTGGTTATAAAATGATTGTGTAGGTTAGGGAGAGTACATTGAGAAAAAGAATATTTTACAGTATAACAGGAGTAACCTTAATTGCTCTTTGCATATTTTCATTTTTTATATCGTCTATAATATATAATCAAGCTTTTCAAAGAGAAAAGAGCGGGTTAAAAATGGAGTTTCCTCAGATAAAGTCTTTGCTTCTCTCTCAAAATGGCGAATATGACTTGTCTGGAATTATTACTTCAACTAGAATTACAATTATTAGAGATGATGGAATTGTTATATTTGATAATAGACGAGATTCTGAAAGTATGGATAATCACGCAAATCGCGAAGAGGTAATAGCATTACAAACACAGAGTAGAGCTGAGAGCACACGATTTTCTGATACCTTTGGAAGCCAAACATACTACTATGCTGAAAAGCTAGAACAAGGTGATGTTCTTCGTTTATCGTTTACTATTGATAGTGTGTATAGCATTGTAATTCAAAGCATCCCCTTTATGATACTTATTGCAATCTGTGTAATACTTTTATCAGCATTTGTATCAAATTATCTTACAAATAAAATCATTGCACCCTTGTATGATATTGATGAGCCTGTTTATGACGAGCTTGACCAATTTTATTCACGCATAAAAGAGCAAGAACGATTTATTGAAAAGCAAAAAGCAAAGCTTGCGCAAAAGACTGTTGAGTTTAATATTCTTACTGATAATATTGATAATGGACTTGTACTTTTAAATTCAAGAACTGAAATTATAGCAATAAATAAAGCGGCAAAAAATGTTTTTCAAATAAATAATGCTGATTTTTTAAGAAAAAATGCACTAGAGCTTAATCACTCAAGTGAATTTATAGCGGCAATTGAAAACACCTATAAAGGTGTTACATCAGAATTGCTACTTCAACTTTATGGAAGAGACTTTGTATTCAGTTTTTCTCCCGTAGTACGTGAAAAATATGGTCAAAAAAGAGTTAAGGGAGCAATTATAATTATTGTTGATAATACAGAAAAGGCGCAAGCTGAAAAAGTTAGAAGAGAGTTTTCAGCAAATGTATCGCATGAATTAAAAACGCCCCTAACGTCAATATTAGGCTATGCTGAGTTAATAAAAATTGGAATGGCAAAACCAGAGGACATACAGCGTTTTTCTGAAAAAATACATACTGAAGCAAATAGCCTTCTTGTTCTTATAGACGACATAATTAAAATATCTCAACTTGATGAATTGAAGCACAATTTTGATAAAGAAAATGTAGATATAGAAGAGCTTGTTAAAGGTATTATATCTAGGCTTGAGATGATAGCTGAGAAAAAGAATGTTACAATTCATTCTAATATTGAACCTGTTTCAATATATGGAGTACATAGTATTATAGACGAAATGTTTTATAACATAATGGAAAATGCTATTAAGTATAACAATGATGATGGAAGTGTTTCTGTTAGTGTTAAATCAAAACATGATGTTATCGAAGTTATAATAAAGGATACAGGTATAGGGATCCCAAGTGAAAGTATAGAAAGAGTATTTGAACGTTTTTATAGAGTAGATAAAAGTCATTCAAGTGCAATTAAAGGTACAGGGCTTGGACTTGCAATTGTTAAACATGCAATTCAACTTCATAAGGGTACAATTGATGTATTAAGTGATGAGGGCACAGGTACTGAAATGATAATAACCTTGCCAATAAATGCATAAATTTTTATAATACTTACTTTTAGTGAAACCTACCTTTTAAGTCTTTATTTGGTAGGTTTTCTTTTTTTAAATATACAAAAAAAACTTGACAGATTTACATAGTGGGTGTACACTGGTATGTATATCCATGTACATACCAGTGTACATTATGTAGGGGTTAAGGAATGGACGCAAAAAAACAAGTAATTTTTATAATGACAGACACAACTCGATTTGATATGGTTGGTTGTTACGGTTATCCAGATATGAAAACGCCATGTTTAGATGCACTTGCGAGTGAAGGTGTACGATATGACAAAGCATATACTTGTCAGCCTGTATGCGGGCCTGCACGAAGCGCAATTTTTACGGGACTTTATCCACACTCTAATGGAAGTTTTACAAATACAGTACCTTTATGGGCCGGCGTAAAGACGGCTGGGGAATATTTACAAGAGAGCAATGTACACTGCGGTTATATCGGAAAATGGCACTTAGATGGTGGAGATTATTTTGGTAATGGTGAGTGCCCTAACGGATATGATAAAGACTATTGGTATGATATGAGGAACTACCTAGAAGAACTAACCCCAGAGCAAAGACTTCTTTCAAGACAGGAGTCTGCTTCAGTAGAAAATGGTGGTGTTTCTGAGGAATTTACCTTTGCTCACCGCTGTAGTAATAAAGCTATTTCTTTTTTAGAAAAATTTAAAAATGACGACTTTTTCTTAACTGTTTCATACGATGAGCCTCACGGACCCTTTGTATGTCCTGAACCTTATGCATCAATGTATAAAGACTATGAAATGCCACGAAGTGAAAATTTATATGATACACTGGATGAAAAACCACTTTTACAAAAACTATGGGCTGGTGATAAACTTCATGAAAACAAAGATGAGTTAAAGGTGTGTCCTCAGTTATTTTTAGGCTGCAATTCTTTTGTTGATTATGAAATAGGTCGTGTCCTTGAATCTATTAAACAGTATGCTCCTGATGCAATGATTATATTTACTTCAGACCATGGAGACGCACTTAGAGCTCATTCTCTTGCTGCTAAGGGACCAAGTGTGTACGAAGAAATTGCACATATACCTTTTATTGTTAAAGGGGGAGCGTATTGTCCATCACCTAAGGGCGAAGTATATTCAAGTGTTGTAAGTCATATTGATATACTTCCAACTGTTTTAGATTATTTTAATGTTGAAGCACCACCTGTAATGCAGGGAAAATCCATGAGGCCTATTATTGAATCTCCTGCGAGTTTTGATAACTCAAGTGAAGCAAACACATACAGGGATACTGTTTTTGTTGAGTTTCACAGATATGAAATAGATCACGATGGTTTTGGCGGTATACAATTTATGAGAGCCGCAATTACAGATACACATAAGTTAGCAATTCATTTATTAGATGAAACAGATGAGTTTTATGACACTGTAAATGATAAAGCAGAGATGAAAAACCTCATATATAGTCAAGAAAGTGCAACTGTGCGAAATGAAATGCATAAGCGAATTATTGAGTTTATGAATGACACACGAGATCCATATCGTGGTTATCAATGGAAGGTTCGTACTTGGAATAAGGACACTGAAGTTCCAGACTGGGAAGTAGATTATTGCACAAGACAACGACCAGCTGCAAAGGGTGAACTAATTCAACTTGATTACGACACAGGATTAGAAATTACTGAAAATATAAGGCATAAAAGAAAATCAACAGGCGTTGCAGGTTAAGTAATGAAAAATATTTTATCAAGGCCGACAAGGGCAGATGTAGCAAAAGAAGCTGGAGTAACAGATACAATAGTCTCGTATGTTATTAATGCAAATCGGTATGTTGACCAAGATAAAAAAAACAGAGTTCAAGAAGCTATAAAAAAGCTAGGATACAGGCCTAATTCCATGGCTAGAGCACTTAAAGGCAAAACTACAAATCATATTTTGTTTATTGTTGATGATATACAAAGTGAGCATTTTGGAAGCATAATTAAAGAAATTAATAAGCTAGCCTATAACAAGGGATATTTTTTCTCCCTTTGTTATGATCATGGTGGAGATGACTTTGTGCGAAGAATTTCAGATGGGTTTTTCGATGGTTTAGTTGTAGGTTCTGGTCGATTTTCTATTGAAAAGCTGCAGGAATTAATTGACTTAAAAATACCCGTTGTTTTATTTGAGATTCGAGATTGCAGTGCTT
>CAYJKA010000053.1:0-11464 GCA_964370655.1 uncultured Treponemataceae bacterium | reverse complement strand
ATAAAGCATCAAGCGCACAGTTAATGACTTCCGTTGAAAAAATAAAAGAAGGCATGAGTACTATCAATGTTGCTTCTACTACAGTAGTAAGTGGTGTTGAGAGCGGAAAAGACAGCATAGAAAAACTAAATGAATCTGTATCAAAGTTCACAATAGATGATACAAGCATATAGCCTATAAAAAGGCAAGGTATCATCTCAATGCCACTTAAAAACTGAAGTTTTTAAGTGGCATCCTTAAATTTAATTCAATACTTGCAAAAAAAACATAAAATATACCAATGTTTTCTGTAGATTCGACAGCTCACTGGGAAGTAACAGACTTTTTCAGTGAACTCCATCATCTCTAGTTTTTTTGATTCCAATCTTTTTTTCAAATTGCATAATTTTTTGATTTACTATTTTTAGAACATATAGTATACTTTTTATATGGACTATTCTTTTTTACTATGGAGCATTCCATTCTTTGGAATATCAATTTTTCACCTTTATGGATGCCTTATTAACAACAAGAAAATGGCAGATATTTCAAAAGCAATACTTATGCCAATGCTACTTTTTGGATTATGGGGCTTTATTGGCATATCCCAAGGAAAAGCTGTTTTAGAACAAAATACAGTTCTGCTTTCACTTGGAATTATTTTTGGTGGTATGGGCGATGTATACTTACTAAAACAAACAATCCCTGCAAATTTTATTAGAGGTCTCACTGCATTTTTTATAGGGCATGTTTTTTATCTTATTGTAATATTGTCGGTATTTACCTTTTTGCCCCTTCCAACGGTATTTTTAACAATTGCAATTATAGCATATATACTTTTAGTAATCGCAACATGGTTTATGAATAAATGTCAAAAAGGCGTTATTGGCATAGCAATGGTAGTATATGCAGTACTTTTAGCTGGTATTAATGCTATAGCATTATTTTTACTTGTAGGAGTTGCATTACAACAAGGATTATCCGCTGTTCCAGTAAGCATTTGGTATTTATTTATAGGAAGCATTTTATTCCTAGCTTCAGATGCTGTATTATCTCACACAATATTTGTAAAGACATTTCCATACCATAGATTTATTGTAATGCTAACCTATTTAGCAGCACAATTTTTTATTGTTTTTGGAATAATAACGAAATAATTTTTAGGAGTTACGAATGAACAAAGATGACATTTTGAAAATAGCTAATAAGTATATAGCTGAAGAGCAAAATGAAGGTTTTAGACAAGAAGTTGTTGATTTAATTGCAAATGACGACATGACAGAGCTTGAAGATAGATTTTATCAAAGCTTAGAGTTTGGAACTGGTGGTTTACGTGGTGTAATTGGCGGTGGTACAAACCGTATGAACACACTAATGATAAACAAAGCAACACAAGGATTAGCAAGCTATTGTATAAAAGCTCTTCCTGAAAAAGCAAAAGATGGAACTCTTTCAGCAGTTATTGCATATGACTCCAGAAGATACTCTGATGTATTTGCAGAAGCTGCAGCATTGATCTTCTGTGCAAATGGATTCAAAACATATCTTTTTACAGGCCTTCGCCCTACCCCTGAACTTTCATATGCAATTCGCGAATTAGGATGTGTTACCGGGGTTGTAGTAACAGCTTCTCACAATCCACCTCAATACAATGGATACAAAGCATACTGGCTAGATGGAGCACAAGTAACAGAGCCTCATGATGTAGGTATTATTGACGAAGTAAATACAGTAAAAGAAGTTAAAACAATTTCAAAAGAAGATGCTCTTGCACAAGGCAAACTTGTAATGATTGATTCTGAAATTGATGATAAGTATTGGGATATGTGTAAAGAACAGCTTTTTAGACCCGAACTTATTAAAGAAAAAGCAAAAGAAGTACGCGTTGTATACACCCCTCTACACGGAACAGGTGCAATGCATGTAGAAAAAGTTTTGGGTGATTTAGGCTTAACAGTAATTACAGTACCAGAACAACGAAGCCCAGATGGAAACTTCCCAACTGTTGCAAAGCCAAACCCTGAAGAAGCACCTGCACTTAAAATGGCTATAGATTTAGCTAAAGAAGAAAAAGCTGATGTAGTAATGGCAACAGATCCAGACGCAGACCGTTTCGGCTCTGCTGTTCCCGATAAAAATGGAAATTATGTACTAATTACTGGAAACCAAATGGGTGTTCTTCTTACTGATTACATTATTGTATCAAGAAAAGAACTAGGAAAAATGCCTAAAAATCCTGGAATTATTAGATCTATTGTAACTTCCCCTATGGTAGATGCAATTGCAAAGAAAAACGGTGTACATCTAGAAGAATGCTTAACTGGGTTTAAATGGATTGCATCAGTTATGCATGACTTTGAAACAAAAACGGGAAAAGAATATATTTTTGGATTTGAAGAAAGCTATGGATACAATGTAGAAACTGATGTTCGAGATAAAGATGGCGTTTCAGCAGCGGCAATGTGTGCAGAAATGACACTTTACTGGCGATCTAAAGGAATAAGCCTCCTTGAAAGACTTGATCAACTTTACACAGAATATGGATACTACGAAGACCGTTCCATTGCAAAAGATTTCTTAGGGTCATCTGGAACACAAACCATGAAAAACCTTATGGCAAAACTTCGCTCAGAAGGTTTAAAAACACTTGGCGGAAAAACGGTAAAAATAATTCGCGACGTTGGAGAAGGAAACTCATTTGACCCAACTAACCCAAGTGAAAAAACAAAAATTAGCCTACCTTCAAGCAATGTACTTCAGTTTTTCCTTGAAGGTGGTACTGTAGTAAGTGCTCGCCCTAGTGGGACAGAACCTAAAATTAAGTTTTACATTAATAGTGTTGAACCTATTGCAACAAACTTGGACGATGCAAAAAAATCTGCAGCAGTCCTTTGTGATGCAATAGAAAAAGAAATTTATGCAGTGCTAGATAATGTGTAATTATAATTATCAATTAATAATTAATAATTAATATTACTGAAGCAAAATATTAAAACTGTTGCAAATGCCATGAGAATTAGCTAAATCATGAAAATATTCATAGTTTCAGCTAAGCTCGGTGCCTGTAACAGTTTTTGTTATTTTAAACTGGTAGCAATTGTAAATTATGCATTATTAATTATTAATTACCTAGCACTCCACCGTAGCGAATGCCTATTTTTTCTGCTATAGTTTGGTATCTACTTTGAAAGACTGAATCGTCTTGATCATCTTCATGTCCAGTTACAAAGAAAAGTGGTGTAAAAGAAGACTCCTCTTGCGAATCTTCAATGTGTGCAACCTTTAAGGCTTGCTTAACAACTCCCGCACAAGAATCTATAATTTTCATATCAGGGCTTCCAAGCTTAGATGAAATGTCTACAATATGTAAAAAGTGTGTGCATCCTAAAACAATTGTGTCTACCTTTTCGCTTCTAAAATAATCAATTGCAGGTTTAACAGCATCCTCTTTTTGCAAATCATCTGCAAAAAAGTATGAGTTTTCTATAAAAGAAATTAACTCTGGGTCACCACGAAATACTATATCACAATCAGATGCAAAGTCTTTAATCAATTGCTTTACGTAAGAACTCTCGACAGTCCTATTTGTTGCAAGAAGCCCAATACGGCGCGTTTTTGACTGCTCTCCAGCCATTTTAATAGCAGGCACAGTGCCAACAAATGAAATATGTGGAAACTGCTTTCTAAAAAATTCAATAGCAACAATTGTCAATGTATTACAGCTAAGAACAACTGCTCGAGGAGTATATTTCTTAAATAATGTTTGCAAGGCTAAACTAGCAGCCAGTGTTATTTCTGCTGGATTTTTTGTACCATAAGGAAAATTCATTGTGTCAGCTAGATATACACAACGAGCCGAAGGACTTTTTTCAATAAGATAACTCATGTACGGAAGCCCCCCTGTACCTGAGTCAAAAAAAATAAAATCTATGTCTTCTGCCACCATCAATCTCCAAAAAGTGAGTTAAAATGAGCCTTCGCGCTATGCTCTTTTAATGTGTTTGACAAATCACCAGAAATACACTTGTTCAGAGAAAACCAATCACAAAAATTTGATCTATCTTTCTCAGTAACTAATTCCTGTATATGCTCTTTACAATCGTAATGAGAACCAGGACAAAAGTGCTTGCAATTTTTACAACATCGAACATCAGCATTACAAAAAGGACACGTTTCACTTCTTGCTATAGGAGAACAAACAGTAAGCTCTTTTCCACATTTCCAACACATACTTTATCATACTCCTTTCAATAAATATGTTCAAGCCTCAAATTGTCATTTTTTTTAACTTGCCCATGTTAAATATACATGATATACTGTTGATACAGGAGCACAGAAGACATGTTTGATAAAAGCAAATTATCAGAAAGTGAATTAAAAGAGTACATAATAAAAACCGAGAAAATTATTGGACTCAGTGTAAAAAATATGAACTTTGAAAATGAGGACTTTTCGAACAAAAAATTTTACGGATGCAATTTTCAAAACTGTTCATTTAAGAATGTAAAAGCAGACTCTTGCAGAATGAGAATGTGTGTTGTAGAATTCTCAATCTATGATAATTGCTCATTACTACAATCTAATATGCATTTTTCATCTTTCTCAGGAACAACATTTTCAAATGTTACCCTCGCAGGATCCGATTTTATAAATTGTAATTTCAATGGCATAACTACAGCAAACACTTCATTTGATGACTCGGACTTATATGGATCTTCCTTTATTAGCAGTAACTTTGATGAAACAACCTTTAAAAACTGCAACATAAAAAAGGCATGCTTTTTAAGAAGTATGCATAAAAATGTTTCTTTCAAGTCATCAAATACACGAGAGGCTCTGTTTGACTCAGAAGACCAAGCTCTATTAAATTATGAGGGAAAAAAAGCATGAAAATCTATTACCATAGAAACCCAGCAACAGGGTATAATTCTTACATAGTTATAAACACAAAAACTAAAGAAGCCCTTATGGTAGACCCAGGAAAAATTACCCCAAAAATTATTGAACATATAGAAGCTGAAAAATATACACTCGATGCAATTCTTATAACACATAGCTATAGTTCAGCACTAGAAGGACTCTCAACACTACAAAAAATATATAATCCCAAAGTCTATGCGGCATATTCTGAACTTATAAATACAGATGCAAACGTGCTTAAAGGCGATGGAATCCTAAAAGCTGCATCACTAACAGTAAGCTATTTTTCAGTTGCAGGGCATACACCAGACTCAATGGCATTTAAAATAGACAATACAATTTTTTCAGGAGATTCGCTCTTGTCAGGGACCATTGGAGCAACAACAAATCCTTATGCAAAAAAACTTTTAATTACTAACATCCAAACAAAACTGTTTATCCATAACGAAGAAACTGTAGTGTACCCAGGACATGGGCCCATTACAACTATAGGGTCAGAAAAAAAATTCAATATGGAACTAGGATGTACAATGCTTCATACCCCAATTGAAATCACAACATAGAATACCTTGACTGATGCAAAAATACTGTATATAATTGGCCAATGGAAAAAAATCACTTAGAAACAACCCCAATCGTGCCACTAATTATTAAAATGGCCATTCCTACAGTTCTAGCTCAAATAGTGCAACTACTGTATAATGTCGTTGATAGAATTTTCGTAGGAAGAATTGAAGATGTAGGCCCTTTGGCACTAGCAGGACTTGGAGTTTCTCTACCTATCATTTCACTAATAATAGCATTTGCATCCCTTATTGGTGTAGGTGGAGCTACTAGAGCCGCAATTGCAATGGGAGCAAAAGATACTAAAACTGCAGAAAAACTGTTAGGTAATGCCATAACGCTTATCATTGCTACTTCTTTAGTTCTAACAACTGTTTTTTTAATTTTCCAAGACGAACTACTATTTGCATTTGGTGCAAGTGAAAATACAATTCAATATGCAACAGGCTACCTATCAATATATCTGCTTGGCACAATATTTGTGCAAACAACACTTGGGCTTAATATGTTTATTACAAACCAAGGATTTGCTAAAACAAGCATGATGACAGTTCTAATAGGTTGTATTCTAAATATTATACTAGACCCAATTTTTATCTTCTATTTTGATATGGGAGTTCGAGGGGCAGCTCTAGCAACAATAATAAGCCAAGCTGTGTCTGCCGTTTGGGTTCTGAGATTTTTGCTAAGTAAAAAAAGTATCCTAAGAATACGTAAGTGTAATCTAAAACCCACTTCATTTGTAGTAAAAGGAATACTTTCACTCGGCATTTCAAGCTTTATAATGCAGTCAACAGAAAGCCTAATTCAACTTGTGTTCAATAAAGGTATGCAAACATACGGTGGAGACGAGCACGTTGCTCTAATGTCAATTTTTTTCAGTTTAATGCAAATAGTGTTTTTACCAGTGTTAGGCTTCGGACAAGGTGCCCAACCAATTATTAGCTTTAACTATGGAGCAGGAAATGTTTCACGGGCAAAGGAAACTTTCAGATGCTTGCTGCTAATAAATTCACTTTTTACGGTTACAATCGTAGCAGTAATTCTTCTGTTCCCTCAAAGCTTCATTGGCCTATTTTCATCAAATTCAGAGCTCATTGCCCTTGGAACTCCAGCATTGCGCCTATATATCTTCGGGATGTCGTTTATGGGAATCCAAATGGCCTGCCAACAAGCATTCGTTGCAACAGGAAGAGCAAAAATTTCGGTGTTCCTTGCAATGCTCAGAAAAATTATCCTACTCACTCCCCTTGCACTCATCCTCCCTCATATAAACGACATAGGCTTTTGGGGAGTCTTGGCAGCAGAACCAATAAGCGATATACTATCGGCTTCAACAGCGTTGGTGCTATTCCTAATGTTTAGAAAAACAATATTTGTAAAACCAGGCATACAAGCTTCCAAATAAAAAAAAGCATCATCGGGGCGTTACGGCTACGCCGTCCCGTGCTTTGCTTGTATCTTTTTAGCAAGGCTAAAAAGGATATCGCGTCGCCCGGTAACGCACGCGCCCATTCGCTTTGCGCATGGGCACTATTTTCGCTTCCTTCTAATAATACCCATAACCAAAGAATCACGACTAACTACAAGCAACAAGACACCTATGATAGCAAAGATAATACCATTTAATAGAAGTGGAACCCCTTGAGAAATAAACCTATGATACCCGGTAAATAAATTAAATAAAGAATCTTTAACCATGTACACCACAAGGGAAGCGACAAGTGAAAAAAGAACTAATTTTATAGCATAAATAATATTAGAACGTAAAAAGGTCTTTACATCAACAGCAGTGCTTTTTCTCAAAAATATAAACAACATTATAGTATTCACTGCACTGGCTAAACTTAATGCAAGGGCAATGCCACCACCACTCATAAAGGTCACTAAAACACAAGCTAAAACTATGTTTACACAAAAGCCAATTATTCCTGCTAAGGTTGGAAGCTTTGTATTTTGCTGAGCATAAAAGGATGGAGCAATAATTCTATTTAGCCCAATAAAATAAAGTCCTGCGATATGAAAAAGAAATGCATTAAGTGTTAAAGAAACTGATTCGTCAGAAAACTGATTCGATTCATAAACAAGGCGAATGATATTTTCACCAAAAAGAAGAGCGAAAAATGTTATTGGAATTGTTACCAAGGCAATTATATGAGTTGATTTTATTAACACTCCGTTAAAAGCTTTCCAATCCTTCACTTTTGCAAACCCAGACAAATCGGGCAAAATAACGGTACCAATTGAAACAACAAAAATCCCAAGTATGAGCTCTTGTAATCGAATCGAATATTGCAAGCTCGAAACAATTCCTTCCCCTTGCCTACCTGCAAGTATAGTTGAAACAACATCGTTTAACTGATAAATTGCCATACCAAGAACTGTTGGCGCAATGAGAGACAAAACTCTTTTTGTTCCCGGATTCTTTAATGCTTTTTTTATACCAGTAAAGCAAGGTCGAAAACCTGAACGAACAACAAAAGGAAATTGAAATATAGCTTGGCAACACCCCCCAATTAAAACTCCATACGACATAGCGCGAGCAGGATTATTAGTATGAGGTGACAATAAGTAAGTTGCGCCAATAACACAGAGATTAAATAAAATTGGTGTAAATCCTGAAGGAGTAAATACTTTTACCCCATTCAATATGCCTTGAAAAAATGCTGCAATTGAAATAACGAATAAATAGGGAAACATAACCCGTGTCAAAACGGTCATTTCACCTATGATATTTACAGAAGCTGAATCTACAAAAAAAGGCAATATATACGGTGTTATTATAATGCCTACCGTAACTGCAACTGCACTAAAAAAACTTACAAGGGTAAAAGTGGCATTAATGAACTGAGTTACAGTATCCTTTTCAATTGTTTTATCTTCAATGTAAGATTTAAACGTAGGAATAAAGGCTATAGAAATTGAGTTTTCAGCAAAAAGACGACGCAATAAATTAGGGATCATAAATGCAATGCCAAAAGCATCTGCTAGAGATGATGTACCCAGAAAATGAGCCTTTGTCATTTCACGCACCAGTCCTAAAACGCGAGAAAGAAGAGTCATTATAGAAAGTTTAAGTCCTGCTGACACTAAAGAATTTTTCATAGAATTATAATAACATATACGGATTTATTTTACAATGAGTAGAAAATACATAAGTAAACCACAGATTAGAGGCTGTTTTTAACACAGCCCCTAATCTGTGGTTAGCTACTTTTATAAAGTTATAAAAATTTAAAAAAATACTTGTTTTTAGATGCAAATTTAGTTATATTTAATATAACAAATTTCTAACATATACTAACCCAGATATGCATTTACAACGACAGAAAGTGTTCAGTACAACTACAAAAATCTGCGTAATCAGCGTAATCTGCGGATTAATTAAAATTATACTATAAACAGGAGCACATATGTCCGAAAAAATAATTATACCAGTTGACCAAACACTTTCAAATACACTTAGAATACTTCCAATATCAGGGCGTCCAATTTTTCCTGGAATTTTTACTCCATTAATGATAAGTTCTGCTGAAGATGTTAGAGTAGTAGAAGAAGCTCATGCAGATGGTGGCCACATCGGTATTGTATTATTAAAAAATGAAGCAGAAAATCCAACTTTCTCAGATTTACATCGAGTTGGAACAGTCGCAAGAATTATAAAAAAAATAAACCTTCCAGATGGTGGAGTGAACATTTTCATATCAACACTCAAGCGATTTGAAATGATAGAGCCAATCAGTACTTCATCACCTATTATTGCAGCAATTAATTACCTTGAAGACACAGAAGAGCAAAGTTTTAAAGTAAAAGCACTTACAAGAACACTTATAAGCGAAATGAAAGAAATATCTGAAAATAATCCGCTGTTTTCAGAAGAAATGCGTTTGAATATGATTAACATTGATCATCCAGGAAAAATCGCAGACTTCATTGCATCTATATTAAATATTGAAAAAGAAGACCAACAGCGCATTCTTGAAATGCAAAACATCCCAAGAAGAATGGAAACAGTCTTAGTGTTTATAAAAAAAGAACAAGAACTTCTTCGTATTCAAAAAAAGGTTCAAAGCGAACTTAATGAAAAAATTGAAAAAAATCAAAGAGAATACTTTTTACGAGAAGAGCTAAAATCAATAAAAGAAGAACTTGGGCTTGTAAGCGATGCAAAGTCATCTGACTACCAAAAATTTAAAGCAAAAATAGATTCATTCCAATTCCAAGGGGAACTCCTTGAAACAGTTATGAATGAGTTAGAAAAATTTAACCTAATGGACCCTCATTCTGGCGATTACATGATAACTAGAACATACCTTGAAACTATTCTTTCCTTGCCATGGCAAGAGCCCGAATTAGAAAACTACAACCTTGCTGCAGCAAAACAACTTTTAGACGCAGACCATTACGGGCTAGAGGATGTAAAAAAACGAATTATTGAGTATTTGGCCGTAAGAAAGTTGAAAAATGATAGCAAAGGTTCAATCATCCTCCTCGTAGGCCCCCCAGGAGTTGGAAAAACAAGCATAGGGCATTCTATAGCAAAATCTATGAATAAACCTTTTTTCCGCTTTTCTGTTGGTGGTATGAGAGATGAGGCAGAAATAAAGGGACACAGAAGAACATACATAGGTGCAATGCCTGGTAAAATTATTCAGGGCTTAAAAATTGTAAAATCAAAAGCACCTGTTTTTATGATTGATGAAATAGATAAAATGAGTTCAAGCCATCATGGGGATCCTTCAAGTGCCTTACTAGAAGTATTAGATCCTGAGCAAAACAAGGACTTTAGAGACAATTACCTTGATGTGCCATTTGATGTATCAAATATACTCTTTATTCTTACAGCAAATACACTTGAAGGCATTCCAGCACCACTTAGAGACAGAGCTGAAATAATTCACCTCTCAGGCTATATAGCCCAAGAAAAGGTTTCTATAGCTAAAAAATACCTAGTTCCAAAAAGCCTTAATAAAAATGGACTTTCAAAAAATCAGGTTAAGTATGATAATACAACTCTACTCTATATTGCAAACTCCTATGCACGCGAAGCAGGTGTACGAAATTTTGAAAAAAACCTTGATAAAATTCACAGAAAGTATGCAACTGAACTATTGTCAAATCCTGATACTGAAAAAAAGGTTGATGAGCTATTAACAATTAAGTTACAAGCAAAAAAAGATTATGACTTAAAGGTTGAAGAACAAAAAGAGTTAAACAAAAAAGTAAAAAAATATGTAGTTGGAGAAGATGAAAAATCAAAGCAAAAAGAAGTAAACGCAGTTCTGGATGTTCCATTTACTCCTAGTATTGAAGATATTACCAAATATCTCGGCAAGCCACGTTTCAGTGAAGAAGACGATAAAAAGAGTGCAGAGATACCAGGAACAGCCATAGGACTTGCATGGACAAGTATGGGCGGCGATACACTCCTACTTGAAGCACTTAGCGTACCAGGAAAAGAAGGTATAAAACTAACTGGTAAAATGGGTGACGTTATGAAAGAGTCAGCTAGCATTGCAATGACATGGGTTCGCTCATATGCATTAAAAAATGAAATTAAGACTCTTGACTTTTTTACAAATAATACAATCCACTTGCATATTCCAGAAGGAGCAACCCCTAAAGATGGGCCTTCAGCTGGCATTACAATGGTAACAACATTGCTATCCCTATTAAAAAATAAAGCAATAAAGAAAAATATTGCTATGACAGGAGAACTTTCGCTTACTGGGCAAGTATTACCTATTGGTGGCTTAAAAGAAAAAACTGTTGCAGCACGAAGAAATAGCATAAAGCAAATTATAATACCTAAGCAAAATGAAAGAGACTTAGACGATATTCCAGAACACGTTAAAAAAGGAATTACCTTTCATCCAGTCTCAAGAATTGAAGAAGTATTGGAAATAGTTTTTTAGATAATAATTAACAATGAATATTACTTTACTCATTTATTGAATTATTACCTACTATTCTGAAGGATATTTTTACAAGTTCTTAAGAA
>CAYJKA010000052.1:0-11725 GCA_964370655.1 uncultured Treponemataceae bacterium | reverse complement strand
CAATTGATTTACAACAATATGTAAAAATGCCAATGAAATTTCATATATACAATAGATAGAGGGGGATACCGTGAAAAAATTTGTACTTATATTACTAATTATGGGGGCAATTTTTCCCTTGTTTTCTGCTACATGGTCTGCCACAGTAGGTGCAGATGCCAAACTTGTTGGGGAAGTAGATAATCTCCTATTTGATAATAAAGATAGGTTTACATTGCGAGCTTTTGTACCTTTTGGTGTAAAGGCACCAATATCAATTACTGCAGAAGCCTACTATGAGTTAGGTGTTTTAAAGCCACTTGAAAATAACATGGAAGCAACTTTGTCACACCTTATAAATCTCTCAATGCTACAATTTGCTGCCCAATTTTCAACAAGCGAGAGTAGCAATATTAATGTAACTCTTGGTCGTTTTAATGTGTACGATGCAACTACCATAATACTATCACAACCAATTGACGCTGTGAAAGTAATGTTTTCAGGCTCAACGTATGAGGTATCAACTCATGTTGGGTTTACAGGTTTTTTAAACGGTCATGCTGTAACATTGTTTGGGGTTGAAAATAAAAATATTTTATCTGATGTATATACGTTTGCACCAGCATTTATTCTAGCAAATGTTTCATTTCGATTACCCTATTTATTTGACGGGCAACATGCTTTTTCAGTGGATGTTAATGGTGCAATAGAATTATCAGATGATACATCAAGTTCTAACCGTTTCTATGCAACGCTGGGTTTACAAGGTCCAATGGGGGAATCATTTTATTACAACGCATCAACTACTCTTAACTATGTATTTGCAGAGCAAAATACTATTGCAAATTTATCAATACTTGAATTATCGTACTTTTTGCCATTTTCTAATTCAATACTTTCGTGGAAAACAATTTTTGCAACCGGTGGTGCGCAAAACACTTTTGTTCCCATAACAGAAAATTTAGCGACTATGGATGACAGTATTCCTTATGGGGGAATGCTTAAAACAGGATTGGTTGGTATACTGAGTCCCGTAGAGTCTCTTTTACTATACTTTGGAGCGGATGTACTTGTTAATATTATGGATGCTTCTAAAAATAAGGGGTATTCAGGAGTGCAATGGAATCTTTCCTCACGCTGGAGTATGCTATCTGATGTTTACCTAATGGCAAATATTGGTAACTTTTTTTCAAGCGAGTCTAACACCGATCCTTATATAGATGCAAGTGTAGGGCTTTCTATAATATTCTAAAACAAATGTTACTATGAAAAGGTTACAAAAAAAAATGATATTTAGGTAAATTTCACTTGACATTTACCTGAAAAGGTATATACTGTGCATACTTACTATTTATGTGGCAAGGTGTATTATTTTTACTATTTTCCGTGAGGATGCATATAAATCACCTTTTTTGAGTACGCATCAAAGAGACGTTAGTTTTACTAACGTCTCTTGTAATTTTAAAGCATGTTCTAAAATCGTTTAAGCTTAATTGCATTCACCGGACACACTTCATGACAGCAAAAGCAATGTAAACATTTTGGCTTATCTATAAAGACCTTTTTATCAATATGAAGTATTTGAGCAGGACATATTTCAACGCATTTTCCGCATCTAATACATTTTTTATGCACAAAGCGTGGTGTTTTTACCATTCCCAGTTCAAGTACTTTATAAATAAATGAAGGAATATGTTTTCTAAGTTCCATGTTTATTGTTGTTTGGTTTACAATTTTAAAACTTTTTGGTTTTACACTTTCAATACTTTCTCCAAGAACCTGTATTTCTTGAGGGTTGTCTAACCAAATACCTCTCTCTAGTGCATCGGCCAAGTTTACGATTAGTTCTGCCTTGTATCCGACAATAGTGGAACATATCCAATCAAGTGCTAAAATATTATCGCTAGCTGCTAAAAATCCTAAGTTTATGGGGTCTCCATTTCCAGGACCGCCAGGGCCTTCCATGCCAACTATTGCATCTATAATTGCGTACTGGGGATTTGCAGCGATGCAAAGATCTGTTAAAAATTCTGAAAACTCTTTTCGCTCTGAAAATCTAAAATGCGACTGCGCTTTTTTTAAGCCTACCATAAGGCCAAAAAGATTCTTCATAGCCCCTGTGTACGCCATTAGCTGGTGAGTTTTAAGTTTTGCAATTGATACTACAATATCGGCTTGTGTAAAAGGGCTAGCAAACTCAAATGATTTTACAAGTTTACCGTTTGGGTTTTGTACCATAACACTATCAGAAAAATCTGCCCATTCTGCGCCGACGTTTTCTATTGCTTCTAAAAGTCCTGTTTGCTTAGCACTTTGAGTCGAAGCATGAGTTGCAGGAGATTCTCCCACTAAAACCTTTTTTGCACCCAATTCTAAAAATATTTTCGCAGCTTGGGCTACGACAACGGGGTGAGTACATACAGCGGTATCGTTTCGTTTTGGGGTAAGAAGGTTTGGCTTTAATAAAACTACCTTATTTGTAACATCAGGTGGGGGAACTAGTTCCATTGCACGACGTAGGGATTCGTAAACCAAGTCGTTATCATAATTTGTGCACTTTGTAAGCGATACATTTTTTGTCATGTTAGTATAGTAGTGCTTTACAAGAAAAAAAACAAGGGGAGAGGATAATACTACTTACTTTTAAACACTTGTGGGCAAGGTACATTTTTTAAGCAAAGTCCACAATGCAAACATTTTCCGTGAGAACGGCTAATAGTTTGTGTGCTAAGGTATGTGTACCAAGTTTGTAATTTCTTTAAGAATAATGCGGCAAAACTCATGAACCGTATTGTACAAAAATTACTATATTCTGACAAGTGCTAAGACCTATTAAATAAATCTATACAGAGAGATTTATTTATGCTATACTATTTTTGAACATTTTGGAGGACACAATGCCATTAGTAGATATGCCATTAAAAGAATTACTTACTTACAAAGGAATAAATCCTTGCCCAACAGATTTTGATGAATATTGGACTAGAGCTCTTACAGAACTAAATATACAAACTTTAGAATATACTCTTGAAGAAGAAAAATCAGACTATAAAGGGGTAATTCTTTCTCACCTTTATTTTACTGGTGTTGGAGGGGCTAAAATTCATTGTAAGTTTTTGCGCCCTGCAAACATTGAAGGAAAGATACCAGCAATTGCTATGTTTCATGGGTATCAAGGCTCATGTGGGCATTGGTACGATAAGCTTCCCTATGTGTATAATGGATTCGTTGTCGCAGCAATGGATGTTCGAGGACAATCAGGACTATCTGAAGATAACTTGCAAGTTTCTGGCAATACTGTTCGAGGTCAAATAATTCGAGGTGCAACCGATGAAAACCCTGACAACCTTTTTTTTAGAAATGTTTTTTTAGATACGGCTCAATTGGTAAGAATATTACAAAGTATGGATTTTATAGATGAAACAAGAGTGGGTGCAACAGGAAGCTCACAAGGAGGAGCTCTAACACTTGCTTGTGCATCGTTAGAACCGAGTGTAAAAGCTATTGCGTTTGCTTATCCCTTTTTATCTGACTATAAAAGAACATGGGAAATGGACTTATCAGATATACAAGAACCATATAGAGAACTTTTTTTACACTTTAAAAGAGAAGACCCATTACATGAAAAAGAAGACGAATTTTGGACTAGGCTTGGCTATATAGATATTCAAAATTTAATGCCTCGCATAAAAGCTAAGTCTTTGTTTTTTACAGGTTTATTGGATAAAACATGTCCACCATCAACACAGTTTGCAGCATATAACAAAATTGGTGCTCCAAAAGAAATGAAAGTGTACCCAGACTTTGCACACGATGTTCTGCCGAAACAAGATGATCTTACCTTATCCTATTTTTTAAACAATTTGTAAATAGGGTTGAAGATTTTTTAAATCTATCGTACAATAGTGTATGGACAATGATGCAAAATTTTCTGTGAACACTACATCTTTTTCTCAAAAAAAAACTATAGTTTTGCGAAAAGTCCGTAAATTCTTTTCAAATTTATTCTACGATCAGTTTGTTCAATATACACTTTTGCTAATATGCATTTTTATTGTAATAATGTTATTTATATTTACAGCTGAAAAAGATTTGAATGATAAAATTACTAATTTCTTTGATGTTTTATGGTTTTCTTTAGTAACAGTAACAACGGTAGGGTATGGAGATATTACGCCTGTTACATTTGCTGGTAGAATTGCAGGTATTGCATTATTATTATTTGGGGTTATTACTTTTGCAGCTATAAGTGGAAAGGTAGCCTCAGTATTATTTGACCGTCAATTAAAAAGAGATAGGGGGCGTGTAAAATTGAATAAAATTTCAAAACACTTTATTATTTGTGGTTGGAAAAATGGGTTTGAGCGTGTACTTGAAGGAATATTAAATTCAAACCCTAATTTGACTTTAGATAAAATAGTATTAATAAATACCGCGCCACCTGAGGTAATTGAGAATCTTCGGACAAATCCAGAGTATAAAGACATAAACTATATTAATGGTGACTATACTCAAGAAGCAACCCTTCTCATGGCAAATATAAAAACGGCGGAAAGAGTTCTATTACTAGCAGATTATTCTCAAAAGTTTTCACAACTTGAAATGGATTCTCGAACAGTGCTTGCAACACTTACTATTGCAGCCTTAAATCCAAAAATTTATAGGGTTGTAGAACTTATCGACCCAAGTTTTGAGCGCCATTTGCAGGGAGCACATTGCGATGAAATCATATTAACAAGTGATTATGAAAGAAGTCTTTTAGTTTCAGCCTCAAGCGGTATAGGGTTAAGCCATGTATTAAAGCACTTGCTTCCTGAAGTGTCAGGCAAGGGTTTAGTTATTGGAGATATTAAAAAGAGCTTTATAGGTAAAACGTATGTTGAATATAGAAGGTCTTTAACTGGGTCAAATAAAATACTCATTGGGCTTTTAGAAAATACTGGAAATTTTTATCATCGACGGCGTGAGGCATTAGATGATGCACAAAAAAATCCAAATATGAGGCAAATAGTAACCAACCTAAAGCAAATTAAAAAATTAAAAAGCAATGAGCCTGTATTAGTGCCACCTGATAGCTACATAATAAAAGAGAATACAAAGGGTATTTTTATTTGCAGCGATGCTACTATTGAAGATGCCATACCAGAAGGAGAATTCTATGGATAGTACTCCTGAACTGTTAGAAAGACTAAGGAAAATTGAAATTTTTTCTGATTTTATTGCAGATACCGAAATAAACAGCAAGATACTAAATGAAATATGTTCTATAATGTCTCTTGAAACTTTTGATACAGGCGATGTTATTATAAATGAAGGTGATTTTGGTGATTCTCTTCATATCTTAGCTGAAGGAAATGTACAGGTAATGCGCAATACATTGCAAAATGAACGATTTGCAGTAGTAAATTTAAATGCAGAACAAAATGTTTTTTTTGGAGAAATGGCGCTAATTAATCATTCAGAGCGCAGTGCATCAGTAGTGGCTCTCACACCGTGCAAAACATTTATGATTTGCGGAAGTTCATACCTTGATTTATGTGAGAGAGAACCGTACTTTGGTTATAAATCATTATATCGCATTGGACATCGTTTGGTGGCATCATTGCAAAGAGCAAACAATGATGTTATGACCTTGTATCAAGCATTAGTAGACGAAGTTGACGATTTAGAATAAAAATTATTATAGAAGGTTATTATGGATTCACGAAGTATTTTTTTAAACATTTCCCCCTTGGATCATCGATATTCATTATCTGAAGCCGATGTATTTGATTCTCTTTCATCATATATTTCAGAACAAGCATCTGTTATATCTTGTGCAAAGGCAGAAATAGCACTCATTAAAGCGCACCTTAAAACACGAGGAATGCTTACAAAAGAAATCGAAGAAGAACTAGATACAGTAGCTTGGACTATTGATCCTGCAAAAGTATATGAAGAAGAAAAAAAGACTCATCATAATATACGAGCGTTAGTAAATGTATTACAATCAATGCTTCCTGAAAGTATTCAGCCTTTTGTGCATTTAGGGGCAACCAGTGTTGATATATTGGATACAGCATTGTCTGTGAGGGTAAGAGACTGTGTGCAGCAAGCAATACTTCCAATATTAAAGAATCTTGAAAAAGAACTTTGTACAATTGCAGAAAGGGATGCACAAACTCCACAAGTTGGAAGAACTCATGGTCAACATGCTGTTCCTATTACTTTTGGGTTCGCTATAGCAGAATATGTTAGTAGGCTTGGTAAATCAATTTTAGAAATTGAGAGACTATCAAACGATTTACGTGGTAAACTTGCAGGTCCTGTTGGTGCATATAATGCTCCTTCAATGATTGTAAAAGACCCAGAAGCTTTTGAAGCGCTTTATTTAGATTATTTGGGACTAAAGCCGTCAGAACATTCAACACAATTGGTAGAACCAGAATATTTATTAAGGCTTTTACTTGAGTGCAATATCGCTTTTGGCGTAATTGCTAACCTTGCGGACGATTTGCGAAACCTACAGCGAAGTGAAATTGGTGAAGTATTTGAATATTTTTCTTCAACTCAAGTTGGATCTTCAACAATGCCACAAAAAAGAAATCCTTGGAATTCCGAACACGTTAAATCGCTTTGGAAAGCCTTTGCACCACGAGTAATGACATTTTTTATGGATCAAATATCAGAGCACCAAAGAGACCTTTCTAATTCCGCAAGTCAGCGATTTGTATCAGATTATCTTGCAGGATTCACTCTAGCTGTAGAGCGAATGAGAAATATTGTTAGCGGTTTGCAAAGTGATAAAGAAAACATGATGAAAAACCTTAATGATGGTGGTGGCAAGGTAAAAGGCGGTGTATTAGCTGAACCTGCCTATATTCTTTTGGCAGAAAGCGGTGTTGCTGATGCACATGAAGTAATTAGAAAAATTACCTTGGCGGCAGAAAAAAATGGAACATCGTTGTATGATGAGCTTAAAAAAGAAGAGATGAGCTTTAATGCAATTACACTACAACTTGAAAAACTTGGAATTGAAGATGCTAGTACATTCTTTGCAAATCCTGAGCGTTATAGTGGCTTGGCTTCTAAAAAGGCTGTAAGCTTAGCTCAAAAATACATGGGGTTAATGAATAATTAACAATTAATAATTAATAATTTATATGACAGTATATGCTGTTAGAACTGTCGAAAATATCAATGAACTTAGTAGATATTCTTTGCTTACGCAAAAGTTCTCTCGGTAGATTCGGCAGTTCTAATAGTTTTGATAGGATTCCATTGATAATTATTACCTATTAATTATTAATTACTTACGATTCGCCAATTTTACACAGTACTGTTTTATACATTCGTATCATAAAGAGTACACTCAATGTCATACCGGCAATTTCTGCAATAGGGAAGGCCCACCATACATTTTCTAATTTGCCAGTTTGTGCCAAAAGCCACGCTACAGGTATAATAAAAACAAGCTGTCTAACAACCGAAACACATAAACTTAATACTCCGTTACCGAGTGCTTGGAAAACGCCTGAAAATGTTATCCCAAATCCTGCAAGCAAAAACATTAATGACATAATTCTAAGGGCAGGGATACCTATTTGGACCATAGTCTCTGATGCATTAAATAATGAAAGTAATTGCGTTGGAAAAAATAAGAATACCATTGTTGCTGTAACGGTAAAAAGAAAAGCATATATTGTACTAACCTTTATAGTTTTAAGCACTCTCATTTTGTGCTTAGCTCCTATGTTATAGGCTATAATTGGCACTAATCCATTATTTAAGCCAAGAACTGGCATTATTGCAATACTATTTAACTTAAAAAATATACCAAAAATTGCAATTGCTGTGGAACTAAAAGCTGCTAGAATGGTGTTCATAGCATACACCATGATAGAACCAATGGATGCCATTACGATAGAGGGAATTCCAACTTTATAGATACGCTTGATAATTTGTATGTCCGGTGTGAAACCTTTAAATGATAGTTGAATCTCTTTGTTTACTTTTAAGTTAAAATAAATGCCCACACACATTGATCCTATTTGCCCTACTATTGTTGCAAGAGCAGCCCCAGCTGTTTCCATTCTAGGAAAGCCAAATAGGCCAAAAATAAAAATTGGATCAAGTATAATATTTATAAGAACCCCAGACATTTGGATTATCATTCCATAAATACTTTTACCTGTTGCTTGCAAAAGCCTGTTAAACGTAACAACAAAGAAAAGACCAAAAGATCCATGTACAACAATTTTTGTATATGTAATTGCGTGCTCAAGTATTTGTGTATCGTTTGTTTGTGTTTTATAGTATTGAGGTATAAATAAAAAACCTAAAACTGCAAATAGGATGTATGAGCATAATGCTAAAAAAAGACCATTTGAAGCAGTTTTATTGACCGCACCAAAATCTTTTTGTCCAAGTTTTAATGATAGCAATGCATTTATCCCAACACCTGTTCCTGTTACCGTTGCAATCATAAGGTTTTGGATTGGAAAAGCAAGGGATACTGCTGTTAGAGCATATTCACCAACTTTTGACACAAAAATTGAATCAACTATATTATAAAGGGCTTGTGTTATCATTGAAAGCATCAATGGTAATGCCATAGTTATTATTAGTTTTGGTATTGGCATTGTTCCCATAATATTTTCTTTTTGTAATTTTTCCATTTCAATATATTAGTGTAATAAAAATTTAAAGTCAATGAAACTATTATAGCAATTTTACAATTATCTTTACGGCTTGCTATTATCAAAAAAATGTAATATCATAATATATGAAAAAAATAGTTATAGCTATAATAGTTTTTGCTCTGTTAATAATTTCATTTATGTTAGCCAATAGTTCAAAAGAAGCTGATAACCCTGTAAATATAATGGGCTTAGCATTTGAATCTGACTCTAATTCTTATGAAAAGACACAATATGTAAAAGCTTCTGAACTGCGAACGAGGCCTGACATAATTTTAGAATCATATCAAAAAGCATATCCAGAAACCATTAGAGATGTAATTCAAAAGGATGGTGACTGGGCTGTAGAGCTTACGAATGGAACAGTTTTTTACTGGGCTAATGGACGTATGCTCACAGTAGATAAAAAAGATAATTGGGAAGAATATCGCTCATATCAAGTGTATGCATATACTGGAAAACCTCGTGATCCAAGTGGGTACACACAGGAAGATGTAGAGAGGCTTCGGGAAGGAACAGGGAGTGATGTTAGGGGTGTGCCACAACCACCTCAGGATACCGATTTTTTGAGAGCCCTAGTCGGGGTTGGAAACAGGGCTGAAACTGAAGAAAATATTGTTAAAGCTACGCTTTTTGGAAAATCAGTGAATGTTAATCGGGTTGCATCCTTAACATTTTCAGATATTGATAAAGAAGTTATGGAACTATCTAAAACAGATGCTGATGTAAAAGAATTTCTAGATACACTAGGTGAGGTTAGTGGATATAGTTGGCGTTATGTTGCTGGTACAAATAGGCTTAGTAATCATAGTTATGGGCTTGCAATTGATATACTTCCAAAAGGATGGGGAAACAAAATGATGTATTGGGCTTGGGTTCGAGACTTTAACGATGATTGGATGCTTGTTCCTCAAGAAGATCTTTGGGCTCCACCTGAAAAAGTAATTAAAATTTTTGAAAAGTATGGCTTTATTTGGGGTGGGACATGGCCAATTTATGATACAATGCATTTTGAGTACAAGCCTGAACTTATAGAGATAAATAAAAGGGTAATTTTTGAATAAAAAAAACTTCATTGCAACAAGCAATGAAGTTTTTTTATGTATAGCAGTTATCTATTTCTTTGAAACAGCATCTTTTAGTGCAGTGATTACACCTGTTGATGTTGCTGTAGCACCTGCAATTACGTCGAGGTTCTCAGCGTTTCCTAAAACTACTGCTTGCTCTAAAACAGCAAAGGCTGTTGGAGTTGAAAACTCAGAATCAGAAATAGTAAGAAGTTCTGCAGATGCAATGGTATCGCCTTCCATTGTTACAACAACACTTAGAGGCCCTTTATAGCCTTCACCATATCCAACTAGAGATGTTTCATCAGTGTTTGCTACAATATATGCTTGTTGTAAAGCTGAGATAAGTGCTTTAGATGTTGTAGTAGCTCCTGCCACAATATCAATTCCATTTGCATTACCTTTTGAAACTGCTTGTGAAATAATGGTATCAGCACTTTGGGGGAGAAACTCACCATCAGTAGAGCGAGTTACTTTTGCGCCTTCTATTTTACCTTCGTTCATGCTTACTTGAACTGTCATAGGACCCATAAATCCATCAACTGTAATGCTTGTACCCGCTTGAGAATCTTGAGTAAAAAGTATAATGCCAAAAATTAAACACGCAGCTAGTATTAAATATACAATAGTCATTACCTTTGAAATTTTTTTTTCGTTCATTAGAAACCTCCAAAATATATATATAGTATATCATTTTTTTTTATAAAAATCTGTGTGCTAGTCACAAATCTTTATTCATTTAATATAGTTATTTCAACACGCCTGTTTCTTGCCTTGTTTGCATTTGTTGTGTTTGGCGCAATAGGGTCATCGGCACCCATTCCTTTTGTTTGAATTTGTTGTGCTGTTCTAACCCCAGCTTGTATAAGAAAATCTGCTACTGAATCTGCTCTTTCTTCTGATAGTTCTTTTCTTCCTCTCTCTGTCCCAGCAAGAGCAGTGTGCCCAGTTACTAAAATATCATTATTTGGTAATGTAGAAAGAATACTGACAATGTGTTGAAGCTTTTCAATTGCGCCTGGCTGCAATACTGCAGATTCAGCCTCAAATTGTATGTTTTCTAAACTAATGGTAATGCCTTCTGGTGCAAGGTGGGCACTTACATTATCAAGATCTAAAGCATCTATTTTTGATTGAACATCTGCAAGTGTTTGGTCTTGCGGGCGAGGTTTAAAATTTCTAACTTCCGCTTCGGCGCTACCTACAAACTCATATCTGTCGCCCCAGGTTGTTTCCATGATAATTCTGTAATCTTCAGTGTAATGGTCTAAATACCCTTTTTCAGTGTCCCAATATAGGGTTTGATTTGAGGACATCATGGTAAGTATGGGGATATTGTCGGTAGTAGTTATAGGCACAGGAGATTCATAAATTAGTTCATATGATACATAAATTACATGATATACTTTTCCACTTAAGGTTTCTGTACCTTTATACTTATAGTTAGCAATAAATGGAATCCTGAATGGCTCCTCAATACCAAAGTTCTTTCTAAAATCATGAACTTCTTCACCTTGTCCAGTCCAAGAATCACCTGGTTGTAAATCCCTGTCTGGGAATAATGGTATGTTTCGAATAACAGGCATATAAGCTTTTTCATCTAAAATATATTTACCAAGCTTATCTCTAGATAACGAACTAAAATAATCTTGGCTTGTAACATGCTCAGACCTGTCATGTACAAAGGTGGCAATCTCAGTAGTGTTATAAGTGGTATCTATTTTACCGCTACCATCAGCCTGGGCTTCAACTTCTTCAACATGAATTTTGTTAGTTATTACAGCATCATGACTTTTAATATCGTTTACAAAGACTTCTTGATCGACAATAGATAATATGTCATATGTATGCCCCGTTGTGTACTTAAACTCAAATTTTACTGCATAAAGGTTTGAGGAAAAAATTGTAAAAATTAAAAAAGAAACTAAAATTGCAAAACAACGGTTTTTCATAATTGAATAACTCCTAAAAAAATGGTATATTTCCACTATGATTATCGAC
>CAYJKA010000051.1:0-11742 GCA_964370655.1 uncultured Treponemataceae bacterium | reverse complement strand
CACAAACTATCGAGTTTTCTAGCGAAGCGTAGGGAATAGCTTAAAACTCGCATTGTCTTTATGATGAGATCCCTGTTATCGAAACTTACAAAACATTAAAGTGAATATTTTTTATTCCGACAATTACGTTTGTGCAAGCATCCTTGCTCGCACAAACTATCGAGTTTTCTTCCGAAGCGTAGGGAATAGCTTAAAACTCGCATTGTCTTTATGATGACATCCCTGTCATCGAAACTTACAAAACATTAAAGTGAATATTTTTTATTCCGATAATATATGTAGAGGTGAACTATATGGCAGGGATTAATGGAATTACAAGTGGGCTTTCTAGCATAACGAATGGGTATTCAGCTAGTCAAGCGGCTAATCTTTCAAATGAAATAAGTACATTCCAAGCCTTGGTCGATTCAGTTCAACAAGGTAATACCGCTCAGTCTGAAAATGTATCAGGCGAGGGTATTGCTCTAAGTTCAAAACCACTTCCACTAGCCCAAGAGGGTAGGTTAAACGGAGACTACGCTACAGGTTTTGCAAACACCTTTACAACAGATGCTGATAAAAATGCACTACCTACAGGAGCGGCTGCTAATAATCCATCAATTGCCCATGAGGGTAAAACAATAGATAAAACAAGCAAGCTATATGAAAAGTCTTTAGAACTTGAATCTTACTTTGTAAAAATAATGCTATCTTCTATGCGAAGTAGCTTAAGTGGAACAAGCCTTTCTGGTGAAGAAAAAAGCTATGCACAAAAAATGTACGATGATATGTTCTACGATGAACTAGCAACAAGCATGACCAAAAATGCAGGATTCGGCTTGGCTGACCAAATTTATTTGCAGCTTGATGCATAAACAGTAACTAAATATATACTGCAAGGCTATACTTTTACTAAAGTATAGCCCTTTTTTTTAAATAAAATCGCCTTTTTTTGACATTTTTATGCAAAATTGATATTGTTTTTTGTAAAATTATGCAAAAAATACTAAAAAAAGCACTTTTTTTTCTTTTTTTAAGATTTTAAACATTGATTAAATTTTAGTTGAGTGCTATAATTACTTGAATTTTTCTTAAATTCTTAAGTAAAATTAATTAAAAAAGAGAGGGAGTAGTAATTTTTACTACTTGTAGTACTGCGTTTAACTGTGGGTTATACTACCGATTCGTGTCGTTGGCATGTCGCTTCTAAAAAAATGAGGGAGATTTTTATGAAAAGAAATCTATTACTTGTACTTATGGTATTATGCGTAGCATTTGCTTTTGCAGGTGGACGCGGAGATGCTGCTGCTAGTTCTGGCAACTACAAAGTTGGAATTATTACAGGAACTGTTTCACAAGGTGAAGAAGAATTCCAAGCAGCACAAAAAATGGCTGAAATGTATCCTGGTATTGTTGTTACAGCAACATATCCAGACAAGTTCAGTGAAGAAGTAGAAACAACTATTTCACGTGTTGTTCAATTAGCAAGCGATCCTGAAGTAAAAGCTATTGTATTCGTACAAGCTGTACCAGGTGCTATTGCAGCAATTGAAAAAGTACGTGAAACACGTCCAGAAATGTTATTCATTACTGGTGTACCTGCTGAAACTCCTCGTGAAATCGCAGCTGTTTCTGACATTGTATTGATGTTAGATGACTTAGCTGTAGGGGATACACTTGTACAACAAGCAGCTTCACAAGGTGCAAAAACTTTTGTTCACTATTCTTTCCCTCGACACTTAGGTTACGAAACAATTGCTGTTAGACGACAAAAATTCATGGACAGTGCAGAAGCACTTGGCATTGAATATGTTGAAGCTACTGCTCCAGACCCTACAGGGGACGCTGGTGTATCAGGTGCACAACAATTTATCGTTGAAGATATTCCAAGAAAATTAGCAGAATACGGAAAAGACACTGCATTCTATGCAACAAACTGTTCAATGCAAGAACCTCTAATTCGTTCTGTAATCGAACAAGGTGGAGTATACCCACTACAATGCTGTCCTTCTCCTTACCACGGATTCCCAGCTGCTCTTAACATTTCAACTGAAGGTCATGAAGGCGATGTTCAATACATGCTTTCACAAATTGGTGAAAAAGTTTCTGAACTTGGAAACGAAGGTCGCGTAAGCACATTCCCAGTTTCTGTTAACATGTTAATGGTTGAAGCAGGAACTGACTATGCAATTCGATATGCTGCAGGCGAATTCACAGAAAGACATAACCCAGCTGAACTTGCAAAAAGTATCAACAAAGTTATTGCTGAATCTGGTGATCTTGAAGCAGATCTAGCATTGTACACAGATGATGATGGAGCAATTGAAAACTTCCACCTCATTATGTGTGACTATTATAACTTTTAATAATTAGTAATTAACAATAAGTTATTAAACACAAAGTGCGCAAGATTAGTAATAATGGTGTACTTTGTGTTTTATGGTATAGTTTTAATATGCACAATTTTGTGTTTATTAATGCTCTACTATATTATGAACACTACATGATTGTTACAAGTTTAAAACTTCGTGTAACAAAGAGGGATTATGCAATAATCCCCAGTATACAAAAATAAAAGGATGATATTGTTTTGAAATCTGAATATGTATTACAAATGGAAAACATATCCAAATCGTATGGCGAAAATGCTGTATTGAAAAATGTATCATTGCGTGTAAAACCAGGCGAGATTTTTGCCCTAATAGGTGAAAACGGAGCAGGAAAATCAACGTTAATGAACATTCTTTTTGGGATGAAAGTTATTCATCAAACCGGTGGGTTTGAAGGATCTGTTAAGGTAGACGGCGAAGAAGTGAGCTTTTCGTCTCCAAATGATGCTATGCAAGCCGGAATTGGTATGGTTCACCAAGAGTTTATGCTTATTCCAGGATTTACTGTTGCGGAAAATATTAAAATAGGTCGCGAACCAACTGTTCCAACTGTGCTAAGCCGTGTCTTTGGACCAAGCTTAGAAAAGCTCGACTGGGAGCAAATCAAAAATGATGCCAAAGATTCTCTAGATTCAATTGGTATGAATATTGATGAATACAGTAAGGTTGCCGGTCTTCCTGTTGGCTATATGCAGTTTGTTGAAATAGCACGTGAAATTGACAAAACAGCAATTAAAGTTCTTGTATTTGATGAACCTACTGCTGTACTTACGGAAAGTGAAGCCACAAAGCTTCTTGAAGTAATGCAAACAATTGCTTCAAAGGGAATTGCAATTATTTTTATAACTCACCGTTTATCTGAGGTTATGGATGTTGCAAACACTATGACTATTCTACGTGACGGTCAAGAAGTTGAAACAAAAGCAATTAAAGACACAAATGTTGTGGAAATAGCTCAACTTATGGTTGGTCGAAAAATTGAAAAATTAGTAGACAATAAAAAAGAAATTGATTTAACCGCTGCTGACGTAGCTGTAAAAGTAAGCTCCTTAATGGTAGAAATGCCTGGTGAAAAAGTTAAAGGTGTAGACTTTGAAGTTAAAAAGGGTGAAATATTCGGTATCGGAGGGTTAGCTGGTCAAGGTAAAATTGGTATTCCTAACGGTATTATGGGTATTTATCCTGCAAGTGGTGAAGTTGAAGTTTTTGGAAAAAAAATTGACTTTGCAAAACTTGGCGATGCCCTAAGTTCAGGCGTTGCCTTTGTTTCTGAAGATAGACGAGGTATTGGTCTCTTATTAGAAGAAAGTATTGAAAGAAATATTATATTCAATGCACTCACTGTAAAAAGAGATTTTTTAAGTAAGGTAGGATTATTAAATCCTACAAAGGCAAATAAACACGCAAAGGAAATGATAAAGCTTTTAGATATTCGCTGTACAGGTCCGAATCAACATGCTGGTCGTTTATCTGGTGGAAATCAACAAAAGGTTTGTCTTGCAAATGCACTAAGTTTAAGCCCAAAAGTGTTAATGGTTTCAGAACCAACACGTGGAATTGATATTGGCGCTAAAAAACTTATTATGGAACACTTGGTAAAGCTTCGTGATGAAGAAGGTATTACTATAATTATGGTTTCAAGTGAACTTGTTGAACTTAGAAGTATTTGTGACAGAATTGCCATTGTTTCTGATGGTGTTATTTCAAGTATACTTAATCCAGATGACTCAGATGCAGACTTTGGTTTAGCAATGAGCTCAGTACAAAAAAAGGAAAGTAAATAACATGATTCAATCTATTAAAAATTCAATTCGAGATTTTGGTCTTCCTAGAACTATAATCTTTGCATTCTTTTTGCTTCTAATTATTACGGCTGCAGCATACGGGATGAACATTCCTGTATTGTTAGGCGATATTCTTCGCCGCTGGGGTATGTATGGGATCCTTGTACTTGCTATGGTACCTGCTATTCAGTGTGGTATAGGTCCAAATTTTGGTGTTACTATCGGTATTGTTGGTGGTCTAATTGGGGCTCTAATTTCTGTTGAGTTTAGAAGCAATGGTTACTTCGATGCTTTGTCTTCACCTGAAGCAATGGCGCTTGCAAGTATAGGTGTAGCGGTCCTTTTAGGTTTAATTATTTCAACTGTTTTTGGATATCTTTACGGTTTATTATTAAATCAAGTAAAGGGAAGCGAAATGACTGTTTCAACCTATGTTGGGTTTTCCGTTGTAGCTCTAATGAATATTATGTGGTTAATTCTACCTTTCAAAAGCCCAACTTCTATTTGGCCTCTGGCTGGAGAAGGGCTTCGAAATACAATTAGTTTGGAAGCAGACTTTTCATTTGTTATGAACAACCTTTTGGGATTTACCCTTGGTGGTGAAAGACAAATGGTAGATGGAGTAGAGACAATTGTTGGTGGAATGTACATTCCTACAGGACTTATCCTTTCATTTTTATTATTTTGTCTCTGTATGTGGCTTTTTTCACGAAGTAGAACGGGTATTATGATGACAGCAGTGGGTAGTAACCAAAGTTATGCAAAGGCAGCAGGTATTAATGTTGACAAGATGCGTATTTTGGGAACAACTATTTCTACTGCTCTCGGTGGTGTAGGTATTATCCTTTACGCACAAAGCTTTGGCTTTTTACAATTATACAATGCCCCTCAAATGATGGGATTCTCTTGTGTAGCATCAATTCTAATTGGTGGCGCTACAATTGGCCGAGCAAAAATTGGAAACGTTTTATTAGGAACGTTCTTATTTCAAGGAATCTTAGCAGTTGCACTTCCTGTTGCAAACCTTATTATTCCTGAAGGAAACTTATCAGAAATGCTACGTATAATTATCTCAAATGGTATTATTTTGTATGCTTTGAGTAGATCAAAGGGTGGTGCTAAAAAATGAGCAATCAACTAACTAAAAATATGAAGTCTTTTTTACTTAAAAATAATGTAACAATTTTGTTCGTGTTGTTATGTGTAGGATGTTTTTTTGCATCTGGAACAACATTAACATTTCTTTTGCCTGAGCTATTTACTCGCATTGGGCGAAATACATTTATGGTTCTAAGCCTTTTAATTCCTGTAGTAGCAGGTCTTGGGCTTAACTTTGGTATTGTTATTGGAGCTATGGCAGCTCAAATATCCATTTTTATTGCTGCTCTTTTCGGTGCAGCTGGTTTTACTGGTATTTTGTTCTGTGTTGCTATTTCATCAGTTCTATCAATATTATTCGGTTTTTTAATAGGAAAGCTCTTTAATAGTATGAAAGGGACAGAGATGATTGGTGGACTCGTTGCTGGATATTTTTCAGATGGTCTTTACCAATTGTTATTCCTCTTTATTTTAGGCGGGGTGATTCCTATTACAAATGCAGAGCTTATGATTTCTACTGGTATTGGTGTTAAAAATGCTATAAACTTAAGAGATACTCTTAAATATGCAATAGATGATATGCCAATGCTAAATATTTTGTATTTTGTGATGGTAGTAATGATAATAGGAATTATTATTACTCTAGTGTATCGAAAAGTAAAGGGTAACGACCTAGCTATAAAAAATATGGCAAAAAAATGTGCACCTGTGTTAGTGCTTTTTGCTCTAAGTTTTGTGCCTTTTGTTAACGACTTTTTAGCGCAGCCTCGTTTAATTTTATTACAAGCAATAGAGCTTGGAAGTTTGTTTGCAGTACTTTTTAGCATTTACAAAATTGTTGTATCTGCATTAAATCAAAGAAAGTGCTCAGAAAAATCTTGTGTGTTGTGTAGTAATAAGAAATATATAATTGCTATAGTTATTGCAGCAATTGCTTATGGTTTAACATACGTTGGACCTGTATATGCTGCAGTACAAATGGTTCATATTCCAGTGCTAACATACCTCTTAATTGCAGGGCTTTGTATGTTTATCCCATGGTTTATGCGAACACGCTTAGGTCAAAACATGAGAACTGTTGGCCAAAGTCGTGATGTTGCTACTTCTGCGGGTTTAAATGTTAATAAAATACGTATTATAGCTATGATTATGTCAACCGTACTTGCAAGTTGGGCACAGCTTATTTCTATTCAGAACTTAGGTACAATGTCTACATACGGTTCTCATAACCAAGTTGGACTTTATGCTATTGCTGCTCTTTTGGTTGGTGGTGCATCTGTTCACAAGGCAAATGCAAAACAAGCAGTATTAGGAATTATATTATTTCACACGTTGTTTATTCTTTCTCCTGTTGCAGGAACACAGCTTATGGGTAATGCACAAATTGGTGAATACTTCCGCGTATTCGTTGCATACGGTGTTATTGCAGTAAGTCTTGCACTACATGCTTGGAGAAGAAAGAAACCTAAGCTGTAACAAATGGTGCGACACGATGTCGCACTGTTCTGTCAATTTTTTTTGTGCTAGCAAAAAGCAGGTAAGTTCATTCAACAGGACGTTGAATGAACAACATAGGCTTTGAAAAGATCTAAATTGTATTAAAATTGCATACTACTATTTGATAAACGGTACACTGAGTGTGCCGTTTTTTTATGTAATTATGCCAAATCACGACTTGATATTTCATAATGAGTGTGATAATCTGTACAGATATAGTACTTAGAAGCTATATCTGTATGTATCAACAATACAATGCTTTATTTAATAATGGGAATAAAATGGAAACAGACACAAAAGTTAAATCTTTAGAGAAGTCATTGAAAATCTTAGAATGTTTTACTTCTTCTACCCCAGATTTGGGAATAGCTCAAATTGCAGAAATGCTTTCTTTAAGTAAAAGCAATGTTCACAATATAGTTTCTACTTTTGAAAAATTAGGGTATCTAGAACAAGATAATGAAAGTAAAAAGTATCGCCTAGGATTAAAGTTATTAGAGTATACTTTTATAATAAACAACAATTTAAGTTATCAAAAGGCGATCTATCAAATAATTTCTGATGTTGCAAACAAAACGTCTTGCACTACATATTTTGCTATTCCAAAAGAAGATAAAATTTTTTATCTAAATAATGCATATCCTCATTCTGAAGTTCCAAAACTACCTTATAGAATTATAATGGGTGAAACCGCTCCATATCACTGTACTTCGTTAGGAAAGGGAATGTTGGCATACTTTGATGACGAAAAATTAAAAAAAGTGCTAGCATTGCCTAGGCATAAGTTTACACCGAATACTATTATTGACGAGAATCTTTTAAAAGATGAATTAATAAAAATAAGACAAGAAGGATACGCACGAAACAATGAAGAGCATGAATTAGGCATAAAGTGCATGAGTGTACCTATTATAGTTCGAGAAACCGAAATCATTGGAGCAATTAGTATTTCCACTGCTATATCTAATTTTGATGAAAGTAGAGTGTCAGAATATGCTAAAATACTAACTCTTGCAGCACGAGAACTAAGAGATTTGTTATAAGGAATAAATTAAACATATGAACAAAGAAAAGCTACATTTAAACGGGATAATTACCGTATTAAACACACCATTTACAGTAGATAACTGTATTGATGTAGAAGGACTTAGAAAAAATGTCGAATATGCTATAAACAGTGGAGTAGTTGGTATTTTGGTACCGGCACTTGCTGCTGAAGTATATAAGCTAAGTTATGACGAAAGAATATTAATTGTAAAAGAAGTTTTGGAAGTAAATAATGGGCGTGTGAGCATTATTGGGTCTGCAACATCTAAAGAATTTGAAGAAACCTTGAAAATTGCAAAAGAGTTTGTTTTAATGGGCTGTAATGGTATACTAGCAAATATTCCTTTTGAAAATAAAGAACAATATAAAGGATTGGTAAAAAGACTTGCAGGTGTAAATCCTCCGTTTTTAATGTTACAGGATTGGGATTTTGGTGGTTATGGCATTCCAGTAGAAACTGTTATTGAACTTTTCAATGAAATTGAATGTTTTAAGAGTTTTAAAATCGAAGTAGTACCAGCTGGCATTAAGTATTCTCAAGTTATTAAAGAAAGTAAAGGGAAACTGCACGTTACTGGTGGCTGGGCTGTTACTCAGTTGATTGAGGCTTTAGATAGAGGTGTTGATGCATTTATGCCTACAGGGATGCATAAAACTTATGTAGAAATATTTAATTTATATGCACAAGGAAATCGAGACGAAGCTAAAAAACTTTTTGAAAAACTCGTACCTATACTCGTATTTTCAAACCAACATTTAGATATTTCGTTGCACTTTTTTAAAAAGTTACTCAATGCACAAGGTTTATATGCAACTGATTCTTGTCGTCAGCCAATATTAGACTTTGATGCTGTACATTCGAAAATAGCGCAGGAGCTAATTCAAAAAGCAATAATGCTTGAAAAAAATGTTTGAAAATAATGTAAAAAATATGGAAAAAAAAATTAAAAATACAATTTTACAATCTTGACAAATATGTCAAAGCGTGTTATCGTTTATTAGTAGGAAACAGCGTTCTGTAATAGGAAACGCTATTTTTAAAGAGAGAGATAAAATGGAATTTAAAATGAATTATGGCGTATGGCCAACAATGATTACTCTTTTTAATAAAGATGGTAGCTTAGACTTAGATGCAAACAAAGAATTTGCAAACCGTCTTATTGAAATGGGAAGTGGTGGTATTTTTGCTGTGTGTCAATCATCAGAAATGTTTTTTTTGAACATTGAAGAAAAACTGGCGCTTGCAAAAGCTGTAAAAGAAGTTACAGATGGTAGAGCTTCTCTTGTTATATCAGGGCACACTGCTGATACCCTTGATGAACAAATTGCAGATATGAAAAAAATGGCTGAAGTAGGTGCAGATGCACTTGTGCTTGTAACAAATAGGTTAGCTAGTGTAAATGAAGGTTTTGATGTTTTTACAAAAAATACACAAGCTATTTTAGATGCAATTCCTAATGTAATGTTTGGTTTATATGAATGCCCTTACCCTGAATTACGATTGCTTACAGATGAAGAAATTGAATGGTGTGCAAAAACCGGACGTATTAGATTTTTAAAAGATGTAAGTTGTAATGAAGAAGTTGAGAGCCGACGAATAAAAATAGTTGAAGGAAGTCCTTTAAAATTATATAACGCAAATACACAAACATTACTGCATTCACTTAGAGAAGGGTATGATGGTTATAATGGCGTTATGGGTAATTTTCATATTGATATTTATAAATGGCTTTATGAAAATATCAATGATGATAGAGCTGTGGAAGTTCAAGCATGGTTAACAAAGACTTGCGAGCTTGAAAAAACTTTGTATCCGACAATTGTCAAGTATTATTTACAATTAAAAGGATATAATGTTGATGTATTTACTCGAAGTAAAGATGTTACATTGTTAACAGATTCAATAAAAGAACAAGTGTGTCTTCTGTTAAAAGAAGAAGTGGCACTTAGATTAAAACTTGGGCTTAAGTTGGCTCAATAATTTATTTATGTAAGCCCTCGATTACAGGTAATCGAATGCTATAAAAATTTTCGGAGGAAAAAATGAAAAAGATTTTAATTATCTTAATGGTACTTGCTTTAGCAGGTATGGTTTTTGCTGCTGGTTCATCTGATGATGGTACAGTAAAAATTATTTATTCAACAAATGCAACACCAGGTGATGCACATGACAATGCAGGTATGGAATTCAAAAAAGTTCTAGAAGAAATTTCTGGTGGAACTATGAAAGTTGAATACTACAATCAAGGTACTTTGTTTAAACAAGATGCAGAACTTGCAGCTGTTAAATCTGGCGATGCTGACATTGTTTATTTAAGTGCTCCTTGGTTAACAGAAAACTCACCATGGGTTTCAATGTTTGGTGCAGGTTATGTTTTCAATAGTTATGAACAAATGACAAACGTACTTAATGGCGAAATTGGTAAAGGTGCTTTTGCTCGTATCGCAGAAGAACAAGGTGTATTACCTTTAGGCGCATGGTACCTAGGTACACGTCAAATCAACTTAGTAGAAGACAAAGCAATTAAAACTCCTGCAGATTTAAAAGGTGTAAACTTGAGAATGCCTGGTTCAGAAAGCTGGATTAAACTTGGACAAGCAATGGGTGCAAGTCCTACTCCTTTAGCTTTTACAGAATTATACCTAGCACTTCAATCAAAAACAATTGCAGGTCAAGAAAACCCACTTCCAACTGTTATTTCTGCAAAATTCTATGAAGTAACAAAATCAATTTCAATTACTAACCACCTTGTAGACCAAGTTTGGCCAGTTATTAACCTTGCAAAATGGGAATCTTTAACTGAAGAACAAAAAGGTTGGGTAATGGAAGCTATTGAAGCTGGTCGAAAAGTTTGTGACGAACAAAACTTAGCAAAAGAAGCTGACGCAATTGCATTCTTAAAAGGTGAAGGACTCAACGTTTACTATGCTGACTTAGAAGCATTCCAAACTACAGTACTTGATGCATACCTTTCAGATGCAGAATTCACAAAAGATTGGGACAAAGATCTTTTAGCTGATATTCAAAACGCTAACTAATTATAAAAGCAAGTGTAGGTTTCTACACTTGCTTTTCACCCATTTATCAATTAAAACTGAATCAGTTTGTATTTACACATCCTTTTACACCAAACTGATACAAAAAGGTATACGTAATGAATAACGTTAAAGTAATCGGAAAACATATTCGCGATGTTTTTGAAGTATATATTCCGTCAATAAGCTTTGTTATAATGTTTGTAACATTTATTTTACAAATATTTTTTCGCTATATAATGAATGCTCCATTGACTTGGACTGTTGAATTAACTCTTGTAAGTTTTTGCTGGGTTGTTACTCTTGGCGCTTGTTTTGCTGCAAGAAAAAAATCCCATGTAATGTTCACATTAATTTGTGATTCTATGGACAACACAAAAAAGCATATTTTTAGTATTATAGGAAATGCTATAATTATTTTTGCATTTGCAATAATAATTGTACCTTCTTTTGAATTTATAACTTTTATGGAATTTCAAAGTACATCAGTACTTAAAATAAATATGAGTTTGGTTTTTGCGCCATTCTTAGTTATGCTCATAGATGTAATTGTTTATCAAGTAATTGAAGTATTTGAGTCTATAGCTTCAATTAAAGCAGGGCATGATATTGAGCTTATCGAACGAACATTTGATACTGAATTTGATAAGTATTTAGCAAAAAGAAACGGACAAGTTTCTGAGAAAATCACTATAGAGGAGAAACAATAGTATGAGTTTTCCATTAATCGTAGCACTTATACTCTTTGTGCTTATCTTTATATTAAAAATGCCAATTTCAATTGGTATGCTTGCTGCAGGTGTTTTTTACTTTTTGCTAAGCGATTTAAACTTAACGCTTGTTGCTAACCAAGTAATGAATCAATTGTTTTCAAACTATGTTTTAATAGCCGTACCACTTTTTATTTTTAC
>CAYJKA010000050.1:0-12469 GCA_964370655.1 uncultured Treponemataceae bacterium | reverse complement strand
TATTATAATTGTTTAATGAAAATTGCTATGTTTTCCGATGCCTTTATGCCAAGAATTAATGGTGTGGCCATATCTGTAGATTCGTATACTAGACAATTAGTTTCTTTGGGACATGAAGTTTTAATTATTTGTCCTAAATACATTGAAAAAGATTCTGATATTCCTCAATATTTTACTGACAATCAAACGCCAATTGATGATAGTGATTTACCGTATGAGGTATTTCGCGTTACAGGAATTAAGCTTGTTTTTTCCAAGGAAGATAGGCTAGCTCACTTAGATCAATGGTTTTCTGTAAAAAAGAGAGTAGATGAGTTTAAACCTGATATAATTCACTTGCACAGTGAATATTTTATTGGCTATTTTGGTTTAACGTATGCAAAGTACAAAAAAATTCCATTGTTTTATACATTTCACACTCTTTGGGATGAATATGTAGCAGGTTACATTCCAAGACGTTACGGCGGCGATATTATAAAAGCAATAAGCCGGAGAATGATTAAATTTTATTTGAAAAGTGCAGATGTTGTTATTGTACCTACAACTCGTATTGAATCAATTGCTAGAGACAGTTATGGTATTACAAAAAGTATTAATATACTTCCTACTGGCATTTCCAGTAACTTTTTGGATGTTGATCAAAAGGAATTAGAAACTCACAAGATTGCATTTTTTAACAAATACCCTAGCCTAAAAAATAAACGCATTCTTTTATTTGTTGGTCGTATTGCAAAAGAAAAAAACTTAGATTTTTTATATGACGTTTTTGAACGCCTCCAAAAAGATCACAATGATCTAGCACTTCTTTTTATTGGGGGTGGACCATACCTTGATGAACTTAAAGAGAATGCAAAAAAACGAAATTTGGGTAATTCAGCAGTGTTTACAGGCTATGTAGATAGATCTGAATTACCATACATATATAGTCTTTCCACTTTATTTACTTTTTCTAGCAAAACTGAAACACAAGGGCTTGTTACAATAGAGGCAATGCTTCGTGGGATTCCAGTTGTTGCAATTGGTGAAAGAGGAACAGTTGATGTTATGCAAGGTGATAATGGCGGATTTATGGTGCCTGATAATCTTGAAGAATTTACACAAAGACTCCACCAACTTTTAAGCGATGAAGTACTTTACAAACAAAAAAGTAAAGAAGCAATTGAATGGGGACAGACTTGGACAATTGAAGCATTAACTGAAAAGCTAATTAGTCTCTACACGAATTTTCTTGAAGAAAAAAATCAAAAAAAGTAACAAAAACTTTTAATAATTAATCACTTTTTTTCAAAAACTACTTGCAACGGCAGATATAGTGTGTTATAATGTTAAAAATCACGACAAAACACTATATACGAAGGGGTTTTTATGCGATGTCCATACTGTGAAAGTCTTGATGATAAGGTACTCGAATCAAGAACTATGACTAATGGAGAAAGCATTAGAAGAAGACGAGAGTGTATTAGTTGTGGGTATAGATTTACAAGCTACGAGCATATCGAAGAAAAACCATTTATGGTTGTAAAAAAGGATGAACGAAGACAGCCTTTTGAACGAGCCAAACTGGAAAAGGGAATTGAACGAGCCTTAGAAAAAAGACCCGTATCAACTCAAATGCTTGAAAGTATTGTACATGAAATAACAGAAAAGGCTATAATGAAAGGCAAAGGAACAAGAGAAATTTCCACTGAAGAATTAGGAGATTTGGTTCTTGAAACGTTACACACCATAGATAAAGTCGCCTACATTAGATTCGCCTCAGTATATAGAAATTATGAAAATTTACAAGAGTTTATTACAGAAGTAAATAAGCTTGGGGAGAAATAAGTGGGTAAGCAAGAGCAGAGTAAAGAAACAGTGTTCCCAGAATGGAAGAACTTTTTGGGTGCACAAAAAAAAGAAAATGATTCGGTCATGTTCATCAAGCAAGTAGTGAAACGCTCGGGAGAAATTGGGGATTACAACCGAGCGAAAATTGTTGAAGCAATAGCTAAGGCAATTGTCGCTGTGGAGGGGAAAGAAAATGCAGAGAAAGCTGAAACTTTAACTCAAAAAGTTGAAGAACAGCTTTGTGAGTTTATGTCACAAAGACACGTAAACTCAATTCCTGCAATCGAGGAAATTCAAGACATCGTTGAGACTGTTCTTATAGAACAAAATCAAGTAAAGGTTGCAAAGGCTTACATTCTTTATAGATCTAAGCATGAAGCAATTAGAGATGCGAAAAATTTAATGCTCGATATCGATGCAACAATGGATGGATATTTAAGTCAGTCCGATTGGCGTGTTAATGAAAATGCAAATGTTAACTTTTCATTAGGTGGTTTGATTTTACATAATTCAGGTACCATGACCGCTAATTACTGGCTTAAAAATATCTATTCAGAACAAGTTGCAGAAGCACACAAAACAGCCGCTTTTCATATTCATGATCTTTCAATGTTTTCTGGATACTGTGCAGGTTGGTCAATCAGGCAGCTTATCGTAGAAGGATTAGGTGGAGTTCCTGATAAAATTACTTCAACACCTGCAAAACACTTATCTACCCTCATTCAACAAATTGTAAACTTTTTGGGAATAATGCAAAATGAATGGGCTGGAGCGCAAGCATTTAGTTCTTTTGATACCTATCTTGCACCATTTGTTAAAAAAGATGGATTAACAGAAAAAGAAGTAAGACAGTGCTTACAAAGTTTCATTTACGGTGTAAATACACCTAGTAGATGGGGGTCACAAGCACCCTTTACGAACATTACTCTTGACTGGACTGTGCCTGAAGATTTAAAGGACAAACCAGCATTGGCAGACGGAAAAGAACAAGACTTTACATATGCTGATTGTCAGGGCGAAATGGATATTATTAACAAAGTATTCATTGAACTTATGATTGAAGGTGATGCTGCAGGTAGAGGTTTCCAATACCCTATTCCAACATATAACATTACAAAAGAGTTTAATTGGAATACAGACAACGCAAAACTATTATTTGCAATGACAGCGCAATATGGAACACCATATTTTCAGAATTTTGTTAACTCAGATCTTAATCCAAGTGATGTTCGCTCTATGTGTTGCCGACTTCAATTGGACAAACGAGAACTTCGAAAACGTGGTGGTGGACTTTTTGGTTCAGATGAATTTACAGGTTCTTTAGGTGTAGTAACTATAAATCTACCTCAAATTGCTTTCGTAACTAATACCGAAAGACAGTTTTTTGATCGCCTTGACTACTTAATGGATCTAGCTAAGCAAAGTTTAAGTGCAAAGAGAAAAGTAGTTCAGCATCTTTTAGATGGAGGCCTTTTCCCCTACACTCGCCGTTATTTAACTACATTAAATAACCACTTTAACACCATTGGTTTGTGTGGTATGAATGAATGTTGTATTAACTTCTTAGGTCAAGACATTACAACAGAAAAAGGAAAAGCGTTTGCTGAAAAAGTGCTCATTCATATGAGAGAAAGAATGTCAGCATACCAAGAAGAAACAGGTGAACTTTTTAATCTTGAGGCAACTCCAGCAGAAAGTACATCATATCGTTTAGCAAAACATGATAAAGAAGCATATCCTGATATTATTACTTCTGGTGACAAGGATCCTTTTTATACAAATTCATCTCAACTTCCAGTTGATTTTACAAGTGATATTTTTGAAGCAATGGATCATCAAGAATCATTGCAAACAAAATATACAGGTGGTACTGTATTCCATACTCTTATGGGAGAAGCCGTAAAAGATTGGGAATCTTGTAGAGACTTAGTGAAAGCAGTTGTAAGCAACTATAAAATTCCATATATAACCATATCGCCAATATATTCAATATGTAAAGTACATGGTTATTTAAATGGGGAAGTTTTTGAGTGTCCAAAGTGCCGCGAAGAACGAGAAAATGAATTAAAGCAAAAAATACAAAAATTGCAGCAAGAAAAAAAGAAATTAATAGATAAAACAGCATAAATATGCTAAACTAACAATATTCAAATAGTATGCGCAGTATACGCATTTAATTTGGGAGGGAAAAATGACCGAAGCAAGAACAATTGCACAAATCGAAGAAGAAATTGCACAAACTCAAGAAGCTTTGCAAAATGTACGTGGAACAGAAACAGAAGTATACGCTCGAATTGTAGGGTATTATAGATCTGTTAGAAACTGGAACAAAGGTAAGCGAGATGAATACGACATTAGAAAACAGTTTATTTGGGATAGCGATGAATCAAACTTAAAAAATTCAGAAGTTGTAGTGGAAGCTGAAGAAAAAACACCAGTAAATGAAGTTACAAACACTCCAGAGTGTTCAGCTGAAGAAGTATACTATGAATATTTTTCACGCAGAACTTGCCCAAACTGTCAACCAGTAAAAAAACGATTGGAAACACTAGAAGTTACAGGTATCCATATCGATGTTGATACACCAGAAGGGCTTGAAAGTGCTTCAAAAATGGGTGTACTTTCAGCACCTACAGTTATTGTTTTTGATAAGTCTGGAACAGAGCTTGGTAGAGCACATAATGTGTCAGAACTCAATTCTTTACTAACAGTAAAATGTGAATGTGTAGCTTAAGGCATTATGCTTAAAGGAACATTAATTAAAACAAGCCTAGTGGATTTCCCTGGGCGCGTTGCAGCCACTTATTTTTTAAGTGGCTGTAATATTAGATGCCCCTATTGCTACAATGGAGAATTAGTTTTAGGACAAGTTCCCGAAGCAGACATTGAAGATATAGAAGCTGTATTTGCACACCTTGAAAAACGACAAAACGTATTATCTGGATTTGTTTTATCAGGTGGGGAGCCTCTTTTATATAAAGAAACAGCTATGATGATACAACGGGCAAAAGCACTTGGTTACAAAGTAAAGCTAGATACAAATGGATTATTACCAGAAATGCTAGAAGAGCTCCTATCAAATGCAGAAACAAGTCCAGATTATGTCGCTATGGATATTAAAACAAATCCAGATAATTATAGCATTTTAAAATATTCTGACAATGCAACAGAAAAGCTACAACAAACAATAGAACTCTTAATGCAATATCCTACAGAAATGAGAGAGTTTAGAACAGTATTATGCCCTCCTCTAGTGAACCTAGAAAACATAGATAAAATGGCAAATCTATTACCAAAAGATGCACGGTGGTTTTTTGCACAATTTAGAAATGATAACTGCCTAGATGAAAGATACAATGACATTCAACCTTATAGCGAAGTTGAAATAAAAAAAATACTCAACCGAGCAAAAGACACCATAAAAGAATCATTCTTACGATGATGTAAACTGCACAAAATAAGACAAATTAACAGAATTTAGAAGGTCTCACCTTGACAAGATTTACTGTATATTTTAGAATAGGATATATAGTACAAAAATAACAATTAAAGGTGGAGAATATGAAGATATCTAAAGCGATTCTCATTGCGATGCTTTTAATTTGTGCTATTACAGTTTATGCCCGTTTCAATTCATTAACAAAAGAAAATAATAAAAACATAGAATATCTCATATCCCTATATGCAGAAAGAGTTACCGCTGTAGTAAAAGAAGCAGCTGATGCAACAGAAATACTAGACACATTACTAGTAGCGGCAGCAGGCTACATCCCCAATGAAGAAATAGACACAATGCTGGCAATGTCATATGATAAAAGTAGTCATTTTGCGCTAGTATATATGCCAAAAGGTATAACAGAACGGGTGTATCCTCAAGAAGGAAATGAAGAACTAATAGGCTACAATGTATTTGAAGATGAAACAGCAGTTATAGATGCTAAAACAGCAATAGAAACCCAAGAAATCACTTACTCAGGGCCATATCACATAGTTACAGGAGAAAATGCACTTGTAGCTAGAAATCCTGTTTTTATAAATAATAATGGAAGCCAAGAGTTTTGGGGATTTTTATCTGCTGTTATACGACCAACAGAGTCATTACTTAAACATACTGGTCTGGATAATTTAGAAGAACTAAATTATGAATACACTATTCAATCAAGTTATCTTGGAAATAAGGTTGAGCTCTATAGTTCACAAAATTATGTAGAAAATGAAACAAAAATATCATTAGATTTTAATATTGGTCAAGGAATTTGGCAAATTTCAATGTACGAAAATGATGCAATGGCTGCAATATGTATAGATATCTTTTTAGAAGCCTTTGCAATGCTAACAGTTACAATATTAATATTTATTGCTTTTAGGCAAACAGAAAAAAGAACAAAAATAGCACATACACAAGCATTGACAGATTCGTTAACAAACTTATACAATAGAAGAGCTTTAGATAAATATGAAGAAAGAAGCACTGCGTCACTAAAAAGCGAATATACAATTTATTACCTTGATTTAAATATGTTCAAACCAGTAAATGACACATATGGTCATGAAATAGGCGATAAATTATTAGCTCTTTTTGCTGAAAGACTTTTAAGCCAATTTAGAAAGGATACTTTTATTTCTCGCGTAGGCGGGGACGAGTTTGTTATTATTTTCCCTCTAAAGCAGCATGAAGAAGATAGTAAACAAGTAAAAAGCAGATTATTACGACTTTCTGAGAATCCTTTTTATATTGACGGCCACGAAATTCGAATATCTAGCAGTATTGGATGTGCAAGTTATCCAAAAGATGGAAAGGATTTTGCCGAGGTTCTTGCAATTGCAGATAAAGATATGTTTGAAAACAAAAAACTACATAAAAAAAAGAGGTAAATAGCTGCATAAAATGAATTAAGCAGGTATTTACCATTAGCTATCTTTCTATTCTACTTATTAGCATTTACAGTAAAGTCATTAAGCACTATAGATGCATCCAATCCTTTTAGAATATCTTGCATAGCAGGATACCATAACTGTCTCATAGTAGCAAAATTAGGTGTAGAATTATAATATGCTCCAAAATATTTAACTGCTTGTGCATTCCACTCTTCTTCAGGTGTTGATAAGTTTACGGAAATATTAGAAGATACAGGAAATAAACCTGTGGCATTTATTAGTTTTGGAGCATATACTTCATCTTGAGCCATAAAGGTTATAAACTTTTTCGCAGCTTCAATTTTTTTATTATCACCATTATCAAAAATACAAGGGCCGCCTACAATAAATTCTAAAACAGGTTGCTCTGTATTATTGGGAAATGGCATATAAATTGATTCAAAATATTCACCATTATAATTTATTTTATCTTTATTTATTTTTTCTAATTGCAATGAAAAGAGAATTGTGCTTGCTGAAGTAGATGCACAGTACATATCAATGGCGTTTCCAGACTGCAATGTAGAACCATTAAGCATTAAACCATCTTGTACTGCCATTTGAAGCCACTTGGCATTTTTTATAGCATTTGCACTATTAAAAGTATATTCTGTAAGCGAATTATTCATTAGTGGAGCGTCACCATATAAGTTTACCATAAAGGCCCTTGTGCCCTGATCCCCGGCTGCTGACTTTGCATAAAATACTGCTGGAACCTTTCCAGGTGGCAATTTCTCTTTTAATGCTCTTAATAAAGATTCATACTCATCAAGTGACCACACGCGCCCTTCTCTATTATAAGGTAACATTTCAAGTAAACCTAAATCTTCAAGCAAGTTCTTGTTAAAAGCCATTGTAAAACCACCAGAATGAATTGGGTACATATAATAATTGCCTTTTTCATCTTTTGAAGCACTTAGGGGGCCTGTTGCTAAAGTATCTTTTACGGGCTCTATTATGTCATTTAAGGGCACAAGAAGGTCTCTATTACCCCAAGAAATAATTCTTCCTGGAGAATCGTATGTAAAATCGGGCCCAGTCTTTGATGCAATTGCAGCTTCAATCTTTGAAGGTCCATCTTCAAAAGATATTAATTCAAATTCTACAGTAATATTTGGATACTTTTTTTCAAAAGCTTCAATAAGTTCTTTTTCAAAACTAGAATCATTTCCAAAGGTAGGAAAGCTCCACCATGTAATTGTCGTCTGTTCATTTTGCTGAGAGCAACTAAAAACAAGTAGTAGAAAAACAAAGGTAAAAAGCATTGATAATCGCGCAGTTTTAGACATATAATTCCTTTAATAAGTTATACTTATAAGATATCATGTTCTATTAAAAATGTAAACCAACAACATAAAAGAAAAGGAAATATAAACCATAATCATACAAAAATTATAGTCTATATTTCCTTAATATAGGTAAAACTATATAAGTGGCTTAATTAAAATCTAATTTTCAAAACCTTGCATTACTTCTAAATACATTCTTGGAGTATGAAATGGACCTTTATACATATTTCCTTTTAGATCTGTTGAGCGTGTTCCATCTCTGTGAAAGTATCCAAAGCAACTACCATATTCTGTATCTAAAAATCTTTCCTTAAAATATGTATGTGCTTGTTCGAAATTAGCTGAATATTTTGAATCATTTGTGATATTATATGCATACATTGTTGCAATAACAGCTTCATTTTGAGGCCACCAAAATTTCATATCATGCCAGTATTCACTACAACTTTTCCCATCAAGATCTCTGAAATATATAATGCCGCCATGTTCTTCATCCCAGCCCCATTTCCACATCCAATCCAACATAGTAACTCCAAACTTTTGAAGTTCTGCATCTTTTCTGTACAAGCCTTCTTTCATTATAAACCATGCACCTTCAATTGCGTGTCCTGGGTTAAGCTGTCGTCCTTCAATATGGTCATGTTGTATAGATCCATCAAAGTTACATTGTTCAATTACAACTTCAAGCTCAGGTCTAACAAAGTATGTTTTTATTTCTTCCAATTGCTTGTCTATAATTTCATTACATAATGATATTTTTGAAGGATCAAACATTTCAAAACATAGCCTAAGTTCTGCTACAGTATTAAGAAGAATCATCGGTAGTCCAAAACCTCTTGAGTCTCTATTATTTGGGTCGAATTTTGGAATGAGAATGCCTTTAGTATTTAATATTTTCAATACATTTTCAAAAATAGCAAACGCTTTGTCACAATATTCTTTTTTTCCTGTTGCTCGAGCATAAGAAGCGAAGCCAATAACTGCAAATGTTTCACTAAAAACATATCGAAGTCTTTTTACAACCGGCTTACCATCTTTTGTTACTCTAAAATACATTCTTCCATCACTAGGATCGGTACAGTAATTTTCAATAAATGAAACTATTGATTCACTGGCGCTTATACATTTTTCCACAAGCTCAGAATAATCTTTGCCATTTTTTTCTTGTTTTTCTTTCAATAAAATGCTTGATGTGGCAAATGTCCAAAGTGCTCTACCTTGAAACCAAACAGACTTATCAGTTTCAATTATTGACCCATCTTTATCAAGCCCAGTATAGATTCCACCATTCACATTGTCTATACCATACTTTAGCCAAAATGGCAAAATTGTTTCTACTAGAGTTTCGCAATATTCTTTTGCATATTCAGTTTTGTTAATACTCATTACTTTTCCTTTTAATTATTATATATTGCTATAGGCTATTGTTGCTTGTAGCATAGCGTTATAGTTTTCAATAGGTGTATCTTTTGGTATTTCGCATCCACCTGATATCATACATTTTGAACTTGTCTTATCAATAAGCTCTTTTACAGCTAATGCTATTGAATCCGGTGTACCATTTTTTATTACACCAACTGGATCTAGGTTTCCACAAAAAACCTGATTTTCTCCAAGCATTGGAATAAACCTTTCAAAGTTATGCACTAAGTGGTCAACATCGATTATATTTGCACCAGCCTTAATTAAATGAGGTATAATTTTCTCGGTGTTACCACAAATATGAAATTTTGAGTAAATTCCCAGTGAAGACACATGATCTATGATAGACTTATGGTGTGGAAGTATATATTCAACATATAAGTCTTCACTAATTTGTGATGTCGCAGCATCTCCAATTGACATTACATGACATCCAGCCTGCGCTTGAAGCGTCATCCACTTTTTAGCATTTTCTGTAATAACAGAAAAGACTTCATGGAGTTCATCAGGAAAATCATAAAAATCCATGAAAGCATCAGTCATTCCGCGTAAATCGCAATACTCTGCTAAAGGCCCTTCTGTGTGACCTGCAATAAATAATTCTTCACCGGCCTTTACAACATAAGTAGCAATTCCTTTAACTCTATTCATCATTGCTTTGTTTGACTCAATGTCAAGTGGGACAATATTTTTTATGTCAGATTCAAAGTCAACAATCAAATTGCCTTTAGGATGAGGTAAATTATCATGGGGATAGATAACATCCAAACCATAAGCTCCGGCTTCGCAATAAGGAAAACCTGAAGGATGCACGTAATCCAAACCATATTTTTCTGAAAAGCCAAGCATTGCTTCAACCTGCCTATCAGGCTGAAGACAATATTCACCAAAAGGGACTCCTGTTAAAGTTGCTGCATACTGCATTACCAATGGGTGAAAAGGTAGATAGTCTACTTTTTCACCTTTAATAAACCTTATTGCTCTTTCTTTAGAAGTTAATTTCATACTAATTCGTTAGTAATTTTTATATTTTTCTATGGCTGCATTAATCTTAGCATAAACCGCATCAATTTTTGCTTCATCTTCTTTTTCAATTTGAGCTAAAGGTAGGCGTGCTGTACCAATATTCATGCCATTTCTTTTTAGTACTTCTTTTATAACACCGTACATATTACCTTTGCATGAACAAAGATCTACAATAATCTCTACAGCATCAAACTGTATTTCTCTAGCCTTAGCAACTTCATTTTTATTCATGAGATCATACATTTTAATGAAAAGTTCCGGCATTGCACCATATGTTCCACCAATACCACCATCTGCACCCATTGCTAAACCTGCAATAAATTGTTCATCTGGTCCATTGAAAACTACTTTATCTTTACCACATACTGCTTTCCAGTTCAAAATATCGAGTGTTGGCATTGAAGAGTTTTTTACACCAATAACACGAGGGTTTTTCAACATCTCTTTTAACAAAGGAACTGATAGTGCCACTCCTGCAAGTTGCGGAATGTTATAAATCATAAAGTCTGTATTTGGTGCTGCTTTTGATATTTCATTCCAGTAAATAGCAATTTGACTGTCAGAAAGCTTAAAGTAAATTGGCGGGATACAAGCTATTGCATCTACACCTAAGCTTTCAGCATGGCGAGCTAGTTCTTTACTTTGTTCAATATCGTTACAAGCAACATGAGCAATTACAGGTATCTTTCCTTTAGCAACCTTCATTATGTTTTCTAATGTGATTTTTCTTTCTTCAACTGTTTGATAAATACATTCACCAGAAGAACCACAAGCATATAATCCATGTACGCCTTTATCAATGTAATACTGTGTAAAAGCTTGTGTTCGCTCTGGGCTTACTTTTCCATCATCATCATAACATGCATAAAATGCAGGGACAACTCCCTTGTACTTTTCTAAACTCATACTTACTCCTATAAAAAATTATTGAAAATACTTCAGTATTTGAAGTAATTTTTTTCAAGCTGTTTCTAAACGTTGTTTAGAATACGACATACTATATTGAGTTTGCAACGCAAACTCTTAAATGAATGTTGTGACACCATTTTGTCACGGCATTCATACTTACTCCTAAAAATATTTAATTTATTTTCAATGCTTTTTAAGCACTATATACTATCCTTTAACTGCTCCAATCATAATTCCTTGCGTAAATGATTTTTGGAATGTTATAAATACAACAATTATAGGCAATGCAGAAAGCGTTGCTCCTGCCATAAGTAGACCGAAATCTACACCAAACTCGCTCATTAATGTTGCTAATCCAAGTTGTAACGTTAAATTTGCTCTTGAATTTAACATAATAAGTTGTAGGAAATAATCATTCCAACTAGAAATAAAAGTAAAAATTGCCAATGCTCCTATTCCTGGTTTTACCATAGGGGCTACAATTGTTGTAAATACTCGCAATTCACTTGCACCATCAATTTTTGAAGCTTCCAAAAGCTCTGTTGGAATGCTTTCAGAAAACTGCTTCATTAAGAATATCCCAAACGGCCACCCTACTGCAGGCAAGATTACTGCTAACAAAGTATCGTGAAAGTTTAAAAAGCTTACAAGCTGAACAAGAGGTACAAGTACAACTTGCTTAGGAAGTGCCATGGCAAACACAAACATACTAAAAATTGCAATGCGTCCATAAAAGCGTTTTTTTGCCAAAACATAACCCGCTAAAGTAGAAACTAAACAAACCAACGCCATAGTTGCAAGTGAAATAATAAAACTATTTATAAACCACTCTATTGCTGGTTGATTGAAAAGTTTTTCCCAAGATTCCATAGTAGGAGTTTTTGGGAACCATTCTGGAGGTAGTATTAGAGAACTTCGCAAATTCTTAAAGGAACCAGTTATTGTCCAATAAAAAGGAAATACGAATACAAGAGAAAATATAAATAGGACAGCAATGGTAACTCTGTCAAAAATTATTTTAGCATTTGATCGAACTTTAGACATATATACTCCTATAAAAAGTCAATGAAAAAACTTCC